>DHGK01000210.1:3232-17959 GCA_002402755.1 Planctomycetes bacterium UBA4800
CTCTGTGCCTCTGTGGTTTCTTCTCCGTCAGATGGCACATGCCCGTGCACCGGAACACGGCGGGAAAACCGTGAACGGCTACGTCTTCAGGTTGTCGAACAGCACCGCCCCCAGGCCCGTGAAGATCAGGACGGGCAGCCACGCCGACACGAGCGGCTGCAGCGTCCCCTTGCCGGCGAGCTCGACGCACATCGCGTTGACGACGTAGAAGGCGACGCAGATGACGCAGCTCACGAGGATGCCCAGGAAGACGTTGCGGTTGTTCTGGTTCAGGACGAAGGGCAGCCCGAGGAGGAGCAGCACCACGTGGGTCAGGGGATACGCCCAGTGCTGGTGCAGCTTGACGAGGAGCGGCGATGCGTAGCGCCGCCGCTCGAGCTGGCGCGAGAGCTCGGCGATCGAGAGATACTGCGAGCCGTCGCCCTCGGTCTCGAAGTCCTCGGGGAGCAGATCGGTGTCGAGCGCGAGCCGCTCGTACTCGATCCAGAGCTTGTTGTCCGGCGCGCGCAGCGGGAGGCCGCGCTCGTCGTACCGGTACTCGCGGACCGACTCGCGCCCGCGCTTGAGGGCCCAGAGCCCGCCGCGGGGCATCTCGGAGGCGGCCTCCCACACGATGAAGTCCGCGACGTACTCCCTGACGACCGCGGCGCCGCCGCCGGCCGGCGCCGCCGCGCGAAAGACGACCCTCGCCGACTCGCCGCACTTCTCGAGCGGCCAGTAGCAGCGCACCGAGAAACGGGTGCCCGCGGCGTCCTCCAGCAGCAGCGCCTCCTTCGCGGTCTTCTTGTGGGCGAAGGCGTAGACCCGGCGGATCTCGTCCTTCATGGAGGGGATGACGAATTCCTGCAGGATGAACGTCAGGACCGCGAATCCGAGCCCCACCGCGAAGATCGGCGCCACGATGCGGTACAGGCTCATGCCCGAGCACTTGAGCGGCAGGAGCTCGTTGTTGCGGTTGAGCAGCGTGAGCGCGAACATGCCCGCCGAGAGGGTGAGCATGGGGCCGAGGTAGTACGTGTACGCCACCGGGAGCATGACGCCGTAGTACTCCAGGAGCGTCTTCGCGAGCGGGCCGGGCGCGTCCAGGAACTTGCCGATGCGGCTCAGCGTGTCGGTGGCGATGTACAGGCCCGTGAACGAGAGCGCGCAGATGAAGTAGGCGTAGAGGTAGTTCTCGAGCACGTACCGGTCGCGGACGGACATGAACGAGGTCAGCAGCTTCCACACGCGCATGGCACGGTCCTCACGTCCTGCGCAGCCGGAGCAGAAGGGCGCAGCCCGCCGCGAAGAGGATCGCGTTGCCCGCGTGGATGACGAGCGGCGCGGGCGCGCCGGTCCTGGCGATCTGCGTGCCGATCATCATGCACGGATAGAACACGCAGATCGCCAGCAGGTTGCCGGCGAAGAACGGCACGAGCCTGTTGCGGTTGTTCAGGAGGAAGGTGAGCGGCGCGGCGGCCCACAGGAACGTCAGGCACGAGAGCGAGAACGCGCGCCGCGACGAGATCTCGATGCGCGCCTTGGTGATGTCGCGCCGCAGCGCATCGGCCGTCTGCGCGAGCCCGCGGCGGGCCTCGATGTCCCGCTCCGCCTCCATCCGCGCGATCGCGGCCCCGAGCAGGCCCTGGTTCTCCGCGAGCTCCCGGCGGAGGAGCGCCGTGTCGCGGTCGCACTCGCGTTCCTGCGCCTCCGAGAGCGCGATCGGCAGCCGGTACCTGCCGACGCCGATCTTCTGGAAGAAGTGCGAGTCGCCCTTGTCGCCGCGGAGAATGTCGTCGGGCACGTCGATGCGGGCATCGTCGAAGTCGACCTCGAGCAGCGTGTCGTTGACCCGCCTGACCTCGGCGCGCCGCGCCGAGATCTGGATCGGAAACTCCCGGGCCGATGCGACCGCGGATTCGCCCGTCAGGCGGCCGATGTCCTGCACGGAGATGAACACGTCATCGAGGATGTTCCCGTGGTACCTGCCGCAGTAGATCCTGCCCATGTTGCGCGGGAGCGGCAGCCTGAAATCGGTCCCCTCGCCCAGGTCGGTGAGCTGCGCGAGGAGGCGCCGGCCGAGATTGCGCTTCTCGTAGCCGATCTCGGGGAGGACGGAGCCGTTCAGGTAGTCCGTGACCGCGGTGCAGGCCAGGCCCAGGATGAGCGCCGGCGCCATGAGCTGGAGATGCGACAGGCCGCAGGCCTTGAGCGCCGTCACCTCGCGATCGGCGACCATGCGTCCGAACCCGAGCGTGACGGCGAAGAGCAGCGAGATCGGGAGGGTGTAGTACGTCGAGAGGATCGAGATCTTGGAGAGGAACGGCCAGATGTAGCCCAGGGTCAGGCCGTCGTTCTGGACGAGCTGGAAGGCGACGACGGCGATGTTCATGACGGACTGGACGATGAGCGCGAGCACGAAGATCGCGATGATCTCCAGTCCGATGTAGCGCCAGAGGACGAGCGGCGGTCGCCTGAGCATTCGCAGCCTTCTCCAGGGAGGCCCCCGTGGAATTCACATGGTACCGTCGGGGCCGGCCAAGTCAATGGGCGGCTACGCGGGCGCGCAGCGGCACGGCACGCCGCCGCAGCGCGGGCAGCCCGCGCCGTACTTGGCCGCGGCCGCCCCCTCCAGATCGATGCCGTGCAGGGACGCCAGCGTGGCGAGCCACGCGAGCACGTCGGCAAACTCCCCCTCCAGGCCGGCGCGCCCGGGCCGGACGATCCCCCTGGCAAGCTCGCCGACTTCCTCGACGAACCAGGCGAAGGTCAGGCCGGGGCCCCGGCGGGCGTCGCGCTCGTAGTACGTGCGCTCGATGAGCTGCTGGAACTCGCGGATGGTCATGCGGAGGCTCCCGCGGGCCGGGAGCCGCAGGCCCGCGACAGCCTGAGCGACGCCGCGAACGCCGGATCCTGGTCCGGGAAATCGTCCCGGTAGTGCGCGCCGCGCGACTCGCGCCGCCAGAGCGCGCTCTCGGCGATGAGCTGGGCCACGAGGAGCATGTTCTGGAGCTCCCATCCCTGGGGATCGCCGAACTCGACCTCGGCGACGCAATCGCTCCAGCGCGCCAGCAGCCGCCGCGCGTCCGCGAGCGGTTTTCCCGCGCGGACGATGCCGGCCTCGCGCGCCATGAGGCTCTCCAGGCTGCGGCGCATGTCGAGGATGTCGAGATCGCGGCGCCTGAAGCCGGTCTCGATCGTGAGGACGGGCGGGCGCGAAGCCTCGGACAGGCCCGCGATGTCCTCGAGCGCCCGGCGGCCGGCGCGGCGGCCGAACACGAGCCCTTCCAGCAGCGAGTTGCTGCCCAGGCGGTTGGCGCCGTGGAGGCCCGTCACGGCGACCTCGCCGCAGGCGTACAGGCCGGGGACGGTCGTGCGGCCCCAGCAGTCGGCCGCCACGCCCCCGATCGTGTAGTGGGCGCCGGGCCTGACCGGAATCGGTTCCCTGACCGGGTCGATGTCGAACCGCCTGCAGATCGCCAGGATGCCGGGAAACGATGCCGCGAGCTTCTCCCTGCCGATGCCCGTCAGATCGAGGAAGACCATGGGCTGGTTGGTCCTGTTCATGCGGTCGAGAATCGCGCGCGCGACGACATCGCGGGGGGCCAGCTCGGCCATGGGGTGGTACGACGGCATGAAGCGGACCCCGGCGGCGTCCTTGAGCACGCCGCCCTCCCCGCGCGCGGCCTCGGTGATGAGAAAGCGCTCGGCGCCGGCGATGTAGAGGGTCGTCGGGTGGAACTGCACGAACTCCAGGTCCTTGAGCTCGGCGCCCGCGCGGTACGCCATGGCCGCGCCATCCCCCGTCGCGTGCGGGCCGTTGGTGTTCTCCCGGTACAGCCTGCCGTAGCCGCCGGAGGCGAGCACGACGGCGCGCGCCCAGATCGCGACGAGTCCGGCATGGCTCCGCCACGTGAGCAGCCCCGTGCAGCGGCCGTCCTCGGTGATCGCGTCCAGCACGTACGCGTCCTCGATGACCTGGATCGACGGCATGGCCTGGACCCGCGCGGCGAGGACGCTGAGGATCTCGTGGCCGGTGGCGTCGCCGCGGGCATGGGCGATGCGCGGCTTGCGGTGCCCGCCCTCCTGGGTGAAGTGGATGTCGCCGTCCTTCCGATCGAACTTCGCGCCCCAGTCGATCAGCTCGCGGACGCGCTCGACGCCCTCCTCGATCGTGATCCTGACGACCTCCTCGTCGGCCAGGCCGCACCCGCTCGCGAGCGTGTCCTCGACGTGCAGCTCGGTGCTGTCCCCGGTGCGCTCGGGCATGAGCACGGCCGCGACGCCGCCCTGGGCGCGGTCCGTGTTCGCATCGCGGATCGCGCCCTTCGTGATGACCGTGACGGACGCCGCGGCCGAGGCCGCGATCTCGCAGGCCGCGCGCAGGCCGGCGGCGCCCGCGCCGACCACGACGACATCGGTGAAGCGGTGGAGGATGCGGCGCGCGTCGAACGAGCAGAGATACCGTCGGTTGAGCATGACGGCAATGGTAACCCACGCGCGGGGTTTGCGGTACCGCCCTTGCGATGCGCCATCGGCCTGCGGTACCATGCTGCCTGCGCGCGCTCGCGCGCGCGACAGGGAGGTGTGCCGCGGCGATGGATCTCTTCGTGCTCGTGAGCGCGGTGTTCCTGGGCGCGTGCCTCGGGAGCTTCGCCAACGTGTGCATCTGGCGCCTTCCGCGGCCGGGGCTCAGCCCGGCCGCGCCGGCGCGCTCGCGCTGCCCCCGGTGCGGCGTCCGGCTCGCGTGGTTCGACAACGTGCCCGTGGCGAGCTGGTGCCTCCTCGGCGGCGCCTGCCGGCGCTGCGGCGGGCGGATCGCGTTCAGGTACACGCTGGTCGAGATCCTGACGGCGGCGCTGGCGGCGGTGATCGCCGCCGAGTTCCTCCTGCCGGCCGGCGGGGAGTGGGATCCGCGCTGGGGCGCCTTTCTCTTCTGGATGCTGGTCGCGTGGGGCCTCCTCGTCGCCGCCTGCATAGATCTCGAGCTGATGCTCCTCCCCGACGAGATCATGCTGCCGCTGCTCGCGGCCGCGCCGTGGTTCTTCATGCTGTCCGGCTGCCGCATCGGCCCGGCGCAGGACGGGCTCGGCGGCGAGCTGCTCGGGGCCGCGACGGATGCGCTCGGAGGCGGCCTCGGCCTGGGCCCGAAGGCCGCGGCCGCGGCGGCGGCGCTGGGCGGCGCGGCGGCGGGCGCCCTGTGCGGCGAATGGGGGCGGCGCCGCACGGCGTGGGAAAGCCGCGGGCATTTTCTGTGGTCCGGCGTGCCGGTGTACGTGTTCGCAGCCGCGGCCGGCGCGGCGTGCGCCGCCCTGGCGGCGGCGCCCGGGACGGCGGCCCGGTTTCCCGGGCACGCCGGATTCGCCTCGCTTGCCGGGGCGGCCGCGGGCGCGGGAATCACGTGGCTGATCCGGGTGCTCGGCCGGCACGCGTTCGCGCAAGAGGCGATGGGATTCGGAGATGTGAAGCTGATGGCGCTCCTGGGCGCCCTCGCGGGCCCGGGCGGAATCCTGTGGACGCTGGCGCTGGCATCGATCCTCGGATCCGCGATCGGGGCGGCGAAGTACGCGTTCACCCGGCAGCGGCAACTGCCGTTCGGCCCCTTCCTCATCGCGGGCGCGGCGGCGGCGGTGCTCGGCCGGCGCGAGCTCGGGATGTTCCTGGAGTGGTACAAGAACCTGCTCGTGCCGGCGTGAGCCCGGGCCGGAAACGCCATTGCATTCGCGGGGCGTTTTTCGTAAGCTATACGCGCGGTCCGGGGCTGCGCCCCGGGCCTCGGAGAGAATGCGGCGTTCCGCGCGGAACGCGGTGCGCCGCGGCGTGCGCGTGCCGCGGGGTTCTTCTCGACGGGAGGCGCGAAGCGCACGCGCCGGCGGGCAACCACAAGGAGGTCGATATGGCGCGCGGCGGTTTGGCGGCGTTCGTGCTGCTGTGCAGCGTTGGGTGTGCGATTTCCGACGTGCAGCGGATGAACCAGCGCCTGAAGGATGACAACTCGCGGCTGCTGCAGGAGAACCGCGCGCTCGGGGCGAGGGCCGAGGCGGCGCACAAGGACGTCGTCGATCGGGACATGGAGATCCAGCGCCTGAAGGAGCAGCTCGCGTCCCACGAGCGCGGGCGGCCTGCGCCGGCCGCGGCCGCCGTGCAGGACGTTCCGCGCGGCGCCTTCGACACGGTGCCCGACGTCGAGGTCATCGAGGACAAGACCGGGACGCGCGTCGTCCTGAGCGACCAGGTCTTCTTCAGCTCCGGCAGCAGCGAGCTCACCGAACGCGGCAAGAAGACGCTCGCGCAGGTGGCCGACATTCTCAAGGAGAAGTACCGCGGCAAGAGCATCCGCATCGAGGGCCATACCGATAACGAGCCCATCAAGGCGACGCGCGCCAAGTATCCCTCGAACTGGGAGCTGTCCTGCGACCGGGCGTCCGCGGTCCTCCGGCACCTGGAGAGCAAGGGCGTCGATCCGCGCCTCCTGCACGCGGAGGGCTGGGCGTTCTACAAGCCCGTCTCGACGAACGAGACCGCGGCCGGCCGCCAGAAGAACCGGCGCGTGGAGATCGTGATCGTCCAGTAGCCGCCCCGGCGCCTCCCGCCCCGTTCCGCGCGCGTATCCGCGCTCCGGGCCCCCCGCCGCCCCGTCCTGCGCGCGCCGTCGCGCCCCCGATCCCCGCCGCCTTCCGGTAATCGTGCGCCGCCGCCGCGGCCGACCGCCGCCGCCGCGCCGGCCGCCGCGCTTCGGGCGGCGTTGCGCGCGGGGATGGTAGTATTCCATCGCGAGGGGGGAATGTATTCGCGCTACAGGGGGTAACTCCGATGGTCACGATGGAGGAACTGGTCCAGCAACTCGTCGAGCGAGGCGGCTCCGACCTGCACATCTCCGCCGGGTCCGGCCCGCTCATCCGCATCAACGGCCGGCTGGTGAAGATGGAGTTCGACGTCCTGGACGGCGACGCCACCCAGCGGCTCATCTACTCCATTCTCGACAACGATCAGATCCTCAGGTTCGAGAAGGAGCACGAGCTGGACATGGCGTTCGGCATCGCCGGCCTGGGCCGGTTTCGCACGAACGTCTTCATGCAGCGCGGTTCGGTCGGCGCGGTGCTCCGCGTCATCCCCTTCGAGATCAAGCCCATGAGCGGGCTCGGGCTCCCGCAGGACATCTGCGAGGCCCTGTGCGCGAAGCCCAAGGGCCTCATCCTCGTGACCGGCGCGACGGGCAGCGGCAAGTCGACCACGCTCGCGGCGATGATCGACTTCATCAACCGCTCGTTCAACGACCACATCATCACGATCGAGGACCCCATCGAGTTCGTGCACAGGAACAAGTCGTCGCTCGTCAACCAGCGCGAGGTCGGCGAGGACACGCACACCTTCGGGCGCGCCCTGCGCACCGTGCTCAGGCAGGACCCCGACGTGATCATGGTGGGCGAGATGCGCGACCTGGAGACGATCGAAGCCGCGCTGACGATCGCCGAGACCGGCCACCTGACGTTCGCGACGCTGCACACGAGCGACGTGGTGCAGACGATCAACCGCGTGATCGACGTCTTCCCGTCGCACCAGCAGCAGCAGGTGCGGACGCAGTTGTCCTTCACGCTGGAGGCGGTGTTCTGCCAGCAGCTCCTCCCGCGGGCCGACGGCCGCGGGCGGGCGCTGGCCGCGGAGATCATGGTGTGCAACCAGGCCGTCCGCGCGCTCATACGCGAGGACAAGATCCACCAGATCGGCTCGATCATCCAGACCGGCGGCAAGTTCGGCATGCGCACCATGAACCAGGGGCTCTTCGAGCTGTACCGCAGCCACCAGGTCACGTACGACGAGGCGCTCAGCCATAGCTCGGACGTCGAGGACCTCAAGCGGCTGTTCCAGAAGCAGCTCTAAGGGGACGGGAACGCAATGTCGCGCGCCATCACCACGTTCGACAAGCGCCTGCGCAGCATACTCACGCGCGCCAGCCTCCTCACCGAGGCGGAGCTGGCTTCCGCGACCGAGTTCAGCATGCAGAAGAACGTGCCCCTGAGCCAGGCGGTCGTGGCCGGCGAATACGTCAAGGAGCCCGAGCTGCTCGCGCTGCTCGCGCGCGAGGCGCGGCTGCCCCCCATCGATGTGCGCAAGATCTCGCCCGACGACGCCGTCAAGGAGATCCTCAACGAGAACGTCGCCAAGTACTACACGGTGGTCCCGGTCTCCAAGATCGGCGACATCCTGACGCTCGCGGTCGCCAACCCCTTCGACATCCTGAAGCTCGACGACCTGAAGATCGTGACCGGGTGCGCGATCCGCCCGGTCGTGAGCACGGAGGGCATGATCGCCGAGGCGATCGACCGCGTGTACCGCCAGGGCGAGCGGATGGTCCAGGACCTCATCGAGAACATGGACGACTCCGAGATGGAGGTCAAGGACGAGAACGCGGAAGCCGAGGAGTTCTCCATCGAGGAGTTCCAGAACTCCGAGGACTCGCCCGTCATCAAGCTCGCGAACCTGGTCATCTACCAGGGCATCCGCGACCGCGTCAGCGACATTCACATCGAGCCCTACGAGAAGGAGGTCAAGGTCAGGTACCGGATCGACGGCGTGCTCCGGGAGTCGATGGCGCCCCCCAAGAAGATGCACAACGCGATCATCAGCCGCATCAAGATCATGTCCGGCCTGGACATCGCCGAGCGGCGAGTTCCGCAGGACGGCAAGTTCCAGCTCAAGGTGGACGGCCGGCAGATCGACTTCCGCGTCTCCATTCTGCCGACGGTGCACGGCGAGAAGGCCGTGCTGCGCCTCCTGGACTCATCGAACCTCAGCCTGAACCTCGACAAGCTCGGCTTCGAGGAGAAGGCGCTGAAGGACGTGCGCAAGGCGATCACGACGCCCTACGGGATGTTCCTCGTCACGGGGCCGACCGGCAGCGGCAAGTCGACCACCCTGTACTCCTCGATCAACGAGGTGCTCTCGCCCGAGGACAACATCATCACGGTCGAGGACCCCGTGGAGTACCAGCTCCAGGGCGTGATCCAGGTGCCGGTCAACGTCAAGCGCGGCCTGACGTTCGCGGCCGCCCTGCGCTCGATTCTGCGCCAGGACCCCGACACGATCATGATCGGCGAGATCCGCGACCTGGAGACGGCCGAGATCGCGATCAAGGCCGCGCTCACCGGCCACCTGGTGTTCTCGACGCTGCACACGAACGACGCGCCCTCGACGATCACCCGCCTCGTGGACATGGGGGTCGACCGCTTCCTGGTGGCGTCCAGCGTCGTGTGCGTCGTCGCCCAGCGGCTCGGGCGGCGCCTGTGCGGCGAGTGCAAGCGGCTCATGGATCCTCTGCCGCCCCGGGAGCGGCTGCTGGAGGTCGGGTTCGTGGAGGAGGATCTCAAGGACATGAAGCTGTACGAGGCCGTGGGCTGCAACCGGTGCAAGGGCGGCTACGCCGGCAGGTTCGCGATCCTGGAGAGCATGCCGATCAGCGAGGCGCTCAGGCGCATCATCATCAACGGCGGGTCGGCCATCGAGATCAAGGATCAGGCGGTGAAGGAGCGCATGATCAGCCTGCGCCGGTGCGGACTGCTGAACGTGCTCCGCGGGAAGACGACGATCGAGGAGGTCCTCCGCTCCACGTCGGGGGACTAGCAGAAGGAGGTAGCGCATGCGCTTTCAGTATCGCGCCAAGAACGCCGCCGGCAGGACGGTGAGCGGCACCGTGACCGCCGAGAACGAGACGGATGCGGTCGGTACGCTGCGGCGCCAGGGGCTCACGGTGCTCGGCGTGACGGGCGGCAAGGCGGCCGCCGCGTCGAGAGACGGCGAGACGAGGAAGGGGCTCTTCAGCCTCAGCATGGGCGGCGCGAGCAGCAGGACCGCGCGCGTGACCTCCCAGGACATGGTCGTCTTCACGCGCCAGCTCTCGACGATGATCTCCGCCGGCATCCCGGTGGTCGAAGCGCTCGAGATCCTGCAGGAGCAGGCATCGAACGCCGGGTTCAAGCTGGTCCTGGGCGAGATCGTCTCGGATCTGCGGACCGGCAAGGACATCTCCCAGGCGTTCGGCCGCCACCCGCGCATCTTCCCGAAGATCTACGTCAACATGCTCAAGGCCGGCGAGGCGAGCGGCCAGCTCGACACCGTGCTGAACCGCCTGGCGGGCTACCAGGAGGCGGCCGCGGCGCTGCGCCAGGAGATCCGCTCGGCGATGACGTACCCGGTGGTGTCCCTGATCCTCATCCTCGGCATCACGATCTTCCTGCTGGTGTTCATCATCCCGAAGTTCAAGAGCATGTTCATCGCCATGAACGTGGAGCTGCCCGCGATCACGAAGGCGCTGCTCGCCACATCGCAGGTCATGCGCGAGAACTTCCTCCTGTGCGCGGCGGGCGTCATCGCCGCCGTCGTGTGCGTCGTGCTGTACACCAAGACGGATCGCGGCAGGGTGCAGAAGGACTGGGTGATGCTGCACCTGCCGGTGTTCGGCCCGCTGTTCTCCAAGGTGGCGCTCTCGCGCTTCAGCCGCACGTTCGCCACGCTGATCCAGAGCGGCGTGCCGATCCTCGGCGCCCTGGAGATCGTCTGCGAGACGAGCGGCAACCTCATCGTGTCGAACGCGATCGCGCAGGCGAGCGAGAGCGTGCGGCAAGGCGAGACGCTCGGCGAGCCGCTCGCGCGCACGAGGGTGTTCCCGCTGATGGTGACGCGCATGATCTCCGTGGGCGAACGCACGGGCGCCCTGGAGTCGCTGCTGGAGAAGATCGCGGAGTTCTACGACCAGGAGGTCAAGACCACGGTCGAGAGCCTCACGAGCCTCATCGAGCCGCTCATGATCGCAACGATGGGCGTGCTCGTCGGCGGCATGGTGCTCGCCGTCTTCATGCCCATCTTCAAGATGATCGGCAGCATCAACAAGTAGGGTCCCGGCGCGGCCGAGCGCCGCGGGTGCGAGGGCAATGAGGAGCGCGACGCAGGTACGGCATTTCCTCGTCCTGAGGCTCGTGATCGCGCTCTCGGGGTTCGTGCTCATTCACCTGTGGGGCGCGAGCCGGGAGTCCGGCGCGCAGGCCGCCGCCGGCGCGCTCCCGCACGTCGTGATCGCGGCGTACTCGCTCGAGGCGCTCGCGGCGTACGCGATCGTGCGCCGGATCCGGCGCCTGCGGCTCTTCATCATGATCCAGGTCGCGGTGGACCTGGGCATGGAGGGCCTCCTCGTGGCCTGCACGGGCGGCGCCGGCAGCGCCTTCTGCCCGCTCTTCTTCGCCAGCATCTTCGCGGCCAGCACGGTCCTGAGCGCCGAGGGCGCGTTCGTGTGCTCGAGCACGGCGACGATCGTCCTGGCGCTCGCGTGCATCATCCCATCGGTGCGCGAGGGCGGCACGGGGGCCGACTACTCCTGGCGCCTGGCGACGTACCTCTTCACCTACGGCCTGGCGTTCCACGGCGTGTCCGTCCTGAGCTCGCACCTCGTCAGGGGCGCGGCGGAGGCCGAGCGCCTGACCGAGGAGATCATCGAGAACATGGCCGAAGGGCTGGTCGCCGCCGACCGCGGCGGGCGCATCCTGGCCCTCAACGAGCGCGCGCGGCGCCTCCTCGGGCTCGAGGCGGGCCGGCGGTTCGAGGGCGACCCCGTCGATGTCCTCGCGGGGACGCGGGCGCGGGAATTCGTCGCCGACAAGCTGCGCACCGCCGCGGAGGGCCGCTGGGAGACGCTCTGCGACGGTCCGGCAGGCAGCGCGCTGCCGGCGCTCGTCACCGCGAGCGTGCTGCGCGACGGCAAGGGGCGGCCGCGCGGCGCGGTGGCGCTGCTCCAGGACCTCACGCTGCGGCGCGAGGTCGAGGCGGCCACGCGGAGGATCGCCAGGCTGGAGGAGCTGACCGAGGTGGCCCGCGGCATCGCGCACGAGGTGCGCAACCCGCTGGCCTCGATCTGCGGCTGCGCCGAGGAGGTCGCACAGGAGCCGAACCTCGCGGCCGACACGCTGCGGCTGTGCGAGATCATGCGGCGCGAGGCGCGCCGCGTCGACGGCATCATCGACGAGTTCCTGAACTTCGCGCGGCTCCGCACGCTCTCGGTGAGCCGGTTCGATGCCGGCGAGCTGCTCGCGCACGTGGGAGCGCTGCTCAGGGCGCGCACGGAGCGCACGGAGATCCGCGTGGAGCGGCCGTGCGCCCGCGTCGAGATCTCGGCCGACCGCGACCTGCTGACGCAACTGCTCCTGAATCTCGGAATCAACGCGCTCGATGCGATCGGCCAGGCCGCGGGCATGGCGCGCCTGAGGACGGCGCCCGCCCGGGGCCGCGGCGATGCGCCGGGGATCGAGTTCTCGGTGGAGGACAACGGCTGCGGCATACCGAAGGAGTACCAGGAGCGGATCTTCACGCCGTTCTTCTCCCGGAAGGCGGGGGGGACGGGCATAGGGCTGGCGATGGCGCACAGGATCGCCCTGCTCCACGGCGGGGAGATCGACGTCGAGAGCGTTCCCGGGAAGGGGACCGCCTTCCGGGTGTGGCTGCCGGCGGGGTCGCCGGCGCCCGAGGCCCGCCGGATCGACGCGGAGGAGCCGGTATGGACCTGACGGGAACGAAGCTCCTCGTCGTCGATGACGAGCACGGCCTGCGCGAGCTGCTGGAGATCGTGCTCGCCAAGCGCGGGTTCGCGGTCGCGACGGTCGCGACCGGCGAGGAGGCGCTCGCACGGTGCGCGCGCGAGCGCTTCGACCTGATCATCCAGGACGTGCGCATGCCGGGCATGGGGGGGCTGCGGCTCCTGGAGAAGCTCCGCGGCATGTGCCCCGAGACGCCCGTCGTGATCATGACGGCCTACTCGACGTGGGACAGCGCGACCGAGGCCATGCGCCTGGGCGCGTTCGATTACGTGCGCAAGCCGTTCGTGACCGAGGAGATCCTGAAGATCATCAGCCGCGCGATCGAGCACCAGCGCCTGCGCAGGGACGGCCTGGGGAAGCTGCTGGACGAGAAGGGGCCGCTCATCGTCGGCACGAACCAGCGCATGCGCGATCTCTTCGCGCTCGTCAAGCAGGTGGCGGCGACCGACTCGACGGTCCTCGTCCGGGGCGAGAGCGGCACGGGAAAGGAACTGGTCGCCCGCAGCATCCACTGCCGGTCGCCGCGCGCGGCGTTTCCCTTCATCTCGGTCAACTGCAGCGCCTTCCCCGAGACGCTGCTGGAGAGCGAGCTCTTCGGGTACCTGCGCGGCGCGTTCACCGGCGCCGCCGACGACAAGAAGGGGCTCATGACGGTCGCCGACAAGGGGACGCTGTTCCTCGACGAGATCGCCGAGATGAGCCCCAAGACGCAGGTCAAGCTGCTCAGGGTCATCGAGGAGCGCACGGTGCTCCCGCTCGGCGCGACCGCGGCGGTGTCGTTCGATGCGCGCATCATCGCGGCGACGAACCGGGACATGGAGCGCGACATCGCCAGCGGCGCCCTCAGGGAGGACCTGTACTACCGGCTCAACGTCATCCCGCTCGAGGTGCCTCCGCTGAGGGAGCGCAAGGAGGACATTCCGCTGCTCGCCGGGTACTTCCTCGCGAAGTACTCCTCCCGCATGGGCAAGGATGTCCGCGGGATCTCGCCCACGGCGCAGGACACGCTTCTGCGCCACGACTGGCCGGGCAACGTGCGCGAGCTGGAGAACGTGATCCAGCGCTACGTGGCCCTGGCCCAGGGCCCGACGATCGGAGAGATCGAGATCCGCAGCACGCGCGCCCAGGACCGGCCGCCGCCGCCCGAGGGCATCGCCATCCCGGAGGGCGGCATCGATCTGGAGGCGCTCGTCAGCTCGCACGAGCGCCGGTACCTCGAGGCCGCGCTGGCCCGCACGGGCGGCAACATGGCGCAGGCCGCCAAGATCCTGGGGCTCACGTACCGCTCGATCAGGTACAAGGTCAAGAAGCTCGGCATCACGAGCCCGTGCAAGCCGCAGGACGAGTGCGTCAAGGCCTGACCGGCGCGCGCGGGCGTCACGCGCGGCGCGCGCGGGCGTCGGACGAGGAGGCCTGCGCGCAGCGCTTCCCCTCGGCCGCCGGCGCCGGGGCGAGCGCGACCGGCTCCTGCGACCGGACGAACGCATCGATGCCGCGCCGGTACTCGACCGGCAGCCGGTTGAAGGCATCCTTGATCGTGCACGCGAGCCGCGGCGCGAGGTACGACCGGTTCACCTCCGTGCACAGGCCCTTGGCGGGCAGGAGCTCGAGCACGCCGAGCGCGATCACCCCGCACAGGAGGCACGCCTTGGCGCCGCCGAGCAGCGCGCCGAAGAGGCTGTCGATCTGGCCGAGCGGCTCGTCCTGGATCGCGTGCCGCATGGCGTGTCCGAACGCCTGCGCAGCGAGCAGCGTCAACATGAAGATGCCCAGGTACGCGCCGATCGACACGGCCTGGACGCCCATGCTCTCGACGAACGATGCGAGCTCGATGCGCCCGGCGAGCGCCGCGTGGTACTTCCCGGCAAGCACGATGCCCAGCACGATGCTCCCGATCGTGATGACCTGCTTGAGGAGCCCGCGCTGAAAACCCACGCTCAGCGAGAAGCAGAGCACGCCAATGAGAACGAGGTCGACCCAGTTCACCGCTTCCCCTCCCGGCGGGCGCCGTACAGCGAACACACATTACAGGAACTTCCCATAACAGTATGCCTTCCCCGGCGCAGACTGTCCACCGGCGCCGTGCCCGACGGCCGCGAGGGGCTGCAAGTCGAAGCCGTGCGGGGGTTTGCGCTTCGATGAAAAACCGGCGCGGGTACATATTCGG
>DHGK01000253.1:0-9040 GCA_002402755.1 Planctomycetes bacterium UBA4800
TGCGGCGGTTCGCGAGCGCGGGCAGACCCGCCGCGGCCTCCGCGATGACGGGATCGAGGGCGGCGTCGATCTCGTAGGAGATGCTGTTGCGCTCGGACGCCATCGCCGCGAGCATCGTCGTGCCCGTCCCCGCGAACGGGTCCAGCACCGTGTCGCCCTTCACGGAGAACATGTTGACGAGGCGGTAGGCGAGCTCGAACGGAAAGGCGCCGCTCCGGCGCCGCGCGTCGCCGGCGTGGAGCGTCTGATCCGCGCCGATCAGCCCGAACCACACGTCCGAGAACCACTGGTTGCGCTCCTCCCAGAAGAACGCGCTCTCGGCCCGCAGGCGCTTCTCGGCGGCGGTCGCGAACCTCCGGCGGGCGCCCTTGCGCAGCACGAGCACGTGCTCGTGCTCGAGCGTCACGTACGCGCCGGCCGGCAGCATGCCGGAGCCCATGAACTTGTTGGGCGCGTTGGTCGTCTTGCGCCAGATGATGCCGGGCAGGCTCTGAAAGCCGATCGCCAGGCAGCTCGAGAGGATGCGCGCGTGCGAGGAGAAGAGCCGGAACACCCCGCCGAGCGTCCGCGTCGCATCGCCTATGGCGATGCACGCAAGCCCCCCGGGCGCGAGAGCGCGGTACACCTCGCGCCAGACCGCATCGAGCTCGCGGTGCATGCGTTCGAAGGCCTCGTCGTGGCGGCCCGCCGCCGCCGCCGCCGCGATGCCTTCGCTGCGGCCGGCGAAGAGCGCGTCCCACATCGCGATCATTGGGTACGGCGGCGAGGTGACGGCGAGCGCCGCGCTCCCGTCGGCGACGCGCGCGAGGCGCGCCGCGTCGGCGAACACCACCTCGTGCCTGGTCACGCCGTCACTCGCGCGGCACGTAGATGACCGCGCTCGGCGTCACCGGGGCGCCGCCCCACGACTCGACGCCCCGGCCGCCGCCGGCAATGAGCACGCGGTCGTCGGCATCGCCCAGCCGGCCGTTGCCGCCGGGCAGCGCGCTCAGGGTGTGCCACGCGCGTCCGACCGGGAGGGTGCGCACGCGGCGCTCGTCATCGGGGGCGGCCGCGCCGGCGATCAACTGGTGCGACGCGAACGTGCCGCCGGCCATGTTCCCATCGGTCAGGAGCCACGCCCCCTCGAGCCCCGAGGGATGCGGGTGCGTTCCCGGATTGCCCGGCAGCGGCAGCGGGACGTTCGCCGCCTCGGACCAGTAGTCGCGCACGGTCCCCAGATCGTACGGCGCCCGCCGGGGGACGAAGAACGCGTTGATCAGGTTGTAGCAGGGATTGAAGAGCTCGCCCGCGGCGATGGGAACGCCGTCGTAGTTCTCGACCTGCGCCCCCGCCGCGTAGAAGAACCCGCCGCCGCACGTGAAGACGGTCCCGATCGTCCTCTCGCCGTCCGCCGCGGCGATCCGCCTGACGAGGCGCAGCGCGGGAGCATGGACGCGGTTGATCGGCGCGTCCGCCGCGCCGCCGGCGATCTCCGCCGCGAAGTACTTCCCGATGCGGCGCTCCTCGACGGCGCCGAACGCCGTCGCCAGCACGGCCAGCACATCGGCCAGAAGATCCGCGTCAAGGGTCGCGTGCAGCGTCCACACCACGACGCTCGTCACCGTCTCCCAGTCCAGGGGGTCGGTGCGAACGAACGAGATCCCCCCGCCGGGTCCCACGCCGGAGTACGTCGCCGCGAACCCCTCCGTCAGCCACTGCCCCACGGTGGGCAGCGCATCGTCGCTCCCGCCGAACACGATGAACGTGTTCGCCGGCCCGAGGTACCCGTCGTGCGTGCGGTCGTCGTGCCACCCGAGGTTCTCGGCCGCGACGCCGTGCGCGCGCGGCTCCTCGAGGAACACGCCGGGGCCGACGAAGCATACCTGCCGCCCGGAATCGTACACATCGAGGGTCGTCTTGAGGTGCGTCCGACCCCCGCTCATGCGCCTGAGCACGGTCTCCGGGGCAAGCTCCGCGCTGCGGGTGTACAGGCCGCCGGCGTGCACGTAGAGGTCGCCCGTGTTGCCGAGAACCTGGTCCGCCCCCGCGATGCGGACCGTGGCGTGGAGCGCGCGGCCGGGCGCATCGGGCAGCCTCACCGGGAGTCCGCGCGCATCGACGAGCGGGACGAAGGCGCCGCGGCCATCGGCGCTCGGCGCGGACGGGTCGTACACCTCGATGCTGTTCGTCGTCGGATACGTCCGCAGCGACTGCAGGGGGGCGTCGGGATCCGGGATCGTCGCCGCGATCCGCCCGCCGAACAAGGCGATTCGCCCGTCCGGCAGCGCCGCCGTCGTGTGGTGGAACCGCGGGTACGCCATCGGCGCATCGATGGCGCGCACGGTGCGCGTGCGGGGGTCGAAGAGCTCGCCGCGGGCCGCGAGGCGGCCGTCCTGCCCGTCCTCGATGCCGCCGGCGACCAGCACGCCGCCCCCCGGCGTCGCATCGAGCGTGTGGAAGATGCGGCCGCCGCCGGCCAGGCGGATGTCCTCGCCCTCGAAATCGGTGTCGATCCAGCCGCCCGCGAAGCTCGGCGGCTCCGGCGTCTCGAACCGCGCCTGGTCGAACACCTCGCACCGGTCGATGCTCGTCAGGCAGCGGTCATCGGTGCCGCCCGCGACCAGCACGGTTCCATCGTCCAGCGTGACCGCCCGGTGCTCGAAGCGCGGGACCTGCATGTCCGCCGTGGCATAGAACTCGCCCGGAACGAGCTCGCGGTTGTCGATGACGAGCGCAAGCTCCCGCACGCCGAGCGCCTCGTCGAAGCGTCCTCCGCACACGGCGGCCCTGAGAACCACCTCGACGCGGCCGTTCCGCGACGCGGGCACATCGAACGCCGAATCCCACGCGATGACGATCTCCCGGAACCCGTCGCCCTGCGCGGGATTCGGCGTGCGCGCGGAGGCGCACGCGGGCATGCCGCCGCCCGTGCTGAAGGCAAGCTCGACGCGGAACGGCTCGTCCGGGTCGCCGTCGACCTCCACGACGACGTCGATGACGCCCCACGGCGCGAGCGCGCGCATGCCGGCGATCGCCGGAATGATGCTGTTGTCGATGACGAGCGGCCCCGCGATCTCGGTGGAGCCTTCCTGCGCCTTGAGGTAGAAGGAGACGTCGGCGACTCGCCGTCCCGCGAGCGGCGGATCCTGGAGCGTGTGCCAGACGAAGGCGCTCGACACGCCATCGCCCGGCATGCGCTCGAGGAACGCGGCCTTGCGCCACTCCCCGCCGCCGATGCGGAAGAAGAGCCGCGCCTCGCCGAACCGCGGCGCCGGCACCGTCAGGGAGATGTCGCCGCCCTGCTCGGGGATGAAGGCCCCGATGCAGGGGAACTCGACCGCCGGCGCCGCGGCCGGCGCCACATCGAGCGGCAACTTCGATGCCGAGTAGCCGTCGCCGCCACCCTCGCTGCAGCCCGCCGCGATCAGCACTACCGCCGGGCCGAGCACCACGAGCCGGCAATGTACGTTCTTCACCGCTCTTCCTCCTCTTCACACAGGGTCGAGAACCCGCCTGCGCGGACCCGCGCATGCACGCCGCACGCGGGAACCGCACTCCCGACGCGGCAGCATTGTAGCGCCCCCGGCACCCCGGCTCAAGCGGAAAACGGCGCGTCGAGCTACAATGAAGGGCCTATGGGAGACCACGGCGTTCTCACCGGCGACTCCGCCCGCGCCCGGAGCATCCGCGCCATGTTCGGCCGCATCGCCCGGCGCTACGACCTCATGAACGCCGTCATCACGTTCGGCCGCGACCGCGCCTGGCGGCGGGCCGCCGCCGCGGCCGCCGCCGTCCCGCCGGCGGGACGCGTGCTGGATGTCGCCACGGGCACCGGGGTCCTGGCGGAGGAGGTCCTCCGGCGGGCGCCCCGCGCCGCGGTCATCGGGATCGACTTCGCAATGCCCATGATCCGCGCGGGAATGGCCGCGCGGAGGGCGCCGCGCCTCCGGTGGTGCCTGGCCGACGCGCTGGTCCTGCCCTTCCCCGACGATTGCTTCGACGCCGTGCTCTCGGCATTTCTGCTCAGGAACGCCGGCAGCCTGGAGCACGCCATCGAGGAGCAGACCCGCGTCGTCAAGCCGGGCGGCCGCGTCGTGTGCCTGGAAAGCTCGCCGCGGCGGCCCGGGCCGCTCCGCCCCGCGGCGCGCTGGTACATGCACCGCGTCATGCCCCTCGCGGCCGCGCTCCTGGCGGGCGACGCGCCCGCCTACAGGTACCTGGCGGAATCCACCGCCGCGTTTCTCCCGCCCGAGTCGCTCGCGCAGGCGCTCGAACGCGCGGGCCTGCGGCTGCTCTCGATCCGGACGTTCATGGCGGGGACGGTGGCGCTGCACACGGCCGTGAAGCCCGGGGAGGCGCCGCGCCCATGACCCCGCAGGCCGCCTGGCTGCTCGCGATCCGCCCGAAGACACTGCCCGCGGCCGTGGCGCCCGTCGTGGTCGGCAGCGCGTTCGCGGCGGCCGATGGGGTCTTCGCGCCGCTGCCGGCCCTCGCGGCGCTCGCCGGCGCGCTGCTCCTCCAGATCGGCGTCAACCTCGCGAACGATTACTTCGACTGCGTCAAGGGCATCGACGGCGCCGAGCGCCTCGGCCCCGTGCGCGTCGCCGCGTCGGGGTTGATTCCGCTCCCGCGCCTCAGGCTCGGCATCGCGCTGGACTTCGGCCTCGCGCTCCTCGTCGGCCTGTACCTGGTGCGCGCGGGCGGGTGGCCCGTGCTCGCCATCGGCCTGGCGGCGATGCTCGCCGCGCTCGGCTACAGCGGCGGGCCGGCGCCCATCGCATCGCTCGGCCTGGGCGACGTGTTCGTCTTCGCGTTCTTCGGCCTGGCGGGCGTGTGCGGCACGTACTACGTCCAGGCGCAGGCGCTGACGCCGGCCGTCGCCATCGCGGCGCTGCCGGTCGGCGCCCTGATCACCGCGATTCTCGTCGTCAACAACCTCAGGGACATCGCGAGCGACGCCCGGGCCGGGAAACGCACGCTCGCCGTCGTCCTCGGCCCCGCGGGCGCGCGCATCGAGTACGCGCTGCTCGTCCTGGGGAGCTACGCCGCGCCGATCGCGCTCCTCGCGCGCGGCGAGGCCGGCCCGCGGGTTCTCCTGCCCCTGGCATCCCTGCCCTTGGCCGCACGCCTGATCCGGGCCGTGTACCGCGAGGAGGGCCGCGCCCTGAACCGCGTGCTCGCCGGCTCCGCCCTGCTCGCGCTGCTCTTCAGCGTGCTGCTCGCGGCCGGCGTGGTGCGATGACGCGCACCGGGCCCGGCGCGCCTCGCCGGCGGCGCGGATCGCGCCCCGCCGGCCCGCCTCACTCGCCCTCGGGAGCCGCCAGGTCGATCGCGACGATGCGCGTCTCGCCGAGATTCCACAGCCTGAGCAGGATCTGATCGTCGCCGTCCCGCCGCGCCGCGTCGAGCGCCGCCCGGACATCGTGCACGTTCCTGAGGGCGGTCGAGTCGATGTGCGTGAGGATCTCGTAGGGCCGTATGGACCTGACCGCCGCCTTGCCGCCCGGCTCGACCATCGAGATCACGACGCCCGGGTCATCCGGCGCCAGGCGCAGCACGTCGCGGACCTCGTAGGTGAGGTTCCTGACGTACAGGCCGAGCGTGCGCTCCTTGAGCTTCTCGGCGCTCTCGAAGTCATCCGGCCCCTCCTCGAGCACGAGGTCGGCCTGCCGCTCCTGCCCGCCGCTCAGGTACGCGAGCGTCACCTTCTTGCCGGGGCCGATCCTCGTCAGGAGGTCCGTGAGGTAGTTGCGCGCCGGCCGCCAGAGGCGCGAGGGCTCGATGCCCTCGTCGTCCTCGCCGCGCATCGACCGCCCCCAGTAGAACGGGATTCCCGAGCCGCCGCGCCGCGCCGCGAGCTCGACCGGCCGGCTCTCGCCCTCCTGCACGAGCTTGAGCAGGATGTCCCCGCGCGCAAGGCCGAGGGCCTCGGCGGGCGAGCGCGCGTAGACGTGCGACACGAGCAGTCCGATCCGGCCCTCGCGCGTGGGGCCGAGGAGCCCCTTGAGCTCCATCAGGTCGCGGCGCACCGGCTGAAACTCGATGCCCAGCCACACGGGCCGCTTCTCCTCGCGGGCCGGCCGCGGGCGCGCCAGCGGATCGAAGGCCTTCTCGGCATCGGCGAGGATCGGCGCCAGCCGTTGCAGCGAGGCAACCTGCTCCCACCGCTTGACCGCGGCCGGCGAATCGATGGTCCTGCGGACGAGGTAGAACCCGATGAGCCCGCCCTCGACATCGAAGAGCAGCGCCGGCGCGTTCACGCGCTTCACGAGATCCGGCATCTCCTCCTCGCCCGTGCCGATCCGGACGTTGAACCAGCGGTTGTAGTCGGTCTCCTGGTACAGGCGCCCGAAACGCTCCTCGGCGCGGTGGACGAGGAACAGCTTCCCGCGGCGCGGCGCGGCATCGGCGCGCAGCTCGATGGGCTCGACCCCCTCGGCGCCGCCGATGAGCAGCGCGCCCCACTCGGCGAACATGCCGATGAACGGCGCCTCCCGCTCGCGGCCGCCGGCGTCCACCGTGATCCTGGTGATCTGGTGCGCCAGCTCGCGCGCCAGGTCGATCGGCACGAAGAAGCGGCCGCCGCCGATGGCGATGCCGTAGCAGACGAGTACCTTGCGGTCCTCGTCGTCGCGCGCGTAGTACCAGTCATCGTCCTCTTCCTCGTCCTTGACGTTGCGCAGGTGGATCTGCACCTTGCGCGCGCTCCGGGCCACGCGCGCATCGAGCGCCCCGCACAGGTCCCGCCACCCCTGCGCATCGAGCCGCGCGCCCGCGCGGAGCTGCGCCGGGTGATAGGTCGTCAGGCCGCCCGGACCGTCCCACAGGTCGTACTCGGTCTGGAACCCCACGGCCGCGCCCGCGCCGTTCAGGAGCAGCGCGCCGCCGAAGGGCGTGTCCTCGGTCTTCAGGCCGAAGAATGCCCGGTACTCGGGCTCCGGCCCCAGCGGCACGAGCTCGACGAGCGCGGGCGAGATCTGCAGATACCGGTCCCGGCTCACGAGCATGACCTCGATGCGGTAGAAGGGCTCCCCGAGCGCGAGACGCGCGTCGTGGAACTCGACGTGCGGGACGGGCGCTTCGGGCGCGGAGCTCGGCGCGAAGAGGAGCGCGTTCCAGTCGACGAACACGGCGGCCGGCGCGAGCGCGACCTTGCGGCCGTCGCGGTGCTCGGCCTCCACCCCGACGACGCGCCAGAGCGGCACGCACGGATCCGCGCAGAGGACGCTGCCCTGCGGATCCACGGTGATGCCGGTCCACTTGAACGACATCGCGCGCTCGTAGCAGCGATCGGCCGCGTCCTGGACGGCCTGCCGATCCTCGCCCGGAATCGACCTCGTGTCCGGCCCGAACCGGAACGACAGCCGCACGAAGCTCTCGCCCGATTTCCGCGCCTCCGCCGCAACCGGCTCGGGAATGCCGGCCGCACCCCACGCGAGACTCGCGACTAGCAGCGTCAGCATGTTCAGAAGCTCCCCTTGGCGCCGGCCTTGGCCGCGCCCTCCTGGCTCTGGCGGTTGAAGTCCAGGACCGCCCATTGCGTGTAGCCGCCGCGCAGCACCTCGCAGAGCACCATGCGCTTGCCCTGCGACAGGGTGCTCGCGCGCTGATACACCCTGAGGGCGGCCGCGAGGTCCGGTATGTCCTCGCCGTCGATCCTCTGCAGGATGTCGTTGTACCTGAGGCCGCTCGCCGCCGCGTTGCCGCCCTCCTTGACGCCCTGGATGAACACGCCCTCCGGCTGGAAGTACGCCAGGAAGCGGTCGGTGTGCCGGTTGATCTCCTTGAGCGTCAGGTCCCATTCCTTGAGCTCGAGGTCATCGCCCTCGATCTTGCCCTTGGCGACCGGGACGAGCGCCGCCGCGGCTTCCTTTCCGCCCCGCACGTATGCGATCTCGGCGGCCCGGCCGGGCGGCAGGGCTGCCAGGAGCCTCCGCAGCGCGGGCAGGTCCTCCATGTACATGCCGGAGACCTCCGCGCCGTCGATGCGCAGGATCCGGTCGCCCGTCTTGAGGCCCGCCTGCTCGGCGGGCGAGCGCCGGTCGACGCCCGCGATCATGACGCCCCGCTCGGCGGGGATGAAGATGCTCTTCTCGAAATCGCGGAGCGGCTGGAGCTGCACGCCGGTCCAACTGCGCGGCACATGGCCGTGGCGCACGATCGCGTCGATCACCTCCTTGACGCGGTTGACCGGAATGGCGAAGCCGATGTTGTCGGCCAGGAAGACCCCGCGCGCGTTGATGCCGACGACCTCGCCGCGCACGTTGACGAGCGGCCCGCCGCTGTTCCCGGGGTTGATGGCCGCGTCGGTCTGGATCCAGAGGTTGTACGGCGACGCGCTCAGGTAGCGGCGCGTGTTGCTCACGATCCCGAGCGACACCGACCGCACGAACCCGAACGGCGCGCCCATGGCCATCACGAACTGCCCCTCGCGCAGGCCTTCCGAATCCCCGAGCGGCACCCACGGCGACTTCTCGCCGGGACGCAGGGCGAGCTTGAGGAGCGCCAGGTCGGTCTCCTTGTCGTGGCCGAGGATCGCGGCCGGCACCTCGCGCCGGTCGGACAGGACGCAGCGGATCTCGATGGCCTTCTCCGACACGTGGTGGTTCGTGACGACGAGCCCGTCCTCGGAGATGATGACCCCGCTGCCGTAGACGATGACCTTGCGCTTCTCGCCCTCATCGAAGCTCTCCTGAATCGGCTTGACGAAGACGACGCCGGGAAAGACGCGCTCCTGCGTCTCGGCGATCACGCGCTCGAACTCGGCCTGCGCCTGCGCGCAGAGCAACGCGCGCGCCGCGCACAGCGCCGCCACAACCCCGCTCCATCGCATGGCTCCACCTCCGGTGCTCGGCCGCCGCCCCGGCGCGCGGACCTTCCGCGTTCGCGCCGCACGCCTCGACAGGCGCGCGCGGCCCCTGCATGGTCACATTATATGTCGACTTTTCCGGACCACGAACTTGCATGTTTTCGGCCTGCGGCGCGGGCCCCGGGACATCCTGCACGGGATCGATTCATGGTACATATTCGGTGACCCCGTGGCCCTGCAGGCGCCGGC
>DHGK01000253.1:9103-20878 GCA_002402755.1 Planctomycetes bacterium UBA4800
CAGAGCCGCAATTGTGCAACGGACGCGTCCATTGCACGTTTCGCCGCACGGGTTCACCGAATACGTACGATTGATGCGCCCGCCCCCTGAGAGTATCCTTGACGCCCGATCGTCATCCGGGCACGGAGGCGCCATGGATCCCCAGGCGAAGATCAAGACCCGCGCGGAGCTCGCGCGCCTCGTCCCCGCCCTCAGGCGGAAGGGCAGGACGATCGGCCTCACGAACGGCGTCTTCGACCTGCTGCACTGCGGCCACGCCGCCTACCTGGCCGAGGCGCGCGCCCTCTGCGACGTCCTCATCGTGAGCTGCAACACCGATGCGTCGGTCAGGCGCTACAAGGGCGATGCGCGCCCGCTCGTGCCGCTCCTCGAGCGGCAGTTCCTCGTCGCGTCGCTCGAGGCCGTGAGCTTCGTCACGAGCCACGGCGAACGCCGCATGCGCAGGACGCTCGAGGCGCTCAAGCCCGACCTGTACATCAAGGGCGGGGACTACGACGCGAAGGCGCTCACCTCGCGCGCGGTCGTCGAGGCCTACGGCGGCAAGACGGTCATCCTGTCCCTGGCCGAGGGCCTCTCCACGACCGCGCTCATCAACCGGGCCGCCGAGGCGGCCTTCAGGGAAGGCCGGTTCCTGCCCGGCCCCGGCGCGCCGAGAAGGCCCGCGGCGTTTCTCGACCGCGACGGCGTCATCCTCGCGCCCGTGCCGCACCTCCACGAACCGGAGAAGACGGCGCTGATGCCGGGCGCGGCCGCCGGCCTGCGGCTCCTCGCGCGCAGGGGCTTCCGCCTGGTCATCGTGACGAACCAGCCCGGCATCGGCATGGGCTACTTCACCGTGGAGGATTTCTTCCGCGTGAACTCGCGCATGCTGGGGCTGCTCGCGAAGGAAGGCGTTCGCATCGATGCGGTCTACTTCTGCCCCCACAGCCCGGCGCTCGCCTGCGCCTGCCGGAAGCCCGCGACGGGCCTCCTCGTGCGCGCGCTCGCCGAGCAGCCGATCGCGCGGCGCGGGAGCCTGTTCTTCGGCGACCGGGAAGCCGACATGCGGGCGGCGCGGCGCTTCGGGATCCCGGGCGTCCTGGTCGGCCCCGGCGACACGGCCGCCGCCGTGCGCCTCGCCGCCGCGCACGGGCGCGACCTCCTGGCGGCCGCGCGCCGGGGGCTGACGCTCGGCCGGATCGTGGGGTAACCTATCCGGAACGACATGAGTACGAGGCCGCGGCTCCGAGGCTCGGGACAGCCGGCGAAATCAAGGAAGGCGCCTCCGAAAGGTGCCCTGGGCTGCCTCCAGCCTCCAGCCTCCGGCCTCCAGCCTACAAGGAGTCCGCGCGCATGCTGATACTGAAACTGATACGCAAGTTCTTCCGGGGGCTCGCGGGGGCGGAGTCGCCCACGCAGATCGCCCTGGGGTTCGGGCTCGGGCTCATGCTCGGCCTCGTGCCGTTCGCATCGGGGTTCGCGATCGCGCTCATCGCCGTCATCCTGATCTTCAAGGTGAGCTTCCCCTTCGCGTTCGGCGCCATGGCGATCGCACAAGCCTGCCGCATGTCCTTCCTGGGCGACGTGTGCGGCGCGACCGGGTACTGGGCGCTCGAGACCCTGCCGCTGGAGGGCTTCTGGGCCTGGGTGCTGAACCTGCCCGTCATCGGCCTGCTGAGCCTCGACCGCTACGTCGTCATGGGCGGCGCCCTCATCGGCACAATCGGCGGCGCCGCGCTGTTCTTCCCGATCAGGTGGGGCATCGGGCGCTACCGCGAGGTCGTCGTCGCGAGGCTCTCGAAGTCCAAGCTCTTCAAGACGATCACCAATCTCTGGCTCATTCGCGCCCTCAAGTGGCTGTTCCTCGGATCCGGGAACTGAAGGAGATACGCCCGTGAAACGCTTCCTGCCGTTCAGGCTCGCCGTCGCGATTCCCGCCGTCCTGATCCTCGCGGTCGCGACCGGGCTTCTCATGAGCTCGTTCGCGAAGAAGTTCGCGGAGCAAGGCGCCTCGGCCGCGTTCGGGACGCCCGTCACCTTCTCGTCGCTCAGCGTGAATCCCTGGACCGGCACGCTCTCGTTCGCGGACCTCGCGGTCGCGGACACGCAGCGGCCGGGACGGAACGTGCTCGCCGCCGCCCGGGGCGCCGGCACGCTCTCCCTGTACGAGCTCCTGCGCGGCCGCGCCGTCATCGACACCGTGACGCTCACGACCGTCCGCATGCACGTCGTGCGCAACGAGGACGGCACCTTCAACATCGAGGGGCTCGGGGAGGAGACGCCGGCGCCCACGGAAGAGGAGAAGAACGCGGCGCGCCTGACCGACTGGCTCGAGCGCCTGAAGCAGGTGGCCGAGAAGCTCAAGGAGCGGCGCGAGAAAGAGGCCGAGGAGCGCCGGGAAGGCAGGAAGGCGGAGAAGAAGGCCCCTCCCGCGCGCGAGCAGATCGAGATCGGCCGGGCCGAGTACGTCAGGCGCATCGAGCCGCGCGTCGTCATCCGCGAGATTCGCGTCGAGGACCTCGAGATCGAGCTCGACGACGAGTCCAAGCCCGGCGAGAAACTCCCCCCGCTCGCCGGCGCGAGCGCCGTGATCGAGAACGTGTCGTCCTCTCCCCTCCACCACGACAAGCCCATCACGTTCACGCTGAGCGGAAGCTTCGCCGACCAGGGCCGCGTGGATCTCGGGGGCACGCTCGGTCTCCTGATCGACGCCGATGCGCTGCTCAAGCTCGACGCGAAGACCGATGACCTCAAGCTCGCCCTTCTGAAGCCGCTCTTCGGCCTCTCGCTCCCCGTCGCGCTCAAGGAGGGCCGGACGGATCTGGACGCCGGCGTCAGCCTGACGAACTTCTCCGTCCTGAACGCCGTGCCGGACCTCGTGCTCAGCAACCTCGACATCGCGCCCGACGGGAAGCACGACACGATCGTCGGCATTCCGGCCAAGGACTTCTGCGACGCGGTCAATCACGCCAAGACGCTCGCGATCAAGGGCCTCCGGATCGGCGGCACGCTCACGGCGCCGGAATTCACGTGGAGCGCGGAGTTCAAGGAAAGCCTCAAGCAGATGCTCATCGATGCCGGCAAGGCCGCGGCCGCCGCGGAGCTCGACACGCAAATCGCGAAGGGCACGGAGAAGCTCTCGCAGGAGGCCCAGAAGGCCCTCGGCACGGAGGCCGGCAAGAACGCCGCCGAGAAAGCCGCCGACGTCCTGAAGAAAGGCGCGGGTTTGATCCCCGGTCTTGGGACCGACTCCAAGTGATGTTCGGATGACCACCGCGGGCGGAGCGGATCGCAGGCGTCGCCCGCGACCGCTCATCCGCTCGCCCCTTCCTGGGACGGACTCCAAGTGATCCTCGGACAGCCGCCGCAGCGATCTCGACGCCGGCCCCCGCGCGCTCTACGGCGCCGCGANNTGAACGTCACCGTCGCGCCCTCGACCGCCAGCACGGCGCGCGCCCCCGCGAGCGCTTCGCAGGCAGCGGCCGCCGCCTCGATCTCGTCGGGCCGCCTGAAGCCGTGGCGCCACGCGGGCCGCTCGCTGAGCATCGCCTTGTTGCGGCGCAGCCATGACCCCAGCGCGGCGGTGTCGACCGCCGCCGCACAGGCCGGCCGATCCGCCGCTTCGCGCGCGCCCGCACGCGCCGCATCGGCCGCGCACACGGTCCTCGCCAGGGCCTCGCTCGTGCTCACGCACAGGAGATCCTCCCGCACGCCGATCGTGACGCGGTGCTCTCCCATGTCGCACGAGAAGAACGCCCGGCCTTCCGCCTCCTCCATGCGTGCCTCGCGCTTCTGAAGCGCCGCGGCGCCGTAGAAGGCCCGCCCGAGCGCAAGGAGCGCATCCCGCGCGTACGCCGTGCGGATCGAGGCGAGCAGCGCGAACGCCGCGGGCTCGCCGCCCTCGCCGCGTCCGGCGACGGCGAGCAGCACGTCCGGCCCGAGTCCGTCGAGCACGTCGGGGACCGCGCGCCCGCCGAGCGCGGCGTACGCGATCCCGTCCATGCGGCGGCGCAGGAGCTCCCGCCCCTCGGGCGGCCCGAAGCGCTCGCCGAGCGCCCACAGCGCCTTGAGGTCCGCCCTGAACGCCGCGAACGCCATCACATCCCGCGGCAGCAGCTTCTCGAGCATCGCCTGCGAGGGAGCGACGCCCGTGAAGGGCGCCAGCAGCTCTCCGTCGTTGCAGCGCACCGCCCCCGCCAGCTCGATCCCCGCGCGCGTCGCCTTGAGCGCGCACTCGACGCGCTCGATCGGAATCGGCGGGGCGCTCCCACGGTCGCTCAGCGTGCGCGCCGCGTCCGGATGGACGCGCACCCGCAGGCACGCGCCCTCGGCGACCGCGGGCGCGGCGGACGCGGCCGCCAGAAGCGCGCGCGAGCTGCCGGCACGCAACCGGTTCGTCTCGATGCGCACGAGCAGCTCCGCGCCCTTCACGCGGATGCGTTCGAAGTCCCCGCCGCCCGCGCGCGGCCCGCGCAGCCTGACGACCTCGGGGTCGCGTTCGATCGCGCGGTCGACGATGGCGCGGAAGTCGACCGGCCCCGCGGGCCTGAGCTCGACGGCGAACGCCGGGGCGCCGTTCTCGTCCGCAAGGATGAGGACGCCCGTGCCGCGCAGGATCTCGGCGAGCGGCGCCCGGAGCGGCATGCCGAGATGCGCCTCCGCCTCCGCGATCGCCGCATCGAGCCGCGCCTTGTGCCGCTTCACATCCGCGCGGTCGAGCCACCCCGACGCGGCCGGCGCGCGGGCGAAGCTCGATTCCGCCAGCACCGACCACGCCTCGCCGAGGTTGTCGAAGCCGATCTCGACCGCGGGACGCGCGTCCGGAGCGCCTTGCCCCCGCGCGCATGCCGCCGCACACAGGAAGGCCGAGATCACGATCGCCGGCCGCAGGCGTCCGTGCGTCACCATTCGCCGCTCCCGTCCATCTCGAGGCCGCCCGGCAGGGACCCGAGGAAGCCGCCGAACGCGGACGAGACGCGCGCCGCCGCGCGCGGCACGGCCTCGCCGCCGAGACCCACGACCTCGGAAAAACGCTGCGCCGCGGCATCGCCCGCGAACGCGAGCCACACCGAGTGCGCCTCGGAGGCGACGTTCTCGGGCGCCGCGCTGATGCCGCGCCCCGTCTCGATGCACGCGAGCTTCACGGAATCGAGCAGACCCTGCGTCGCCGCGACGACGTTCTGGACCGCGCTCGGCTGCTCGCGCCGCAGGAGCACGACGCCCGCGATCCCCGCAACGATGAGCGCGGCCGCGGCGGCGCGCACCCACCGCCGCGCAGTCCACCGCCGCGCAGCCCGCGCGAGGGCCGCCCCGCGGCGGTGCGCCGGCGAGCCGACGGCGCGCATCACGGCATCGGTCGTGCCGCCCCGGGCCGTACCGATCTCCCGGTCGACGAGCTCGCGCACGCGCCGCAGGTCGCGGCGCAGCGCCGCGCACTCGGCGCACGCGCCGACGTGCGCCTCGACGGCGGCGCGCGCACCGCGATCGAGCTCCCCGTCGATCAGGGCCGAAAGGTCGTTCCGGATCTCGTCGCATCGCATGGCTCACGCCCTCACATCAGATCCCGCGCCCGCAGCATCTCGCGAAGCTCGACGCGCGCGCGGTGAATCGCGGTCTTCACCGTGCCGATCGGCACATCCATGATCGCGGCGATCTCGGCGTAGCTCCGCCGGTCGCGGTGCAGCAGGACGAGCGCCCGCCGCTTCGGCTCGCTCAGGCGCTCCAGGCACTCGGCGACCGCGCCCCGGAGGGCCGCCGCGCTCTCCTCGCCCTCGCCCTCCGACGCCGCGGCGCCGGCGCAGATCGCATCGATCTGGACGATCGGCATCGCCCTCCGCCGGCGCTGAAGGTGCCGCCGGGCGACGTTCGTCGCGATCGCGAGCAGCCAGTTGACGAAGGCGCGCCGCGCATCGAAGCCGTCGAGCGACCTGAACGCGCGCACGAACGTCTCCTGGCTCGCGTCCTCGGCATCGTGCCGGTCGCCGAGAATCCTCAGGGCGACGGCGTAGACCCGGCGCTCGTAGCGCTCGACGAGCGCGCGGAACAGATCCCGCTCGCCGGCGAGCACGCGCAGAATCAGCGCGCCCTCCTCGGCGATCAGCACCGCGTCGCCCCGAGGTCTCTCCGTGTCCACCTGCATAGTGCGCGATCACGCATACCCGGACCATGGCGCCGCCGCGCGCACGGGGCCGCGGACCGCGCGCCATGGCATCTATCGTAGTGTACTCGGAACCCGGGCGCTTGTTTCAACCCGGGCGCCCCGCCGGCGGGGCCGCCCCCCCAAGAGCCGGCCCCGCCGCAGCCGATTCAGGGATGTGTGGACCGAATGCGTCTCGGAGAAAACGGCGGGCACGCGGGCTCCTCTCGCCCGCGCGGGAAGCGCGGCCGCGCTCGCGCTCCTCTGCGTCCTGGGCGCCCTTTCCCTGCGCAGCGGCGGCATCTTCACGCCCCTGCGGCAGGAAACGACCGTCCTGACGCTCACGGGGGTCGTCAACGCCGCGCCCCGCGGCGCCCCGCTCGCCGGCGCGGCCGTTGCCTCGGACAGGGAGCTGTGCATCACCGATGCCCTCGGGTTCTTCCGCCTGCGCGCCGCCGAGGGCGCCCCGCTCCTGGTCCGGGCCCCCGGGTACGAACCGCTCAGGCTCGCCGCCGCGAATGAGCGCCCTCTCATCGTGCTCCTCTTTCCCGAGGCCCCGGCGCTCGACAAAGCGGCCGGCAGCTTCGATAATTGACTTCCGGCCGTCGTCGTTCTTCGTCCAGCGGAAAGGGGCCTATTCGGTGAACCCGTGCATCGAAACGCGGAATGAACCCGTCCGTTGTCCAGTTGCGGCTCTGCCGGCGCGATGGGAGCGGGGACCGGAGGTCTCCCGGCAGCAATCGCTCGGCGTCCCTGCTGTCTGAGACAACCCTTCTTCAGGGGAAGGGGGGAAACGCCGGCTACGGCCGGCGCCCGTGCGGCCACGGGTTCACCGAATATGTATGCGGAAAGAGGTATGTGCAGGCATTCCATCGCGTTGCTCCTGTGCGCCGCCGTTGCGAGCGCCAATCCCACGGGCCTTGTCATCACCGAGATCATGTACAACCCGCCGGGGGATGACGCCGGGCTGGAGTTCGTCGAGATTCACAACTCGGGCCCGGTGATCTTCGACATCTCGGGCTATACCCTGTCGGGCGACATCCGGTTCGAGTTTCCCGTCCCGACCTTCCTGGAGGGGCGCTCCTACCTCGTCGTCGCGGCCGATGCCGCGCGTATCGCCGCGGTCCACGCGATCTCGAACGTCGTGGGGAACATGGAGGGACGCCTGACCAACGACGGCGGCACGGTCTCGCTCAACGAGCCGGGCGGCTCGCCCGTCTGCGTCGTCGACTACAACGACCGCCGCAGGTGGCCGAGCGCGGCCGACGGCACCGGCCACTCGCTCATCCTCAGGAATCCCCACGCCGATCCCGGCACGGCGCGGAGCTGGACCTGGAGCCTGGAGCTCGGCGGCTCCCCCGGCAGGGCGAACTACCCCGAGGCGATCGTCGACGAGCGCACGCACATCGGGCCGTACGAGGTCTGGCGGTACGTGAAAGGGACGGCGGCGCCGTCCGTGCCGTCCACGGCCTGGCGCGCCCTCGAGTTCGACGACGCGGCGTGGCTCGCGGGCGCCACCGGCATCGGCTACGGGGACGGCGACGACGCCACGGTCCTGGCCGACATGCAGAACGGCTACGCCTCGTTCTTCGCGCGCAAGGTCTTCACGGTGAACGACGTCGGCGCCGTCGACGAGCTCATCCTCAGGGTCAGCTACGACGACGGCTTCGCCGCGTACCTGAACGGCATCGAGGTGGCGCGCTCCTGCCTGGGCAACCCGGGCCAGGACTTCGCGTACAACGCGCTCGCGACCGCGTCGCACGAGGCGGGCGGTTACGAGAGCTTCGCCATTCCCAACCCCGCGGCGATCCTGCGGCAGGGCCTGAACGTCCTGGCGTGCCAGGTGCACAACGTCTCGCTCGGCAGCACCGATGTCAGCTTCGTGCCGTGGCTCCTCGACCGCACGGTGACGCCCCCCCCGGACATCACCCGCATGCCGCTCGCGCTCAACGAGATCCGCGCCGCCGGGCCGCGGTCCTTCGTCGAGCTCTTCAACGGCTCCTCGGCGCGCGTGGCGCTCGACGGCTGCATCCTGCGCCTCGACGCCGAGGGCGCGGCGCCCCACGTGTTTCCGGCCGGCGCCTCGATCGACGGGGCCGGCGTCCTCGTCCTCGCGGCCGAGGACCTGCCGTTCGCGCTCGATCCCGGCGAGGTGCGCCTGTTCCTCACCCGCGCCGACGGGGTCGTCATCGATGCCCGCATCTTCACGGCGGCCGCGCCGGAGACGAGCCACGCGCGCTTCCCCGACGGCGCCGCCGAGTGGGTGACGAGCTTCGAGCCGTCGCCCGGCGGGGCGAACGTCCGCACGACCGAGGACGGCATCGTCATCAACGAGATCATGTACAACCCCGCGAGCGGCGATTCGCGCGACGAGTACCTGGAGCTGTACAACCGCTCCGACCGCGCCATCGACCTGTCGGGCTGCCGCTTCACCGAGGGCATCGAGTTCGAGTTCCCGGAGGGCGTCGTCATCGCGCCCGATGCGTATCTCGTCATCGCCGCCGATGCGGCCCGGCTTGCCGTCCGCTACGGGCTCGACGGCGGCAACGTCATCGGCGATTTCAGGGGCCTGCTCGCGGACGGCGGGGAGACGCTCCGCCTCGCGGACAGGCACGACAACGTCATGGACGAGGTCAAGTACTGCGACGGCGGCAGGTGGCCGCAGTGGGCCGACGGCATGGGAAGCAGCCTGGAGCTCATCGACCCCACCCAGGACAACAGCGTTCCCGCCGCGTGGGCCGCGAGCGACGAGTCGGCCGCGTCGTCGTGGGTCAACGTCGCGTACACGGGAGCCTGCCGCACGGTGCCGCGCGAGAGCGAGCTGCATTTCCTGCTGCTTGATGCCGGCGAGTGCCGCATCGACAACGTCGTCGTCCGGGCGGCCGGCAGCGCCGACAACCTCGCGCTCAACGGCGATTTCGAGACCTCCGACATGTCGCGCTGGCGCGTGACGGGCACGCACAAGAATTCCGCGCGCGAGACCGGCGCCGGCGCCGGCGGGTCGGCCTGCCTGCGCATCACGGCCACGGGCGCCGGCGACAACCGCGCCAACGCCGTCGAGCTGGACACGACGGCGGCGTTCGCCGCCGGCGTCTCGTACACGGTCTCGTTCGACGCGCGCTGGCTGCGCGGCTGCAACGTGCTCCACACCCGCAACTTCGACTACGATCTCATGCACACGCACAAGCTGCCGATGCCCTCCCTGACGGGCACGCCGGGCACGCGCAACAGCGTGTGGCGCGCCAATCTGGGCCCCGTCATCTCCGGCGTGACGCAGAGCCCGGTCGCGCCGCTGGCAGGCCGGCAGGTGCGCGTGTTCGCGCGCATCTCGGACAGCGACGGCGTGGCGGCCGCGGCGCTGTACTACGCGACGGCGCGGCCCGCGGGCTTCCAGGCGGCGCTCCTCTGGGACGACGGCGCGCACGATGACGGCGGCGCCGGCGACGGCCTCTGGGCGGGGCTGCTGCCCGCCATGCCTGATGCGACGAAGGTGCTCTTCTACGTGCAGGCGCGGGACGGGCAGGGCGCCGTGAGCCTGTTCCCGGACGGCGCGCCCGGCCGCACGTGCCTGTACCAGGTGCGCGCGATCCCCGCGAGCCGGCTCCACGTCTACTCGCTGATCATGGACGATGACAACACGGTCGAGCTGGAGACCCGCCCGCTCCACAGCAACGCCCTGATCGACGGCACGCTGGTCTTCAACGACTCGGAGATCTACTACAACGCCGGCATCCGCTACCGCGGAAGCCCGTGGCAGCGGGGCGGCTGGCCGCGCATGTTCCGGGTCAAGGTCAACGAGGACGAGCCCTTCCACGGCATGACGAGCTTCAACCTGAGCCGCTACGGCGTCAGGCAGCACGAGCGCACGGCCTACTACGTGCACCGCCTGATGGGATCGCCGTCGTCCTTCCAGTTCTACACGCGCGTCCAGCTCAACGGCGCCCACTACGGCACCTTCGAGCACATTCAGCCGGTCAACTCGCGCTGGCTCAAGCTCTGGTGGCCGGACGATGCCGAGGGCAAGCTCTACAAGATCACGGGACGCCACAAGTTCGACGACGCGGGCGGCTTCGTCGAGAACGTCTGGTGCTCGTTCACGAACCACGGCACCGCCGCGGACGACTACCGCTGGTGGTTCACGCCGACGAACCACGAGCTCGCGGATTCCCACGGCGAGCTCATCTCCCTCTGCCGCTTCATGGATCCCGCGCTCACGAGCTCGACGACGTTCGATGCCCAGGCCGAGCGCTTCCTCGACACCGAGCAGTGGCTCCGCCTGCACACGGTCAGCATCGCCAACGACGACTGGGACACGATCGGCGTCGGCAACGGGCAGAACGCCTACGTCTACTATGCGCCCGGCGCGGGCACGTGGCGCCTGCTGCCGTGGGATGAGGACCACACCTTCGGCAACGCCGGCGCCTCGCTCCTCCCCGCGCCCGATGCGGGCATCGCCCGGTTCATCAACCGGCCGCAGTACCACCGGCTCTACAACCGCTTCCTCTCCGAGCTGATCGCCGGGCCATACACGGTCGCGCGGCTGAGCCCGGTGCTCGACGGCACGGCGCTCGTGCTCGGGACGGAGTCCGCCGAGGCCGATCCCCAGGCGATCAAGAACTTCGTCGCGAGCCGCGCGCAGCGCATCGCCTCCGCCCTGCCGGTCAAGACGCCCTTCGCCATCACGAGCAATCTCGGCAACGACTTCTCGACGCCGCTGGAGAGCGTGTCGATCATCGGCAACGGCTCGTACGAGATCGCCGTCGTGACGTGCAACGGCGAGCCTGCGGCGCTGCGCTGGACCGGGGAGACATCGTGGACGACCTCGGTGGCGCTGCAGCCCGGCCCGAACCCGCTCCTCTTCGCCGCCTACCGCGGCGACGGCACGTTCATCGCCGCCGACACGATCACGGTCACGTGCACGAAGGAGTACCCGCCGCCGGTCCTCGCCGCCGCCGTGCCGCCGGAAGGCCCCGAGGCGGGCGGCATCGAGGTCGCCATCGCCGGCACGGGCTTCTTCCCCGGGAGCACGGTGTTCTTCGGCGATGCGGCCGCGCAGATCTACTACGCGTCGAGCGAGCTCCTGGTCGCGTTCCTGCCGCCCGGCACGGGAGAGGTCGCGGTGCGGGTCGAGAACCCCGACGGCAAGCAGGGCACGCTCGCGGCGCCCTTCCGCTACCTGCCGCCGTACACTCCCTTCGTCCGCGGCGACGCCAACGCCGACGCCACGATCGACATCGCCGACGCGGTCGCGGTGCTCGGGCATCTCTTCGGCAGCAAGGCGCTGGCGTGCCGGAAGGCCGCCGATGCGAACGATGACGGCCTCCTGGACATCGCCGACGCGATCGCGGTGCTCGGCCGCCTCTTCGGCGGCAAGGGCCCGCTCCCGCTGCCCGACGCCTGCGGCAAGGATCCCACGGACGACGCGCTCTCGTGCGAGGCGTTCGCGCCCTGCGCGCGCTAGCCGCCGTCGCCGAGGCTGCGGCGGACAACGGCTGGCGAAACAGAAGATCGCCACGAAGACGCCACGCATCCGCGGTGAACCACCGCGCGCTCGGTATGCGCCCGAGTCTCTTCGTGCCTTCGTGTCTTCGTGGCTCTCTCGTCTTCCCTCGCGCGGCCGCCCCCCGCATCCGGGAGGACGGAAGGACGATGCCACAAAG
>DHGK01000334.1 GCA_002402755.1 Planctomycetes bacterium UBA4800
CCCGGACCCAGTTGACGATGGGCCACAGCACGTGCTGCGAAACCCGCTCCTTCTCCCGCAGGCGCGCGTAGACGGGAAAGAGCCAGAACGTGAACTCGTCCTGGCCGAAGAAGCTCTTGATCGTGCCGCCGAACGGAAAGAGCGCGAAGTGCGCCCCCGCGTCGGGGCTGTCGCCCCAAGCGATGAGCGGCACGAGGTAGAAGTCGCGGTCGAAGCCGCCTTCCTGAAGCCGCGAGCGGTAGACCATGACGGGCATGAGCCAGCAGGACGTGCCCCGCTCGTCGGCGCGATGGCGGAAGATCGGCCAGACGACGCGCACCTCGCCCGGCCCGGTCGAGAAGAGCGGCCGGAGAAAGAATTCGCCCGTCGAGCCGTCGTACTCGATGAGCGGGGGAAGGCCGATGCGGTTCTCGATCGTGCGGCAGCCCGCCGCCGCCAAGACGAGCGCAAGCAGCGCGGCCGGGCGCCGGGCCCGGGAGCACGCGGGCAGCGGACCGGCGGCGGCTCCGAATCGGTTCATGAGTCCTCGCGCGTTCATCGGCGCAGATAATAACAGACACCGGGGTCGCCCGCCGCACGCGGCGGCCGCGGTGCGGCCGGCGGCGCGTTTTGACAGACTTCCCTCCACGGGTTAATATCGGACGATTCGAGCCCGGCGCACCAGGCTCCTTGCCACCCGATTCGACCAGAAACGTCCGGAGACCATGGATCATCCCTACGCCGACTTCCTGCTCTCGGTCGAAAAACCGTCGCGCTACGTCGGCGGGGAGTACGGCAGCGCCCCCGACACGCGCGGCATGTCGGTCGCGCTGGCCTTTCCCGACGTCTACGAGATCGGGATGTGTTTTCTGGGCTATCACATCCTGTACGACGTCCTGCGGCGCGAGCCGGGAATCCGCGTCGAGCGGGTCTTCGCGGCCTGGCCGGATCTCGAGGCCGAGCTTCGGGCCCGGAACCTGCCGCTCGTCAGCCTGGAATCGTGGCGGCCGCTCCGCGATTTCGCGGTCGTGGGGTTTTCGCTCCAGTACGAGCTGTCCTTCACGAACGTGCTCGCCATGCTGGATCTGGGTCGAATCCCGCTCAGGAGCGCCGATCGGGGCGAGGGCGACCCGATCGTCATCGCCGGGGGGCCGGTCGCGTTCCAGCCCGAGCCCCTCGCGCCCTTTCTGGACGCCGTCGTTCTCGGCGACGGGGAAGAGGCCCTGCCCGCGCTGCTCAAAACCGTCAGGGAACTCCGGGCCGGCGGCGTCCCGCGGCGCGCGCTGCTCGATGCGCTCGGCGCGCTCCCGGGAGTCTACGTGCCCGCGGCGGTGACGGTCGCCGAGGACGCCGCCACGGGGCTTCTCGTGCCCCAGGGCGCCGGCCTGGTCCGGCGCGCGCCGCCCGTCGACCTCGCCGCGCATCCCTTCCCGTCCGCGCTGCCGGTTCCGGACACGGAGATCGTCTTCGACCGCTACGCGATCGAGATCGCGCGCGGCTGCAACGGCGGCTGCCGGTTCTGCCAGGGAGGCTTCATTTACCGGCCCTTGCGCATGCGTTCGCACCGCGACGTGGCCGAGACCGTGCGCAAGGGGCTTGCCGAGAGCGGGTTCGAGGCCGCGTCGCTGACGGCGCTCTCGACCGCCGACTACCCCGGGATCGAACGCCTCGCGGGCACGCTCGCCGAGGAGCTCGCGGCGAGCTGGACCGAGCTCTCGATCTCGTCGCTCCGGGCCTACGCGCTTCCCGATGCGCTGTTCGAGGCGCTGGGGAGAATCCGCCAGAGCACGGTGACGTTCGCGCTCGAGGCGGGCACGCAGCGGCTGAGAGACATGATCAACAAGAACATCCGCGAGGACGACATCCTGACGAGCGTCGAGCGGGCGGCGCGGAGCGGCTGGCGCCGGATCAAGCTGTACTTCATGATCGGCCTTCCCACCGAGACCGACGACGACGTGCGCGCCATCATCGACGCGACGCGCGCCATCCGCGGCACGGCGGCGCGCGTCGGGAGGAACGCGGCCGCGGGCGTGACCGCATCGGTCTCGACCTTCGTGCCCAAGGCGCACACGCCGTTCCAGTGGGAGCCCATGATCGGCCGCGACGAGATCAAGCGCCGGCAGCGGATGCTCTACGACCTGGCCAAGCGCGACCGCATCAGCCTGAAGTGGCACGGCGCCGAGATGAGCGTCGTCGAGGCCGTCGCGGCGCGCGGCGACCGGCGCGTCGCCGAGGCCGTGCTCAAGGCCTACGAGAACGGCTGCCGGTTCGACGGCTGGGCGGACCAGTTCGACTTCGGCAAGTGGGAGGCCGCCTTCGCGGCCGCGGGAATCGATGTCGGGCGGTATCTCGCGGCGCTGCCGGCCGGCTGCCGCCTGCCGTGGGATCACATCGGCACGGGCGTGGACGCGGAGTTCCTGGTCAAGGAGCGCGCGAAGGCCCGCGCGGGCGAGCTTTCGGCGCCTTGCTTCTTCGACCGGGTGTGCCATGCCTGCGGCGCGGCCTGCGACTTCGAGGCGGCGGCGGCGGTCAAGGACGAGATCGTCGCGCAGCCGTCCGCGCCCGTCCCCGACAAGGAGTTCGCGCCCTGGCGCATCACCTTCCGGCGCCGCGGCCGCATGCGCTACATCTCGCAGCTCGACCTCGTGCGGACCTTTCCGCGCGTGTTCCGCCGGGCGGGCATCGCGCTGGGGTACAGCCGCGGCTTCAGGCCGAAGCCGCTGGTGAGCTTCTCGCCCGCGCTGCCGCTCGGCGCCGTCGCGCTTCGCGACCTTGCCGACGTGCGGCTGCGCGCGGGCGGGCTCACGGGCCAGGAGCTTGCGGCGCGGCTCACGGCGGTCGCGCCCGAAGGCCTCGAGTTCCTGCAGGCCCGCGAGCTCAGGGAGTGGGAGAAGAAGCTCTCGCGGCGCGTCGACGCGGTGGACAGCGCGACCGCGCTCGGCCGCGACTGCGCGCGCGAGGCCGTCGAGGAGGCGGTCGCGCGCTTCATGGACGCCGAGAAGATCGAGCTGACCGTGCCGACCAAGCACGGCTACGACAAGCGAGTCGACATCCGCGCGTGGGTCGAGGAGGCGCGCGTGTGCGAGCGCGTGGAGGGAATCGACCCCGCGGAGGGCCCGTTCCTCTTCCTGCGGACCAGGCCCGAGATCCGCGTCTCGACGGTCGTCGCCCACATCGCCGGCAAGGAGATCCCGGGCACGCGGATCTACCGCACGGATCTGGTGGCCCGCGGGGCGCTCGGGTTCGCGTCGATCAAGTGAGCGGGCGGGCGGGCTCAGACGGCGCCGCGACGACAGGAGCACGGCACGACGAAAGGGATGTCCGCGCACGGGTCCCGCACGAATGACGTCGCGCCTCGCATCCCCGGGCTCCAGGCGAATGCGGGGCGCGCACCACGGAAGTCACTCCTGCGCCCACTCGTTCACGCGGTTCCGTCGGTTTCCGCGCGAGCGCACAGGCGTCGCGTCAGAGCTGGAAGGCAACGACAGAAACAACGTAGCCGTTCACAGTCTTCTCGCCGTGTTCGGGTGCACAGACACACGTCATCTGACGGAAAAGAAACCACAGAGGCACAGAG
>DHGK01000228.1 GCA_002402755.1 Planctomycetes bacterium UBA4800
GCTCGATCGCGATGCGCGCCACCGCGAGCACGCCCCCGGCGATGCAGAGCCGCAGGTCGGCGCCGCCGTTCTGCCCGTTGGCGAAGAGCGCGTCCCTGAGCACGATCGCCGCGTCCTTCCACTGCCCCGTACCCGCGAGCGCCGTCCACCCCGTCGACGCGTAAGGCTCGACGGGGCTGTTGTAGTGAATCGAGAAGCGCCCGCCCGGCGTGTCCAGGTACGTCACGCGCACGGTGAGCGTCTCGGGCTCGCCGCGCCCGAAGCCGTCGTGCACGGCGGCGTACACGTACCTGATCGCGCCTTCGGCGCGCGCGACGGCGGCCTTGCGGCCGGCCTGCGTCTCGATCGCGAACGGACCGTCGGCGAAGGGGAAGAAGCGCAGGCCATCGGCCCGGTCGGGCGTCCACGCGACCGCGGGCTTGCCCCAGGCCGGCCTCGGGTAGCGGGCCTTGTCGCGTTCGTACCTGGCGAGCAGCGCGAAGAACGTGTGCGGGTCGACGATGCGCGCGCACGGCTGCGCCTTCGCCAGGAGCTCCTGCACCTTCGCATGCCACGACGCGGTCTTGAGGATGGTGCGCAGGTAGAAGAAGCTGCGCTGCTCGGGATTGATCGTCGCGGCAAGGCCGGCGGCGGCGGCCTCGGGCGACGCGGCGGCGTCGGCGACGCGGATGAACGGCATGCCCTTGTAGATCCCCTGGGGCGCCATCTTCTGGCCGCCTATGCCGCCCGCGGAGAAGCGCGCGTACGCGTCCCAGGTTTCCTCCCGCATGGCGGGCGAGTAGCCGTCGATGATGAAGCCCGTGACGCGCAGGTCCCATCGCGCGTAGAAGGGCCTGCAGAACTCCTCCCAGACCTTGATGCCCGAGGGGAGGCCCGAGTGGGCGCGCGGCTCCTGCAGCCCTCCCGGGTTGAGGTACCCCGCGCCGGAGTCGCCGGCAGTGAAGACGTCGAGGGGCGAGGCGGTCTCGCGCGCGAACGCGAGCGCCATGGGCGCCCGGCGCTCCAGGTTCGGGTTGAGCGCCCAGCCGAGCGCCACCGTGCCGCGGGCCGGGTCGTTCCAGCAGCGCGGGAACTCCCGGTAAAGCCACGCCGCCGAATCGTAGTCCCCGACGTAGAAGCAGACATAGCCGCCGGGCGCGACCAGGCCGTCCGCCGAGAGCAGGCCCGCGCGCGCGAGCTCCGCGTCGCCCGGCGGCGGGGCCTGCGCGTAGCGCTTCTCGAGCGGAAAATGGGTGAAGAAGCTCGCGTTGGCCATCGCGCAGGGGCCGAGGGCATCGGCGTCCATGATCGCGTTGTAGCACGACAGGATCTCGGCGTAGCGCCACTCGGAAGGCACCGGCTCGTGCGCGCTCGCGCCCGGCACGTGGTTGCAGTACTTCCATGCCCAGGGGACGAAGCCGCCCGCGTGGATTATCGTCCTTCCCCCCGTGCCATTGTACGCCGCGCGCAGGATCGTCTTCAGCGTCGCCGCGTCGGTGCCGGGCTTCTGGGCCGGCTCATCGTTCGGCGGCTCGTCATCCCAGGGGTGAAGGTCGAAGAAGAACGCTTTTTTGCCGATAAAGAAGTCGTGGTTGGAGAGTGTATGGTTCTCATGGTTCCCCGTGAAAGGGTCGCGCAGCCAGTACGTATCGATGTAGTAGGCCAGGTAGGCGGGGTCGCACGCGCCGGAGGCGAGAACGCGGTCCTTGGCCCAGAGGTAGGGGTCGCACTTGGGGCTGCCCGAGACCGCCGGGAACGATTGTCGTGTCAGGTCGACGATGACCGGAAGCCTGGCGCCGCCCGCGACGATGCGCGTGTAGAGCGCGCCCGGACGCTCGTCCTTGCGCACGGGAAGCAAGTTCTCGGCGCCCGCGATGGTGCTAGCGAGGTTGGAGAGGCAGTGCGGTTCCTCGGCGTACAGGACGACGCCGCGATAGAAGCTCCGGAAACGGGCAAGCAGCGCATCGAGCGATGTGACCTCCTCGATGCCGCGTCCCGCGAGCCAGCGGCCCGGACCGCGCAGCCACATGAGCCAGTAACGGTCGGCGGGGTCGATCCAGTGAAAGTAGAGCCGCGGCGCGTCCCGGTTGGCGAGGCCCTGGAGCGCGGCCGCGAGATGGCACGTATCCCACAGGTCGCGCCGGGCGGCGGCGCCGGCCAGGTCGAGCGTGCGGAGGGGCGTGAGGTCGTACAGGACGATCGCGGACTCGGCCGTCGCCGGCGCGGCGCCCGTTGCGAACGCCGCCGCGAGAACGTATGCGAGCATGAGAACCTCCTTGCGCCGCGGAACGCGGCAACGCCGCCATCATACAGGCGGCGGGGCGCCGGGTTCCACGGGCCGGGCGGGGGCGCCGGAGGTGACGCTGGACGTCATTGTGCTCAAAAACGGCGACACGGAGCGTCACTTCGGGGGGGAGCGCCGGCCGCCGTTCATGCGGGAGTCGTTGCGTCGCATGGAGTTAGGGAAGTACCGGGTTTGCTTGCCTGAAGGGAACCCGATTTGCTATACTTCTGCTGAGTGGTTGAGGCTTATGGTTGTGGAGAAAGGAGGGCATGCCGACACGGGACAGTGAGACCGTTTGGCGGGTGAGTGTTGCCGGACAAACGGGTTGGGTCAATGGGGAAGGTTGTTGGTTTCTTGGTGGTCTCTGTTTCAAGGGTCTAGGAGGTTTCTGTAACCATGCGTAACAAAGGTTTTACGTTGATCGAGCTCATGATCGTCGTCGCGATCATCGCCATCATCGCCGCGATCGCCATCCCGAACCTGCTCGGCGCCAGGAAGAGCGCCAACGAGGCTTCGGCCATCGCGAACCTGAGGACGATCTCGACGGCGTGCGAGCAGTTCCGCACGTCGGTCGTCCCGTCGAGCTATCCCGCGAACCTGGCCGCGCTGACGATCGCGGGCGGCGCCGCGACCGATTACATCGACGCGGTCCTCGCGGCCGGCTCGAAGAGCGGCTACAACTACGCGCTCACGGGCCTGACGGCCAACGCGCTCGGCGGTTTCACGCAGTACACCTGCACCGCGTCGCCGAACTCGCTGTCGGACGGTAACCGCGCCTTCTTCCTCGACGAGTCCGGCGTGATTCGTCAGGTTGTGGGCCTCGGTCCCGCGACGGCGGCCGATCAGCCGATCGAGTAACCTGTCGGTTCATACTGTCGATCGCGCGCGGCGGGTCGCGGACCCGCCGCGCATTTTTTTTTGGCAGCGGCTCGCAGGGCATCCCGATCGCGCGCACGCGGATCCGGCGCGTCGCATTCCGGCGCGCTCCACGCGAGCGCGGCGAGAAAAGCATGCACGGCTGCCGGAAGACAAGAAGGGCCGCGGAAGACAAGAAGAGGCCACGAAGGCACGAAGGCACGAAGTAACCGTTCACGGTTTTCTCGCC
>DHGK01000275.1:0-1299 GCA_002402755.1 Planctomycetes bacterium UBA4800
CCTTCAGCACATCACATTCCGGCGTCCTTCGTGGTGCTCTTTCTGATTCACCACAGAGAAGACAGAGGGCACAGAGAACGGAACGTGAGACGTTACGAGGCTCCGTGTCAAGTGCGACGGTCTCTCTCCGTGTTCTTCTCTGTGCTCTCGGTGACTCTGTGGTTTCTTTTCCGTCAGATGACACGTGGTTGTGCACCCGAACACGGCGAGAAAACCGTGAACGGTTACGAGATTTCGTCGTCTATCTCAAGCCTACAGCCTACAGGCTACAGTCGACAGCCTACAGCCTCACTTCACCGCGACGGCGATCTTCTGCGGCTTGCGGGCCTCGACCTTCGCGAGGTTGATCCGCAGGACGCCGTTCTTGATCTCCGCCGTGATGTGCGCCGGGTCGATATCCTCGCCGACCGTGAACGTCCGGCGGTAGTCGCCCAGCTCGAACTCGCCGAGCACCGGCGGCCCGTCTTCGTGCTGGTCTTCCTGCCGGCCGTGGATCATGAGCTGGCCGCGCTCGTACCGCACGTCGAGCGATTCCGGATTGACGCCGGGCATGTCCGCGATCAGGGTGACCTTGTCGCCCTCGTCGTAGATATCGACCGGCGGCATGAGCTCGACACGCCGATCGTTCCGAGCGACCTGCATCTCGTTTTCCTTCTTCATGGCTTCCTCCTAGCTCTTGACCGCTATGCTGTAGGGTTTCTCCTCGGGCGCCTTGGGGAGCCTGACTTCCAGCATGCCGCTCCGCAGGGTCGCCTTGACCTTGCCGGCGTCGACGCGGTGCGGGAGATGCACCGAGCGGCCGAAGCGTCCGTGCCCGCGCTCGCAGCGGTAGTACCGTTCGGGCGGCACGTCGCAATCGGGCTTGCGCACGCCCTTCACCGTCAAGGTGTCGCCCTCGACCGTGATGTCCAGGTCCTGCAGGTCCACGCCGGGAACCTCCGCCCTGAGCACGGACTCATCCGGCGTCGTGTAGACGTTCACTCTCGGGAACGCGGCGCCGGGTTCAGCCAGGAACGGGCGGGAGCTGTCGGCGAGATCGAAGACCCTGTTGATCTCGTCCTGCAGCCTGAAGAGCATCTGGTAAGGATTCCAGTTGCCGCTGAAAAACCGTGTCATACGCACCTCCTTTTGAATCACGCTGACTTCGATCAGCACTCGATCAGCATATAAGCAAGGCGCGTGCCGAAACCGCTTCGTAATCGTAGGTATTTGTTACACAAAGACTTGATGATAACGGCCGCGCGTGGCTTCCGTACCTATTCGGTGAACCCGTGCGTCGACACGCGCAATGAACGCGTC
>DHGK01000275.1:1396-13446 GCA_002402755.1 Planctomycetes bacterium UBA4800
TACGGCCGGCGCCTGCAGGGCCACGGGTTCACCGAATATGTACTGGCTTCCTTCGTTGATTCAAGCCTGCATGCCACAATGACCGTCGTCAAGCCGCAATCTAACACTTTTGCGGCGATGGCGGTGCCAAGATGGCAGCCCCGCCGGAATCACCTCTCAAGCGAGGCAGAGAGGAATGACCATCTCGTCCTTCGAGAGCCCCGAGTGGGCGGCGCGAAGATAGCCGGGCGACTCGCCGTCGGGGAGGTGGTAGAGGAGCGCGGGCCCGTCCGAGAGGGCGATGAAGTCCCCGATTCTTGCGCGCGTGACGGGCGCGAGCGGCTCGGGGCCGAGCAGGCGGAGGCGCTCGACCTCGGCGATCGGCAGGAGGACGTGCGTCGCTCCGAACCGCTCCCTGAACATGCGCGCGAAGCGCGCGCGGGCGCCCGGCTTGACGTGGAAGGAAGGGACGGCCGGCTCGCCGACCGGCTCGTGCCAGAGGCAGCCGAGCAGGGGATCCCCCGACCTGAGCACGGACTCGCGTGCCGGCGGCACGTTGATCAGACCGTGGTCCGCCGTGACGACGAGCCGCGCGGACTCGGGCAGACGCGCCCTCAGCTCGGCCAGCTCCCTGTCGATGACGGCGAGCAGTCTCCCCGCGCGCACCGGATCGATCCCCTCGTCATGACACATGGAATCGAGCTGCGGAAGATAGAGATACGTGTAGGTGGGTCCGTGCGCCGCGGCCACATGCTCTCTGACGAGGCGCATGGCGCCGCGGATGTCGCCGTAGCCCCGCCGCGGGGTGCCGCCGGTCGAGTAGCGCGAGTAGGCGCTCCCGACGATGTACTCGGGCAGCACGGCGAGCGGCGCGTGCGTGAATGTCGGGACGATGCTCGGCAGGGGAAATGCCCGTTCGGGCGTCAGGCCGAGCGTCTCGAGGGGCTGCTCTGAGAACCGCTCGACGTAGGGCAGCACGGTGGCGGTCGCGCCGATCTCGGGAAAGCGCACCCACCAGCCGCAGATGCCGTGCGTCGCCGGCCACGCGGCCGTGGCCAGGCTCGTCAGCGCGACCGCGGTCGTCGAGGGGAAGACCGCGAGAAGGCTCTCGGCATGGCCGGCGCGCAGAAAGGCGTCCGGGGCGAGGAACTCGAGAAAACGCGCGCCGAAGCCGTCCACGAGCACGAACACGTAGTGGCCGGCGGGGCCTATCAGCGTCGCGAGGCGTTCGGCGCCCGCCCCGCCGGCGACGGCCGGGCGCGCGCCCGCGAGGCGCGCGAGCGCCCTGACGAGGTCGAGGAAGTTCGGCGCCGCGTGGTCGGGCCGAACGAGCGCGCCCGCCTCGAACCACGCGCACAGCCGCGCGACGTCCGCGGCATCCTCGGGGGTGACGGCGGGACGATCGCCCTCAGATGCATCGAGCGGCACACGGCCTCCATGACATGGGATCCGGAGCACGCGGAAAGCTCCCGGTGCGATCGGCGGCGGGCGTGACGGTTGTCGCGCCGCGCTCCGGATCGCAGGGCGCCGGGCCTACAGCGCACCCTCGACGGCGGCCTGGAGCTTCTTCTGGTCGGTGACCCCGGTGAAGCGCGCGACCTCGGCCCCGTTCTTGAGGAGCACGAGGGTCGGGATGCTCTGCACCCCGAACTGCTGGGCCGTATCGGGGCTGTCATCGACATTGACCTTGGCGATCTTGGCGCGGTTTCCCAGCGCGTCCGCGACCTTCTGGAGAATTGGGAGCTGCATCTTGCAGGGGCCGCACCACGGCGCCCAGAAATCGACGAGCGTGACGCCGCCGGCGATCTCGTCCTTGAAGTTGCTGTCGGTCAGTTCGGTCACGTTTTCCATGGACTCTCCTCTCCTGCTCCCGAGTGGCGGCCCGGACGCGCCGGCGCCGCGCAGCGCCCATCGCATGCCGCGGGTTGCGCGCCGTGCAACCGCGGGCGTCCCCGGCGGGGCCGCCGCCGCGCCGTGCGCCCGCGCGTGCATACGCATTCTATTGGTTCGAGGCGCACGCGGCAAGCCGCGGCGGATCCGGAAAAGACGGCTCTCGTGGTCGACAAACCCGCTCCCATGGGATATAGGATGCAGGAGTACAGCGCTGTCCGGCCATGCAAGGCTGTGGGGTGTACTCGGGATGCTGCGCGCGGCAGGCGCGGAGAGAAAGGACAGGAGCCATGGCAACGGAACGATTGCAGGTATTCAAGTGCGCCAAGTGCGGCACCATCGTGGAGGTACTGCACGCCGGACCGGGGCAGCTCGTGTGCTGCAACGAGCCCATGGCGCTCCTCAAGGAGAACACCGTCGATGCCTCGAAGGAGAAACACGTCCCCGTGATCGAGCAGATTCCGGGAGGCGTCAAGGTCAGGGTCGGTTCGGTCCCGCATCCGATGGAGGCCGCGCACTGGATCGAATGGGTCCAGATCATCGACGGCGACACGATCCAGCGCGCGTTTCTGAAGCCGGGCGCGGCCCCCGAGGCGGCGTTTGCCACGGCGTCGGCGAAGATCGCCGCGCGTGAATTCTGCAACCTCCACGGATTATGGAAGGCATAGGACCATGTTGAGCGAGAAAGCACTCAAGGCGTTGAACCGGCAGATGAACGCGGAGGCCGCCTCCGCGTACCTGTACATGGGGATGGCGGCCTGGCTCGACGCGCGCAACCTGCGCGGCTGCGCGGCGTGGATGAAGGTCCAGGCGCAGGAGGAGTTCCTCCACGCCATGAAGTTCTACGACTACATCAACGAGCGCGGCGGCAAGGCCGTGCTCGCGGCCGTCGAGGCGCCGCCCGCCGAGTGGAACTCGCCGCAGGCGGTGTTCGAGGGCGTGCGCGACCACGAGCGGAAGGTGACGCAGGGCATCAACGAGCTTGTCGACCTGGCGGCGTCCGAGCGCGACCACGCCACGAACGCGTTCCTCCAGTGGTTCGTGAGCGAGCAGGTCGAGGAGGAGGCCGGCGCCGAGGACCTGGTCCACAAGATCGGCATGGTGGGCCAGCACCCGCACGGCCTGTACATGCTCGACCGGGAGCTCGGCAAGCGCAAGGCCGGCGGAGACTGAGAGGAGCCGTGGGAAGCATCAACTTCAACGCCGCCGAGGTGCTCCAGATCGCCGAGCAGATCGAGCGCAACGGCGCCTTCTTCTACCGGACGGCGGCCGAGGCCGTCGCCGACCACGCCGCGGGCGCCCTCCTCAGGGATCTCGCCGAGTGGGAGGTGGGCCACGAGAAGACGTTCGCGCGCATGCGCGGGCGCCTGCCGGAAGACGCGGCGCGGTCGGACACCTTCGACCCGGACGGCGATGCGGCCAGGTACATGCGGGCCTTCGCCGACGGGCACGTCTTCGATGTGAACGCGCGCGATCCATCGGCGTTCTTCCGGCAGCAACGCACGCTCCCCGAGATTCTCAGGGAAGCGCTCGCGCGCGAGCACGACGCCATTGTCTTCTTCACGACGATGCGCGAGGTCGTGCCCGAGAACCAGGGCAAGAGCGAGGTCGAGGCCGTGATCCGCGAAGAGGTTCAGCACGTTTTCCAGATCACGCGGATGCTGGTCGAGGCCGAGGCCCGCGCGGGCGGGCGGCAGTAGGGAGCACTCGCAGAAAGGACGGTCTGATCATGTGCGGATCGCTGGGAACGCTGGTCACCCAGGAAGCTCCGGATTTCACCCAGCAGGCGGTGATGCCGGACAACACGTTCAAGGATCTGACGCTCTCGAACTATCGCGGCACGTACGTGGTGCTCTTCTTCTATCCGCTCGACTTCACCTTCGTGTGCCCCTCGGAGATCATCGCGTTCGACCGGAAGCTCAAGGAGTTCAAGGACCGGAACTGCGAGGTGATCGGCGTCTCGGTCGACTCGCACTTCACGCACCGGGCGTGGAAGAACACTCCTCTCAACGGGGGCGGCATCGGCAACGTCCGGTATCCGCTGGTCGCGGATCTCACCAAGGACATCGCGCGCAGGTACGGCGTGCTCCTGAACGATGCGGTCGCGCTGCGCGGCCTGTTCCTGATCGACAAGGGCGGCATCGTCCGCCACATGCTCATCAACGATCTGCCCCTCGGCCGGAGCGTCGACGAGGTGCTCCGCATGCTGGACGCGCTCCAGTTCTTCGAGGCGCACGGGGACGTGTGCCCGGCCAACTGGCGCAAGGGCGAGGAGGGCATGAAGCCCACCGCCGACGGCGTCGCGGCGTATCTGGCCGAGCGGGCGTGACCGCGCGGGGCGCCGGGGCATGAGCGTCGAGAGCCGCGCCGCGCGCACGGCGGGACGCCGGGGGTAGGCATGGATTCCGCGGTCACGGCCAGACTGAAGGTGTGCGTCGAGCTCACGCCCAAGCCCTGCGGCGTCGTGGTTTTCGGGGCATCGGGCGATCTCGCGCAGCGCAAGCTCCTGCCCGCGCTCTTCAGCCTGTGGGCGCGCAAGCTCATTCCTCCGAGCTTCTTCGTGCTCGGGTGCGCGCGCACGGCGATGACGACCGCGGAGTTCCGGGAGAAGGTGCGCGCCGCGATCGCGCGCCGCTGCACGGCGCGGCCCGAGGAATGCGAGGCCTTCGTCCGCCGCTGCGCCTACCTCGCGGGCGAGTACTTCGACCCGGCGTTTCACGCGACGCTCGCGAAGACGCTCGCCGAGTCCGGCGCCGAGTTCGGGACCGGGGGCAACGCCGTCTTCTATCTCGCCGTGCCGCCGTCGCTCTACGGCGCGCTCGTCGGACGCCTGAGCGCGGCCGGCCTGCTCCGCCAGGGCGAGAACGGCGAGTCCTGGCGGCGCGTGGTGATCGAGAAGCCGTTCGGCCGCGACCTGGCGAGCGCCGCGGCGCTCGGCCGCGAGATCGGCCGCGTGCTCGCGGAGGACCAGATCTACCGCATCGACCACTACCTGGGCAAGGAGACCGTGCAGAACGTCCTGATGCTCAGGTTCGCCAACGCGGTGTTCGAGCCGCTCTGGAACCGGCGGTACGTCGACCACGTCCAGATCACGGTGGCCGAGTCGATCGGCGTCGAGCACCGCGCGGGATACTTCGAGGAGACGGGCCTTCTCAGGGACATGTTCCAGAACCACCTCTTCATGATGCTGTCGCTGACCGCCATGGAGCCGCCCGCATCGTTCGCGGCCGACAACGTGCGCAACGAGATCGTGAAGGTGCTCAGGGCCGTGCGGCCGTTTCCGGCGGAGGACATCCGCAACTGGATCGTGCGCGGGCAGTACGCGGCGGGCGAGGCGGAGGGGAAGGCCGCGCCGGCCTATCGGGCGGAGAAGAACGTGGCGCCCGACTCGCGGATCGAGACCTACGTGGCGGCGAAGCTCGGCATCGACAACTGGCGCTGGAAGGGCGTGCCCTTCTACCTGCGCGCGGGCAAGCGGTTGCCGCGGCGGATGAGCGAGATCGCGATCGCGTTCAAGAGCGTGCCGCACTCGATCTTCATCCCGCTTCTGCCCGAGGACCTGTCGCCCAACGTGCTCGTCCTCAACGTGCAGCCCGAGGAGGGCGTCGCGCTGACGATCCAGGCCAAGCAGCCCGGCGCGAAGCTCTGCATGGGCGACCTGACGATGAAGTTCAACTACCGCGACGTCTTCGGGGGCGAGCCGCCCGAGGCGTACGAGCGGCTGCTCCTCGATTGCATGCTCGGCGACCAGACGTTGTTTCTCAGAGAGGACACGATCGAGGTCGCCTGGAGCCTGCTTGCGCCGGTTCTCGACGCGTGGTCGCGCGCGGATGAGGAGCGCGCCGGGCCGCTGTATCCGTACCGCGCGGGAACGTGGGGGCCCGAGGAGGCCGATGCGCTGCCGGGGCGCGACGGGCGCGAGTGGCGAGCGCCGTGACCGCGGCGCGTTGATCGCGCGCCCGCACACCGGAGGAAGCACGACATGTATGCAGGACTCGAGGCGCTGAAGATCACCGACCACGTCTACTGGGTGGGCGCGATCGACTGGGAGCTGCGCGACTTCCACGGCTACGCGACGGGCCGCGGCAGCACGTACAACGCGTTTCTCGTGTGCGGCGAGAGGATTGCGCTCATCGACACCGTCAAGAAGCCGTTCAAGGGCGAGATGCTCGCCCGCATCCGGTCGGTCATCGACCCGGGCGAGATCGACTACATAGTCGTGAACCACGCCGAGATGGATCACACCGGCAGCCTGCCCGAGGTCATCGCCGAGGTCGCGCCCGAGAAGGTCCTGGCCTCCTCGCCCTGCGTCAAGGCGCTCCAGGACCACTTCCACCTGACGGGCGGCGTTCAGGCGGTGAAGGACGGCGAGCGGCTGAGCCTGGGCAACCTGACCCTGACGTTTCTCGAGACGCGCATGCTGCACTGGCCGGACAGCATGTTCACGTACTGTGAGGACGAGAAGGTGCTCTTCTCGCAGGACGCGTTCGGGAGCCATCTCGCGACGAGCCGGCGCTACGCCGACGAGATCGATCCCGATGTCGTCAAGTTCGAGTCGGCCAAGTACTACGCGAACATCCTGCTTCCCTACTCGGGCCTCGTCGAGAAGCTGCTTGCCAGGGTCGCGGCGCTCGGCCTGCGCCCCGCGTTCGTGCTGCCCGACCACGGGCCGTTCTGGCGGCGGGACATCGACACGCTCCTCGGGTGGTATGCGGCCTGGGCGGAGCAGCGGCCGGAGCGCAGGGCGATCGTCGTTTACGACACGATGTGGGGGAGCACGGCTGCAATGGCGAAGGTCATCGGCGAGGGACTCGCCCGGACGGGCGTCGAGACGACCGTCATGCCGCTCCACGGCTCGCACCGGAGCGATGTGGCGACGGCGCTCCTCGGCGCGGGCGCGCTGCTCGTCGGCTCGCCGACGATCAACAACGGCATGTTCCCGACCGTGGCCGATCTGCTGACGTACCTGAAGGGCCTGAAGCCGCGGAACCTCGCCGGCGCGGCGTTCGGCTCGTACGGCTGGAGCGGCGAGGCGGTGGGGGAGATCAACGAGTACCTCGCGGGCATGAAGGTCGAGCGCGCGGGCGAGGGCCTGAAGGTGAAGTACGTGCCGCGGCCCGAGGCGCTTGGCGAGTGCGTGGCGCTCGGGGAACTGGTCGGACGCACGCTCAACGAACGCTGCGGCGCCTGATGGCGCGCAAGGAGAACGACGCATGGAGCGCTATCGCTGCCGAATGTGCGGGTACGTCTACGACGAGAAGCGCGGCGACCCGGTGAACGGCGTCCACTCGGGCACGCCGTTCGCGAAGGTGCCGGACACGTGGGTCTGCCCGGTGTGCGGGGCGGCCAAGACGGAGTTCGAGAAGATACAGGTCTGAGCGCTCCTACCGCCCCAGCCCGCTCCACTCCGCGTTCTCGAGGTACTGCCGGGGGCGCGACACGAACTCGATGATGTTCGTGAGGATGTCGGCGTGGCGTCCCTCCTCGGCCGCCAGCGTGCGCAGCAGCGCGGCTTGGTCCTTGCCCTTCACCTCCCCGGCCTTTTCCTCGTAGAAGGCCCTGGAGCGGTTCTCGATCTCGAGGCCCTTCTTGTACAGATCCGTCTGCGTCGCCTTGGGATCGAGCGCGTGGCCGCGTTCGGCCATCTGCTGGAAGAGATTCTTCGTGCCGTCGAGGACATCGGTCAGGGTCGTCGTGGGCGCCGTGCCCTTCTTCATCGACTTCAGGAGGTCGTAGTGCTCCTGCTCGGCATCGGCCAGCAGGTTGAAGACGGCCTGCAGGCCCTTGTCGCCGCAGCGGGCCGCCGCGTCCTGGTAGAACTTCCTGCCGTCCTTCTCCATCTGCAGGGCGAAGTCGAAGATATCCATCTGCGTTGCTCCTTCCGTGCGTGGATCGTTCGTGCCGCCGCGTGCCGCGCCAGGGTGCCCGAGCGACGCCCGCAGGCGCCCTGGCGCCGATTCGAAATTAGGATACTCACCGGCTGCGGGTGCGGCAAGAGGCGCCGGGGGCTTTTGCGGCCGGCCGGCATGCGGCACAATAGCGTCGTGGGGCGGCGGCCGCGGGAGAGGCGCGGCGGCGCCGCCGCGCGCACAAGGTGAGGCTGCGGTCATGAATACGCCGAACGACACGCCGTTGCGACGCGACACGGACCCCCAGGAAACCGGCGAGTGGGTCGAGGCCTTCGAGCACGTCCTGGCGGCGGCGGGGTCCGAGCGCGCGTCGTACCTGCTGGCGGCGCTCCACGAGCGCGCCCAGCGTCTGAACGTTGCGGCCCCCTGCCTGACGGCGACGCCGTACGTCAACACGATTCCGCCCGAGCACCAGGCGCCCTACCCCGGCGACCGCGTGCTCGAGCGCCGGATCAAGAGCATCATCAGGTGGAACGCGATGGCGATGGTCGTCAGGGCCAACAAGGACCTCGAGGGCATCGGCGGCCACATCTCGACGTACGCGAGCGCCGCCACGCTCTACGAGGTCGGCTTCAACCATTTCTGGCGCGCGCGGACGCAGGAGCATCCCGGCGACCTTGTGTACTTCCAGGGCCATGCGTCGCCCGGCGTCTACGCGCGCGCGTTTCTGGAGGGCCGCCTCGGCGAAAAGGAGCTCACGAACTTCAGGCGCGAGCTTGCGCGGCCGCGCGGCCCGGCGAGCTACCCGCACCCCTGGCTCATGCCCGAGTTCTGGCAGTTCCCGACCGTGTCGATGGGCCTGGGGCCCATCATGGGCATCTACCAGGCGCGGTTCAACCGCTACCTCCAGGACCGCGGCGTCGTCGATCTGAAGGACGCCAAGGTGTGGGTCATGATGGGCGACGGCGAGACCGACGAACCGGAATCGCTCGGCGCGATCTCGCTTGCCACGCGGGAGAAGCTCGACAACCTGATCTTCGTCATCAACGCGAACCTGCAGCGCCTCGACGGCCCCGTGCGCGGCAACGGCAAGATCATCCAGGAGCTCGAGACCGTCTTCCGCGGCGCGGGCTGGAACGTCATCAAGGTCATCTGGGGCGGCGAGTGGGATGCGCTGCTCGCCGGCGACGCGCGCGGGCTCCTTGTCCGGCGCATGATGGAGACGGTCGACGGCCAGTACCAGAAGTACTCGGTCTCCTCGGGCGACTTCATCCGCAAGGACTTCTTCGGGGTCGATCCGGAGCTGCTCGCGCTGGTCGCCGATCTCTCCGATGAGGAGCTCAAGAACCTGCGCCGCGGCGGGCACGATCCCGAGAAGGTCTACGCCGCGTACAAGGCCGCGGTCGAGCACCGCGGCGCGCCGACCGTCATCATCGCCAAGACGATCAAGGGCTACGGCCTGGGGGAGGCCGGCGAGGGCAAGAACGTCACCCACCAGCAGAAGAAGCTCAACGAGGAGGAGCTGCGCCGGTTCCGCTCGCGCTTCGGCATTCCGCTGTCGGACGACGAGGTGCCCGACATGCCGTTCTACCGCCCGCCCGACGACAGCCCGGAGATCGAGTATCTCCGCGCCTGCCGGGCGCGGCTCGGCGGCGCGCTCCCGGCGCGCGCGGCCGCGGCGCCGAAGCTCCCCGTCCCGCCGCTCGAGGCGTTCAAGGAGTTCCTGGCGGGGTCCGGCAACCGCGCCGTCTCGACGACGATGGCCTTCGTGCGGCTCCTGAACATGCTGCTCCACGACCCGCAGCTCGGGAAGCACGTCGTCCCGATCGTGCCGGACGAGGCGCGCACCTTCGGCATGGAGGCGCTCTTCCGCGAGTTCGGCATCTACTCGCACGCGGGCCAGCTCTACGAGCCCGTGGACGCCCAGAGCCTGCTCTTCTACCGCGAGGCGCGCGACGGCCGCATCCTCGAGGAGGGCATCACCGAGGCCGGCGCCATGTCGTCCTTCATCGCCGCGGCCTCGGCCTACGCGACGCACGGCACGCCCTGCATTCCGTTCTTCATCTTCTACTCGATGTTCGGGTTCCAGCGGATCGGCGATCTGATCTGGGCGGCGGGCGACATGCGTTGCCGGGGTTTCCTTCTCGGCGCGACGTCGGGCCGAACGACGCTCAACGGCGAGGGGCTGCAGCACCAGGACGGCCACAGCCACGTGCTCGCGTCGACCGTGCCCGCGATCGCCTCGTACGATCCCGCCTTCGGGTACGAGATCGCTGTGATCGTGCAGGACGGGCTCAGGCGCATGCACGCCGAGCAGGAAGACGTGTGCTACTACCTGACGCTCGCCAACGAGAACTACCCGCAGCCGCCGATGCCGGAAGGCGCGGCCGAGGGCATCCGCCGCGGCATGTACAGGCTCCGCGCGGCGGCGGGCGAAGGGCCCAGGGCGCATCTCCTGGGCAGCGGCACGATTCTGCGGGAGGCGCTCAGGGCGCAGGAGCTGCTCGCGGAGCGCTTCGGCGTCGCGGCCGATGTCTGGAGCGTGCCGAGCTACAACGAGATCGAGCGCGAGGCGCTGGCCGCCGAGCGCTGGAACATGCTGCACCCGGGCGAGGAGCCGCGCGTTCCGTACGCGGCGCAGCTCTTCGCGGGCGAGGAAGGCCCGGTCATCGCCGTCTCTGACTACATCAAGGCACTGCCGTACAAGATCGCGCCGTGGCTGCCGCGGCCCTTCCGCGCGCTCGGGGCGGATGGGTACGGCCGGAGCGACTCGCGCGCCGTGCTCAGGCGGCACTTCGAGATCGATGCGGAGTGCGTGGCCGTGGCGGCGCTCGGCGAGCTTGCGGGCCTGGGGCGCGTGCCGTACGAGAAGGTGAGAGCGGCGATCGAGGATTTCGGGATCGATCCGGAGAAGCCCAACCCGTTGCGCGCGTGAGGCGCGCGGCGCGGGCGTACGAAAGGAGCGAGCGATGGCCACGCCTTTCACGCTGCCGAATCTCGGCGAGGATGTGCAGAGCGCCACCGTGACGCGCGTCATGGTCGCGGAGGGCGATCGCATTCAGGCGAACCAGAACGTCGTCGAGATCGAGACCGGGAAGGCCACGGTGGAGGTGCCCTGCCCGCTCGCGGGAGTCGTGCGCGGCCTGAAGGTCAAGGAAGGGAGCGTCGTCGCGGCGGGCGATGCGCTCTTCGAGGTCGAGACCGAGGGCGCGGCGGCGCAGGCGCCGGCCGCGCCGCTGGAGCTGCCGGCCACGGCAGAGCCGACCGCCGGGCGTCTGGAGCCGCTTGGCAGCCATTCGCTGCCCGTCGGCCCGCTCCGTGACGGCAAGGTGCCGATGCTGCCGGTCGAAGGCGCGATCAGCCAGACCGCCTGGCGGCTGGACGCGCCCGGCGCCACGACGCTGCAACTGCTCGAACCGCTGCGCGCGCAACTGGCCGGGGCCGGCTTCACCACGATCTATGATTGCGACGATGCGCTCTGCGGCGGCTTCGATTTCCGCTATTCCGCCTCGCTGCTGCGCGAGCCCGACATGCATGTCGATCTGGGCGACTTCCGCTTCGTGGCCGCGCAGAAGGGCACGGGCGCGGCGGCGGAATACCTGGAGCTGTGGGTCAGCCGGTCGAGCGAGCGCGGCTTCGTGCAGATCACCCATGTCCGCCCGCCCGATGCCGCGCCGCTGGCAGTGACCGGCTCGACCAAGGCGCCCGCCGCCGCCCGACCCTTTGCCGATCCTGCGGCGCCGAGGGACATCGGCGCCGCCTTGCAGGACATTGGCACCTACGCGCTGGACGATCTGGCCTTCGCCACCGGCTCCTCGCAACTGGGGGAGGGCGAATTCCCCTCGCTTGCCGCGCTGGCAGACTATCTTGCCGCGAACCCCGGTCAGCGCATCACGCTGGTCGGACATACCGACGCGGTCGGCAGCATCGACGCGAATATCGCCCTGTCGCGCAGCCGCGCCGCCTCGGTCCGGGACCGGCTGGTGGCGGTGCATGGCGCGAATCCGGCGCAGCTGGCGGCAGAGGGGGCGGGCTATCTGGCGCCCCGTGCCTCGAACCTGTCGGATGAGGGGCGCGCGAGAAACAGACGGGTCGAGGCCATGTTGACCCCGACCCGGTAGCCCGGAGCTTCGCCGCAGCACGGGGGGCGGAACGGTTCGCGGCGCGCCGCAGTTGAATTGCCGGCAGGCACTACCAGTTGATCCATACAGTTGTCCGCGGCTCCGTTGCGCAAATCGGGCGCGGGCCGGGCCTCGCCTTACAGGCTCACCCAGAATCCTGCAGAAGTGGCGGGGCTCAAATCCCGCACGCAGGAAGGCGCAGGCGAAACGG
>DHGK01000368.1:0-415 GCA_002402755.1 Planctomycetes bacterium UBA4800
TCGGCACCGGCCTGATGCAGCCGTTCGGGCACGTTTCGCAGCAGGCCCAGCAGTTCGTGCAGAGGTTCTGGTCGATGAAGTGGCGCTTCTTGCCGGCGCCGGGTCTCACCGCGCCGGCGGGACACGTCAGGAAGCAGCATCTGCAATCGGAGCAGCCGGCCGGCACGACCGCGAACGTGATCAGCGCCTTGCAGGACAGCGCCGGGCACCGCGCGCGGATATGCGCCTCGTACTCGTCCCGGAAGTACCGCAGCGTGCTCAGCACCGGATTGGCCGCGCTCCGCCCGAGGCCGCACTGCGCGGCCGCGGCGATCACCTTGCCGAGGTCCTCGATCTCCTCGATAACGCCCGCGTGCGCGCGGCCGGACACGAGCAGGCTCAGCTTAGCCTCAAGCTCCCTGAGCCCGTCCCGGCA
>DHGK01000368.1:441-2007 GCA_002402755.1 Planctomycetes bacterium UBA4800
CACCGGCTGGAGCCGAGCGCGACAAGACCCCCCGAGCCCATCATCGCGCCCGCCGATCCTACCGTCTCGTAGTCCAGGGCCATGCCGGCATACGGGACGATTCCCCCGGACGGCCCGCCGATCTGCAGCGCCTTGACGGACTTGCCGGGCGTGCCCCCGATGCCCTCGATGAGCGCCTCCGCTCCGGTGCCGAACGGCACTTCGATGAAGCCGGCGCGCCTCACGTCCCCGGCAAGGCAGAAGATCTTCGTCCCGGCGCTCTCAGCCGTCCCCAGCTCCCGGAAGGCATCCGCGCCGTTCGCCACGATCCAGGAGACGTTTGCCAGGGTCTCCACGTTGCTGATGACCGTCGGGTGGCCGGCAAGACCGCGCGCGGCGGGATAGGGCGGCCGGGGCTGCGGCTCGCCGCGCCGGCCGGCCATCACCTGCAGCATGGCGGTCTCCTCGCCGCAGACGAACGCGCCCCCGCTCTCCACGAGCGTCACCCGCAGACCGAAGTCCGACCCGAGGATGCGGCTGCCGAGCAGCCCGGCTTCCTGGGCCGAGGCGATCGCCCTCCGCAGGGTCTGGATCGCCAGCGGATACTCGTGGCGCACGAAGATGTACGCGCGGTTCGCGCCGACGGCGTAGCTCGCCAGGATCAGCCCCTCGAGCACGCCGTGCGGATCGCTCTCAAGGAGCGCGCGGTCCATGTAGGCGCCCGGGTCCCCCTCGTCCGCGTTGGCGATGACAGCCCGGACGGGATCGGCGCTCCGCGCCGCGGTCTCCCATTTGCGCGCCGCCGGGAAACCCGCGCCCCCCCGGCCGCGCAGGCCGGCGTCACGGACCATGCCGATGATGTCCGGCGGCCGCAGCCCGGCAAGGGCCCGCGCCAGGGCGCGGTAGCCGCCGGCGGCGACGTACTCGGCCAGGCTGTCCGGGCCGACCAGGCCGCAGCGGCCGCTGATCCGGCGGGTCTGCGGCCCGAAAAACTGCCCGAAGGCGGGATTGCGCACCTCGAGTGTCTCCAGGTCGTGAAAGCCGCGGAGGACGCCGGGTTCGCGCTCTCCGAGCACCGCCCACAGATGGCGGGAGGAAGGCGTCCCCCGGGCCGTCCGGATCACGTGCCACAGAGCCGCCGCGTCAACATTTCCGAAGAAGTAATGGAGCCCCTCGGGCGTCCTGACGTCAATGAGCGGCTCGGCGAAACAGGCGCCGAGACAGCCGACATCAGCCGCTGCCGCCACTCCCCGCAGGTCGGCCCGCGCCGCCACCCTGCCGCGGAGCGCCGCCGTTCCCGCGGCCTGGCCGCAGGTGGCCATCCCGAAGGAGATCCTGGACATGCCCGGCGGGCACAGGGACTCTCTGCCGGCGCGGGCGAGTCCGGCCAGGGGATCCGCGGAGGGGCCGCGCGGCTCCGGCTCACAGCTTCCGGCCATCGGCGTTCCTGAGCTCCTGAATCAGGAACGGCACCTGGAACGACTTCACATGATCCTTGATCCGGCCGTCCTGCACGAGTATTGGCGCCCTGCTGCACGCGCCGACGCATTGCACTTCCTCGACGGTGATGAAACCGTCAGGCGATGT
>DHGK01000368.1:2092-3050 GCA_002402755.1 Planctomycetes bacterium UBA4800
GAGCCCGTGCAGCTGGGCCTCGGGAACACCGTGCCGGACCGCGAGAGCGGCCAGCGCCGGCTGCGGGATGAATCCCTCTTCCTCCTGCAGCCGGTTGAGCGCGTTGATGATCCCGCTCTCGTGTTCGTCGAGTTCCGCCATCGCCGCGCACCTGCTTCCCCGCGCTCCCGAGACGCGGCCCGGACGCCCCCGGGGAAGACCCGCGAGGACATCCGGACTGCTTGTTTCAGCGGCACTTACTTGGGCGCGAAGAGCACCTGTCTCGGCTTCTCGATCAGGTCCTGCGCCAGTTCCTCAATCGGACCGAACTTCATGACCTGCGCCTGGCAGTGCTTGACGCATGTGGGCGGCTTGCCTTTGGCCACCCGCTCGCCGCACAGATCGCAGAGCTCGGTGGGGAACGGAATGTAGTCCAGTTCCCACTTATCGCCCGGAAGCTTCCACGGGCCGAACTCGGCCAGCTTGATGCCCCACTGGCCCACCTCGTACTCATGCTCCTTCTTGCAGGCGACTTCGCACGTCCGGCAGCCGGTGCAGAACTGGTAGTCGATCAGCAGCCCGTTCTTCGCCATTTCGTCCTCCTCCTTGAACTAGGCCTTGTAGATCTTGCACAAGGTTTGCTTGTAGGGCGCGCAGTAGCCGGTGGGGCCGTTCTGGCCTTGAGCGGTCAGGACGTTGATATTGGATTCGAAGGCGCCGAAGAGATCCTCGGCCTTCTTCTCGGGGAACCACCAGCCGTGCTCCGCGCTCACAACCCGGGGATCCATAGCGGCGGTCACCTTGACTGTCTGCTTCACCTTGCCCCGCTGGTTCTCGATCCAGACCCAGTCGCCTTCGACAACTCCGAGCTGCGCCGCGAGGTCGGGGTGGATCTTGACCCTCGGATTGGGGTGGAGCTCACGCGATGTGGCGTCCTGCCGGTTCTCCGAGTGGAAGAACTCGATCGACCTGGTTCCCG
>DHGK01000366.1 GCA_002402755.1 Planctomycetes bacterium UBA4800
TCATTGCGCGTTTCGGCGCACGGGTTCACCGAATATGTACGCCCGCAGCCGTGCGCATTGACGCTCGATGCGCGATCGCGTACACTTGACTTTACGGCGACGGCGGCGGGTACGTCCATGTGTGCGGATCTCGTCCGCGCGCAGGTGCGCGCGATGCCGCGCCCGGGCGGTGGGCGCCCGGAGGAATGAACGAGGAGCGAGCCGCCGCAGGCGGCGGTCGAGGGCGGGCGTGCGCCTCTGAAAGGAGAAGTCAATGCGGTTGGCGGCGTTGCTGGTATTGTGCGCGGGCGCAACGGCGATCATTGCCGCGGAGGGCGACCCCGACGCACGCTTCGGTTTCTGGATCGACCCCCCGGTGCTCGACAGCCCGGGCGGCAGTGCGACGCTGAAGGTCTTCCTGGGCAGCACCGCCGACAGAGTGCAGGGCTGGTCGTTCGGGATCAAGGGCACCGATGGCGCGATTCCGGGCGCGATGGTGCGCATCGTGAACGCGCAGGCGGGCGGCGACCTCATGACGGCCGGGCCGGGCGGCGGCCCGCCGGGGTTTCTGAGCTGCACGCTCTGGCCGGCCGAAACGGAATGCGGCGTGCCGTGCCCCGACTGCACGGCCGTCACGCAGGGCGTCGTGCTGGACTTCCTGCAGCAGACGTTCGTCAACGCCACGACGGGCTTTCATCTCCTCACGCTGTCGATCGAGGTGGGCGGCGAGGCGGGCGCGAGCGCCCGGCTCGATTTCACGGACGAGGCGGGCGTTCCGCCCATCAAGGCGCTCGTGGTCCTCGACGGGCTGAGCTACGTGCCGGCGCGGCAGGACGGCATCGAGATCCGCAGGGTCGAGTGCGCCCCGGATTTCTATCCGCGCGTCGCATCGGTGACGGGCGCACACGGCACGCAGCAGACGGTCGGCGTGTACCTCGACTTCAACCGGACGGGGAATGCCGCGTTCGATGTGCAGGGATGGTCGTTCGGCATACGCCACGACCCGCACGTGCTCGATCTGCTCGATGCGACGGCGGACGGCACTGACACGATGCATGTCAGGAACGGCGCCGAGCCGGACTTCAATCAGTTCCGGTTCGTGCCGGCGGATCCGCCCGGCGCGACCGAGGGGTTCACGCACGGGGTCGTTATCGACTTTCAGACGGGGATCACGCTGGCCCCGCGCAACAACTTCCTGGACTGTGCGGCCCGGTACCGCCTCGCGGCCGAGCCCCCGTGCCCCGAGCCGATCGTCACGCACCTGACGCCGACGGGCGCGCTCGGCGTCCCCGCGGTCAGGATGATCATGGTGGTGGACGGCGAGAGCCTCGTGCCGTGCGCGTCCGGCGCCGGCGAGGTGCGCATCGCGTGCAGCGCGCCCTTCGTGCGCGGGAACTCCAACGGCGACGGCCGCGTGGACATCGCCGACGGCGTCTTCATCTTCTACTATCTCTTTCGCGGCGGCCGCGCGCCCGTCCCGCTCGATGCGGCGGACGTGAACGACGACGGAGCGGTGGATTCCTCGGACGGCGTGTACATCGTCTACCACCAGTTCCTGAACGGCCCGCCGCCGCCGCCGCCGTTCCCGCTGGCCGGGCTGGATCCGACGTCCGACAATCTCTGATACGGCCCCCGCCCGCGGGCGTGCGTCAACGGCCGGCAACAGGCTCTTCAGTGAATAAGATTCCGGTGTCCTTCGTGGTGCTCTCTCTTATTCACCACAGAGAAGACAGAGGGCNNAGAGAGCGGAACGTGAGACGTTACGCGGCTCCGTGTCAAGTGCGGTGGTCCCTCTCCGTCTTCTTCTCGGTGCTCTCTGTGCCTCTGTGGTTTCTTTTCCGTCAGATGACGCCTGTCTGTGTACCCGGACACCGGGAGAAGACCGTGAACGGTTGCGTCTCTCTCGCCTTTCCGTGACGCGGCGAAGATCGTCGGGTCTTTCCACGTGCCGCTTTACACGCTATTCTGACGCTACTGCCGCCGCCGCGGGGCGGCGGACGGCGCGGAATGCGAGCGAGACACGATGCGACCACTGGTTGAAACGCTGGAACGGCGGATTGCGGGCGTGCTTGCGGCCGTCACGGGGGTTCCGGACGCCGCCGCGGCGGTGAAACCGACCGAAGACGAGCGCTTCGGCGATTTCCAGGCCAACGGCGTCATGGGCCTCGCCAAGAAGCTCAAGCGCAATCCGCGCGAGCTGGCGCAGGAGGCGCTCGCGCGCCTGGACCTCGGCGACATCTGCAGCCGGGTCGAGATGGCAGGCCCCGGCTTCATCAACCTCACCGTGAGCACCCGCTTCCTGCGCGCGGAGCTCGGCGCCATGGGGCGCGACGCGCGCCTGGGCCTGGACGAGGCGGCCGAGCGCGAGACGGTCGTCGTCGACTTCTCCTGCCCGAACGTCGCCAAGGAGATGCACATCGGCCACATCCGGTCGACGATCATCGGCGATGCGATCTGCCGGCTTCTGGAGGCGCGCGGCCACGACGTCCGCAGGATCAACCACATCGGCGACTGGGGCACGCAGTTCGGCATGCTGATCGAGTACCTGCGCCGCACGGATCCCGAGGCCGTGCGGGGCGGGAAGACGCTCGCGATCGGCGACCTGGAGGAGTTCTACCGCGCGGCGAAGGCGCGCTTCGACGAGGATCCGGAGTTCGCCGAGGCGGCGCGGCGCGAGGTCGTGAAGCTGCAGGCAGGCGATCCGGAGTCGCTCGCCGTGTGGCGCGTCATCTGCGATGTCTCGCGCCGCAAGTTCGAGGAGAACTACGCGCTGCTCGACGTCCGCCTGGACGAGATGGGCGAGAGCGTCTACAACCGCTTCCTCCCGGAGATCGTCGCGGACCTCGCGGCCCGGGGCATCGCGCGCGAGAGCGACGGCGCGATGTGCGTGTTCCTGGAGGGCTTCGGCGCGCCGTTCATGATCCGGAAGCGCGATGGCGGCTACCTGTACGCCACGACCGACCTGGCGGCGCTCAGGTACCGCGTCGGGGAGATGGGCGCGCGGCGCATCGTCTACGTGACCGACGCGCGGCAGAAGGAGCATTTCCGCCAGCTCTTCGCGGCGGCGCGGTTGGCGGGCTACGCCGGGGAGGACGTGCGCCTGGACCACGCCGCGTTCGGCTCGATCCTCGGCGCCGACGGCACGCCGCTCAAGACGCGCGAGGGCCGGAACGTCCTCCTCAAGGACGTGATCGCCGAGGCCGTGGCCCGCGCGCGGAAGGTCGTCGCGGAGAAGAATCCCGAGCTGCCTCCCGGCGAGCAGGATGCGATCGCGCGCATCGTGGGCGTCGGCGCGCTCAAGTACTTCGACCTCAGGCAGAACATGACCAGCGATTACGTGTTCGACTGGGACCGGATGCTGGCGCTGGACGGCGACACGGCGCCGTACCTCCAGTACGCCTACGCCCGCGTGCGATCGATCTTCAGGAAGGGCGGGGTCCGGGACGCGGAGTACGCGGGCGCCGACCCCCGAGTCGACGCGCGCGTCGAGGCCAGGCTGGGGCTCTGGCTCCTGCGATTCGGGGAGACGGTGGAGTGCGCGGCGCGCGAATGCCGCCCGAACATCGTCGCCGGCTACCTCTACGAGCTGGCCGCCCGCTTCACCGCGTTCTACGGCGAGTGCCCGGTCCTCAAGGCCGAGGAGCCGGCGCGGGCGGGCAGGCTGCGCCTGTGCGACATGACGGCGCGGGTGCTGGCCGCGGGGCTGCGGCTTCTCGGGATCGAGGTGAGCGAGCGGATGTAGCCGGTCCCTTCTTGGCGTCGCCGGGCCGGCGGTTTATGATGGAAGCAACGGGTCGCCGCCGGAGCGGCAGCACAAGGAGCGCGGCGCATGTGGTGTCTGAGCGTGCTGGCGATGGCGGGCCTTCTGGGAGGCCCGCACGATGTCATCGTCAACGAGATCATGTACCGTCCGCCCGAGCACAACTACCAGGACGAGTACATCGAGCTCTTCAACCGCGGCGCGGATGACGTCGACATGGCCGGCTGGCGCTTCAACGCGGGCGTCCAGTACGAGTTCCCCGCGGGCGCCGTGCTGCGCGGCGGCGGCTACCTCGTCGTCTGCGGCGACACGGCGTACCTCGGCCCCAAGCTCGGCCTGAGCGCCGGCGACGGCGTCCTCTTCGGGAACTGGGAGGGGCACCTCAGCAACGGCGGCGAGCGCATCCGGCTCGTCGATGCGGGGGGCGCGACGATCGAGAGCCTCCGGTACGGGGACCGGCCGCCGTTCCCGACCGCCGCGGACGGCGAGGGCTCGTCCCTGGAGCGGATCGCGCCCGATGCGGACAACGATGCGCCCGAGAACTGGGCGGCCTCCGAGCGCGAGGTCGCATGGCGCGAGCTGCGCGTGCGGGCGGTTCCCGCCGAGGGGGCGACGCGCCTTCGCTTCTTCTTTCCCGCGCGCGGCAGCGTGCTCATCGATGCGGTCGAGGTCAGGGAGGAGGGCGGCGGGGAGAACCTGATCGCGAACGGCGATTTCGAGAGCAGCGCCGACGGGTGGAGCATCGTGGGCGTGTACCGCGCGTCGCGGTCGACCGCCGCCGCCTACACCGGAAACGCATCCCTCAGCGTGCGCGCGACGTCGACGGCCGCCCCCGGCGACTGCGCCTACGCGGAGCTCGCGGGGCTGGTCGAGGCCGGGAGGACCTACGATCTGCGCTGCGTGTGCCGCATGCCGGCGTCCGCCGTCGCGGCCTACAGCCGCCTCCTCATCTGCGATTTCCTCGGGACCGAGAGCCGCATCTTCCTCGGCAACGGCAGCCCCGGCGTCAGGAACAATTCCTATCAGCGCGGAGGCCTGCCGCCCGTGTTCGTGCTGCAGGACCCGGCGCGCGCGCACCTCGGCGCGCCGCACGACTGGTATGCCGTGCACGAGCCGTTCATCCCGGCGAGCACCGACGCCGTCAGGATCACGTGCACGGCGACCGACGACGAGGCGGTCGCCGATGTGACGCTCTTCCTCGACACGGGAAGCGGCGAGGTCGAGCTCCCCATGTACGACGACGGGGCCCACGGCGACGGCCTCTTCGCGGGCGATGGCGTCTACGGCTCCGACCTGATTCCGCCCCTGCCCAACCGCAGGATCGTTCGCTACCGGCTGCGCGCGCGCGACGGCGCGGGCCGGGAGCGCTGGGCGCCGCTCGCCCTCGAGTCGACGCCGACCTACGCCTACATGGTGAGCGACGGCGTTCCGGCCTCGAGCCTTCCGGTCTACCAGGCGTTCATCAGCACCGCGTCGCTCCAGGCGCTCGCCCAGGCGACGCGCGTCTACTACCCGGCGGTGCTCGTGTGCGACGGGGTCGTGTACGACCGGATCCTCGTCAGGAACCGCGGGCACACGAGCATCGGCAACCCGAAGAAGCACTGGCACTTCAAGTTCAACCGCGACCGGCTGTTCCCCGCGTTCGATGCGCTCAGGCAGCACATCAATCTGAACTCGATGTGGGGCACGAAGGACTACCTCAGGGAGGCGCTCTCCTACCCGGTCTTCCGCGACATCCGCGCGCTGCCGTGCGACCCCGGCGCGCCCGATTGCTTCCTCGCCGGCTCCACCTGCTACACCGAGCACGTGCGCATGGAGGTCAACGGCGCCTTCTGGGCCATGTTCATGCACATGGAGCATCCGGACGGCGCGTACGCGGGGAGCAACGGGCTGCACCCGGACACGGAGATCTGGAAGGCGTACCTGTCCAGCGAGGACCTCGGCACCAACCCGCAGTCCTACGTCGGCACCGGCGACTGCCACTGCAACTACGGCAAGAAGATGAACCTCGAACTGGGCTTCGCCGCCCTGGCCGACTTCCTGCACGGCGCCAACGCGCGGCTGGGTCAGGCGCACCCCGACATCGTCCGGTACATCGATGCCCACATGGACGTCCCCGATTTCGTCAATTACCTGGTCGGGACGTGCCTCGTCTGCAACGCCGACCACCCCGCGAAGAACTACCTGATCGTGCGGTTCGGCGACACGGGCCGCTTCAGCATGGCGCCGTGGGACCTGGACCTCGTGCTCGGCCGCAACTTCGACCTCTCGGGCGGCGTGTACAACGACACGATCCGCTGGGACAACCACGCCTTCATCGCCACCCAGGGCCACCCGAAGATCGACGGCCCGTGGAACCGCGTCATCACCCAGTTCCTGAACCAGCCCAGGTACACGGAGATGTACTACGCGCGGCTCAAGGAGCTGCTCGACTCGTACTTCACGACGGACGCGTTCTACCCGCGCATCGAAGCCCTGCGGGAGAAGATCCGCGCGACCGCCGCTCTCGACCGCGCCAAGTGGGGCGCGTACGGCGACCGGCTCTCCTGGGAGGCGAAGGTCGACGAGATCAAGACCTGGTGGCCGCGGCGGCGCGACTACCTCAGGACGTACTACGCGATCGCACCGCCGAGCGACCCCGTCGCGACCGTGGCGAACGATGGCGCCGAGCTTCACGTCGCCTGGAAGAACAACGGCGCGTATCCGGAGATCAGGGTGTACCTCGACGGCCTCCAGGTCAAGCGCCTGACGGCGAACGAGACGAGCACGACGGTGACCGGCACGTCCATCGCCGGCCTGTCCGGCCCCCGCGAGGTCACGGTGCAGGCCTGGTACCGCTACAGCGGCTGGAGCCAGTCGCCCAACAACCCGACGCCCGTTCCCGGCGCGCCGGTCGCCGTGGCCGAGTTTCCGCGCGTGGCGACGCCCTTGGACCTGACGTGCGCGTGGGAGTCGGCGCCGGCGCCGGCGGGCGATGCGCGCATCCCGGCCGTGCGCCTGGCGTGGCGCAACAGGATCGTCGCCGAGCGCATCGAGATCGTGCTGATCGACGGGGAGACCGCGCAGGTGGCGGGGACGGCGCCCGGGGCCGCGCGCGAGTTCCTGCTGGCGATGCCCGACGCGGCGCCGGAGACGCCGTACGTGCTCGGCGTGCGCAGCGCCGCGGGGCAGGAGGTCTCGGCCGCGGCCGTCTGCACCGTCGAGTTCTCCCTGCAGGCGCCCGCCGACATGCTCTGCGTGCAGGCGGGCGACGGCGGCGTGATCATCGTGTGGACCGCGGCGGGCGGCATGGATGCGTACGTGATCGCCGCCGACGGCCGCGAGATCGGCCGCGCGGGCGGGGACGAGTCGCAGTTCGTGAGCACGGAGGTCCCCTGCGGCGCGGTGGTCTCGGTGCGGGGCGCGTGGGCGGGGTTCGTGTCCGCGCCGGCCGAGTGCGCGATGCCGCCCTGCACGGCCTTCATCCGCGGCGATGCCGATGCCGACGGCCGGCTGAGCATCAACGACGTCATCCGCGCCCTGGAGTACCTCTTCGCTTCGGGGGCGGCTCCCGCGTGCCTCGCGGCGCTCGATGCGAACGCCGACGGGCGCCTGAACGTGAGCGACCCGATCACGATCGTGCGGGCGCTCTTCGGGGGCGGGTCGATCGCGGCGCCGTACCCGGACTGCGGCACGGCGCCGTCGGCGCTGCCGTGCGCCTACTTCACGCCGTGCGCCGGATGAGCGGGCGGGTCACTTCCGGAGCTCGATCCTGAGGTGCACGCGCGGCGGCGCGGCCGTGAAGGGCGCCTCGTGCGCCGCGTATCCGTGCGCCCGGCACACGATCGCGTACTCGCCCTTGGGCACGGAAAAGGCGAATGAGCCGCTCTCGCGGCGGCTGACCGTCTCGCGCCTGATCGTCGTCTTCATGTCGGGGGAGAGGACGGCGAGCTCGAAGGACGCGACGGGCGTTCCGTTCGGCGCGGCCACGATGCCCGTGACCTCGCACGTCGAGTCCTCCTCGGGCGGCATGTCGCCCCGCCTGAGGAACAGTCCCACGAGGGCGACCGCGGCCGCCGCGCCGAGCATCCAGATCAGCACGCGCTGGCTGTACTTCGGTTCTTCCATCCGGCGCTCCTCCTCGGGGGAAGCGGCGCTGGGCGCCGGCTCACTTCGACTCCTTGAAGGCGGTGATCACGAAGCCGCCGCTCTTCTGGTCCTTCTCGATCTCGATGAGGCCCTGCTCGCGCATGTCGGCGATGAGCTGCGAGAACGAGCCGTAGCCGTAGTACCCCTCGTCGAAGTCCGGGTGCTTGCGCTTGATGGTCTGCTTGACCATCGATGCCCAGATCACGTCCTTGGACTCGCGCACCAGGGCGTCGATGGCGTCCATGATGCGCTGGAACGCCTCGGCCTTCTTCGCGGGGACCTTGGCGTCGATCGTCGAGCGCTTCTGCTTGAGGCGCACGATGTCTTCGTAGAAGATGAACTCGTCGCAGT
>DHGK01000218.1 GCA_002402755.1 Planctomycetes bacterium UBA4800
AGAAAACCGTGAACGGTTACGAAACCACAGAGGCACAGAGAGCACGGAGACGATGGCGAGAGAGCGATCGCCCGCTCTCCGTGTCTTTCTCTGCGTCCTCTGCGGCTCTGTGGTGCAATGAAAAGGAGTGCCCGTGCGCCCGCGCTCATCTTGACGCCGGGCCGTTTGTGGCCAACGATATGTGGTTGCGGAGGAGGCGGCCGCGCGCCCGGATGCCGCGCAGCCGCCCACACCACGCGGGAGGAGCCATGAAAGAGAGCCTTCCGGATTTCTCGGTCAAGGTCGGCCTGGCGGAGATGCTCAAGGGCGGCGTCATCATGGACGTCACGACCGCCGAGCAGGCCAGGATCGCCGAGGACGCGGGCGCGGTGGCCGTGATGGCGCTCGAGCGCGTGCCGGCCGACATCCGCCGCGAGGGCGGCGTCGCCCGCATGGCATCGATCGGGAAGATCCGCGAGATCATGGAAACGGTCACGATTCCGGTGATGGCCAAGGCGCGCATCGGCCACTTCGCCGAGGCCCGAATTCTGGAAGCCCTCGGCGTCGATTTCATCGACGAGAGCGAGGTCCTGACGCCCGCGGACGAGGCCCACCACATCGACAAGCACGGCTTCAAGGTGCCCTTCGTGTGCGGGGCGCGCGATCTGGGAGAGGCGCTGCGCCGGATCGGCGAGGGCGCGGCGATGATCAGGACCAAGGGCGAGGCGGGCAGCGGCAACATCGTCGAGGCCGTGCGCCACATGCGCCTCGTCACGGGCCGGCTGCGCGAGCTCGCCGTGAGGCCGCCCGAAGCGCTCATGGCGGAGGCCAAGGAGCTGGGCGCGCCCTACGAGCTCGTCTGCCGCGTCGCCAAGGAGGGCACGCTTCCCGTGCCGAACTTCGCGGCGGGCGGCGTGGCGACGCCCGCCGACGCGGCCCTCATGATGGCGCTGGGCGCCGAGTCGGTGTTCGTGGGCTCGGGCGTCTTCAAGTCCGAGGATCCGCCGCGGACCGCCAAGGCGATCGTGAAAGCCGTCATGCACTGGCAGGACGCCGAGGAGCTCGTGCGCATCGCGGCCGACTTCAGCGGCCCCATGCGCGGCATCCAGATCGAGGCGATCCCCGAGCACGAGATGCTGCAGAAGAGGGGCTGGTAGCCGATGCCCGTTCTCTGCGGCGTGCTCGCCGTGCAGGGTTCGTTCGGCCTCCACGCGCGGGTGCTGGAGCGATGCGGCGCCGCGTGGCGCGAGGTGCGCACTCCCGCGGACCTCGAAGGCCTGACGCACATCATCATCCCCGGCGGCGAGAGCACGACCATGCACAAGCTGGGCGCGCACTACGGCCTCCTGGCGCCGCTCGCGCGCGCGATCGGGAACGGCATGGCCGCGTTCGGCACCTGCGCGGGCGCCATCCTGCTCGGCGACGGCCCGCCGCCGCCGCCGCGCCTGGGGCTGGCGCCGCTCATCGTCGTCCGCAACGCCTACGGCCGCCAGAAGGAGAGCTTCACCGCCGATGTCGCGATGCCGTCCCTGGGCGGAAGCTTCCGCGGCATCTTCATCCGCGCCCCGAAGATCGAGCTGCCGCCCGCGCCCCCTCCCGGCACGGAGGTGCTGGGACGTTGCGGCGATGCACCCGTTATGGTCAAATACGGGAGAATGCTGCTCGCGACGTTTCATCCCGAGCTGACGGGCGAAACGCGCGTGCATCGCTTCTTCCTGGACATGTGATCCCCGGCGGCCTCGCGCGCCCGCGCGGCGCCGAGAGGGCGTTTCATGGCACGCACGCACGGCACGCGCACCGTCTCCCCGGCTGAGCGCGCGGCGGGAATCGCGCTTCTCGCGGCGCTTGCCGGCTTCATCATCCTGCTCGCCGTCCGCGGCGAGCACTACGAGTTCGAGGCGGTGATGCACGCGCCGCCGGCGCCGGCCGAGGCCGGCGACGCGGCGGAAATCGCCGGCCCGGCAGCCGAGGATCTTCTGCCGGCCGCCTTCGAAGGCATCGGCTGGACGCGCGACGGCGACATCGAGACCTACCCCGAGGACCGGCTTTTCGAGAAGATCAACGGCGCCGACGAGCGCTACAAGCTGTACGGAAACCGCCGCCTGCTCTTCGCATCCTACGCCGGCGGGGAGGACGGCCGCGCGCGGCTCGATGTCTTTCTCTACGAGATGCGGGCGCCGCTTGCCGCGCTCGGCATCTTCGGCCGCGAGCGCTCGCCCCGGGCGGCGGCCGCCGGCGGCCTGGGCGATGCGGCCTACCTGATGCAGGGCAGCGCGTTCTTCAGGAAAGGGGCCTGGTACGGCCAGGTCAAGGGGTTCGGCGAGGACACCGCCGCCGCGAGCGAGCACATCGCCCGCGCCATCGCGGCCGCGCTGCCTTCCGGCGAGGCGCCGGAGCTCGCCTTCGGGTTCCTGCCGGCGGAGGAGCGCATTCGCGGCAGCGAGCGGTACGAGCCCAAGGACAGCGTACTCGGCACCGATTTCCTGACGCAGGTCTTCAGCGCCGAGTACGGGGCGGGCGGGAAGACAGCCACGTTGTTCGCCGCGCGCTGCGGCAAGGAGACGGAGGCGCGGCGCGCGGCCTACGAGGAGTACCTGAAGCGCCAGGGCAAGGTCATCGAGGAGAGCGTGATCGAGGGGGCGTCCGTCACGCTGATGGATCTCGACGGGGCGTACGACGGGTTCTTCGCCGAGGGCGAGGTCCTGGCGGGCGTGGCGGGCGCCGCCGATCAGGCCGCCTTGAGGAAGCTCCTGGCCGCGCTCGTCCGCTCGGTGCGCGCGCCGGGCGCGCCGGCGGCCGGCCCGGGAGCGGACTGAGCGGGGCACGGAGAGATGCGCATGGACGGCGGCACGGCGGGGCGGCGAGATTTTTTGCGCCGCTGCGCGACAACGGCCGCGGTGGGCGCGGCCGGCGGAGGCCTGGCGTGGTGGGCGTACGGCCGGCAGCGCCGCCCGCGGCCCGCGGGCGCGGTGTCGCTCGACGACCTGGCCGCGCGGTTCGCGCGGCCGGACCTTCCCGGGGCGCCGGCGCTCGTCGTCGCGCGCGACACGGCGATCGCGGACGCGCGCGGCGGCCCGATCGATCCCGCCGTGATCGAGCGCATGCTCGCCCGCGCGCTCGAGCCGCTCGGCACGATGGCGCGCTTCGTCCCCAGGGGCGGCTCGGTGCTCGTCAAGCCCAACGCAGCCTTTGCCGCCGACCCCTTGAGCGGCGCCATCGCCGATCCGCGGACGATCGCGGCGGTCGTCAAGAGCGCGTTCGCGGCCGGCGCGGCCGAGGTGCTCGTCGCGGACAACCCGATCGCCGCGCCCGCGCTCGTCTTCGATCGCAGCGGCATCGCGGCCGCCGTCAGGGCCGCGGGCGGCAGGATTGTCGTGCCCGACGAGCGCGGCTTCGCGCCGGTCCGCGTCACGGGCGCGACGGTCCTGCCCGACTGGCCGGCGTTCATCGCGGTCCTCGCGCGGGTCGATGCGGTCATCGGCATCGCGCCCGTGAAGGATCACAACCTGTGCGGCGCGTCCTTGACCATGAAGAACTGGTACGGGCTCCTGGGCGGCAACCGCAGCCAGTTCCACCAGCACATTCACGAGGTGATCTGCGATCTGTGGCGGCTCGTCAGGCCCGCGGCGCCGCTGCTCGTCCTGGACGGCACGCGGGTGCTCATGCGCAACGGCCCGACCGGCGGGAGCGCCGCCGATGTGGTCGTGCGCAACACGCTGGCCGTGGGCACCGATCCGGTGGCGATCGATGCGTTCGGCGTGACGCTGCTCGGGCGCGATCCGCGCGCGGTGAAGTACCTGGTCGATGCCGAGGCCGCGGGCTTCGGCACGCTGGAGTTCGCGCGGCGCATGCGCGAGGTGTGATGGGCGCGGAAGGGGGGAGGACGTGCGCATAACCCTGGTGCGGCGGCTGTGGCAGGCGGCGTTCCTGGCGCTCTTCCTGTACCTCGCGTTCATGACGGCGGGACTCGCCGCGCGCCTGGGCGCGCTCTCGGCGTCGGCGAGCTTCTTCCTGGAGGTCGACCCGCTGGTCGCGTTCGGGACGCTGTGCGCGACGGGGCAGTTGTACCACCTCGGCGCCTTCGGCCTGGCGTGGGCGCTCGTCGTGTTCGCGAGCGCGCTCGTCTTCGGCCGCGCGTTCTGCTCGTGGGTGTGCCCGTTCGGGACGACGCACCATGCGATCGGGAGCCTGGCGCGGCCGCGCGCCGCCAAGGACCGGTGCCGGCGCAACGACTACCGGCCGGCGCAGGCGCTCAAGTACGTCGTCCTGGCGGGCTTCCTCGGCGCCGCGTGCCTGGGGTCGGTGCAGATCGGACTCCTCGATCCCCTGTGCCTGTACCACCGCTCGCTCGCGACGAGCCTGTTCCCGCTGATCGAATCGGCGGTGCGGGCGGCGCTGCCGGGCGGGTGGATCTACGCGGGCGAGGCGCCGCTCTTCCAGGGCGGCTGGGCGATCGGCGCCGCGGCGCTCGCGCTCTTCCTGGCGAACACGGCGCTGCCGCGCTTCTTCTGCCGCGTGCTCTGCCCGCTCGGCGCGCTGCTCGGCCTCCTGAGCCGCTTCGCGCTCTTCAGGATCGCGCGCGACGAGTCCGCGTGCACGCGGTGCGGCATGTGCCGCGCGCATTGCGAGGGCGCGTGCGACCCGGACGGGAAGCTCAGGCAGAGCGAGTGCCTGGTGTGCCTGAACTGCATCGAGGACTGCCCCCACGGGGCGCTCTCGTTCCGCCTGCTCCCGCGGGAATCGGGCGCGCGGCCGTGGCCCGAGGTGCGCGACCGGCGGCTGGTCCTCGGGGCGTGCGTGGGCGCCGTGGCGGCGCCGCTCGTCCGCCTGAGCGGCGGGACGGAGCGCAGCTTCTCGCCGGCGGCGATCAGGCCGCCGGGCGCGGTCGAGGAGCTGGAGTTCCTGAAGCGCTGCGTCAAGTGCGGGCAGTGCATGCGCGTCTGCCCGACGAACGTGCTCCAGCCGGCGCTGCTCGAGGCCGGCATCGAGGGCGTGTGGACGCCGGTCCTCAACATGCGTTACGGCGCGTGCGAGAAGAACTGCGCGCTGTGCGGCCAGGTGTGCCCGACGGGCGCGATCGAGCGGCTGACCGTGGCGCAGCGCAACGGCGAGGCGCCGTACCCGGGAGGCGATGCGCCCGTCAAGGTGAAGCTCGGCACATCGTTCTACGACCGCGGGCGCTGTCTTCCCTGGGCGATGGACATACCGTGCGTCGTGTGCGAGGAGGTCTGTCCCGTGTCGCCCAAGGCGATCTACTCGGTCGAGACGATGGTCACGACGCGGGACGGGACCTCGCTCGCGATCAAGCTCCCGCGCGTCGATCCCTCGCTGTGCATCGGCTGCGGCGCCTGCGAGCACGCCTGCCCGGTCAAGGACCTGCCCGCGATCCGCGTGACCGCGGCCGGGGAGACGAGGTCGCGGGGCTGGGGGACGCGGGAGCGGGGGTTGCTGCTCAAGGGGTGACCGTTCACAGTGCATCCCGCAGACGCGGGTCATTCCGATTTCACCACAGAGAAGACAGAGGTCACAGAGAAGGGGACGTGAGACGTCGTGTCGATCCGTGTCGCGGGTGACGCGGACTCCCTGCGGTCGTTCTTTTCTCTCGTCCGTCTCTGTGTCCTCTGCGCCTCTGTGGTGATCTCTCTGTCACGGTGTCCGTCCGTGTACGCGGAACCGGTGAGGAGGCGGGGCGCGAAAACCGCACAGGGTGAGGCCGGCGCCGCAAGCTCCCGCGGCGCGGGTCACGCGCGGTCAGCGCGCGAGCACCCTGATGGCCTTCGGATCGGTGGGACACGCGTGCTCGCACGCGCCGCAGCCCGTGCACCCCTCGCGCCGGACGCGCACGTCGCCGTTGCGGCGAAGGCGCAGCGCGTCCTTTCCGACCGGGCAGGCCGCGACGCACAGGGTGCAGTCCTTGCCGTCGGTGCGGAGGCAGACGTCGTGATCGGCCGATGCGCATCCGAGCACTACCGGCTGCTCGCCGGGGAGCGTCAGGGCGCCGGACGGGCAGGCCGCGGCGCAGGGAAAGTCCGCGCACAGGCGGCAGTGTCCTCCGGCGAACGCGAGGTGCGGCGTGCCGGTCTCGCGGTAGGGCCGCCACGAGTACGGCTGGGTGTAGCCCGCGCGCGCGATCTCGTCGCGGGTGAGGATCTCGATGACGCCGTGCGGGCACGCGACCTTGCAGGCGCCGCATCTGATGCAGGTCTGGAGGAACTGCGCTTCGGGTTGCGCGCCGGGCGGCCGGATGTAGGCCGCATCATCCGGCCTTCCCGATGCGGCCGCCTTCGAGAAATCCGGCAGCTCCTTGAGGCGGTCGGCGATCATGTCGGCGAGCGGGTTGAGCATCTCCCGCAGGCCTCGGCGGAAGAAGTTCCGCCGCGCAAAGAGCATGGGATCGTCCTTCTCGGTCACGGGAGCAATTCTATCGCAGGTTGGCGCGGCTGCTACGGCGGGCCCTGCGGGGGGGGCCCTTCGCGGGTGACGGCCGGCTTCTTCTGCTCCCTGAGCCAGTCGTTCCACGAGGCGAACTCCGGAACCGACAGGCCCGCTTGCTGGAAGTGCTCGGCGATGCTCGCGGCGGTATCGGCATCGTACGCGGCCAGATGCCAGTTGCGCGCGCCCCGGAGCTCGGCCAGGGAAAGCCCCACGGCGTGGCCGAGATCGGCCTGCGCCAGGTCCGCGGCGAACAGCCTGGCGCCCGCGAGGAGCGCGAATCTGAGGTCGCACCCGGAGAGATCCGCCCCGGTGAGATCGGCCTCCCTGAGATCCGCGCCTTCCAGGCGGCACGTGCGCAGCGCGGCCTGCCTGAGGCTCGCGTTCCTGAGCTCCGCGCCCGCAAGATCGCAGCGATCGAACACAGCCTTGTCGAGCTGGGCGCCGCTGAGCCGGGCCTTCCGCAGCGCGACGCCGGGGAAATACGAGCCCTTGAGGTTCAGGTTTCGCAGAAACGCGCCGTCATGGTTGCTTCCCGCGTCGAAGCGATGGCTCTGGGCGGCGCCGTCGATGAAGAGCCTGAGCTTCAGCCGATGCATGTCGCCGCCCGCGCCGAAGAAGTAGCTGCACGCCCACAGCGTGAGCCCCGCGAAGAGGACGAGCCCCACACACAAGGGGTGTAGAAACGCTCGGATGATCCGCAGAGGTGATCTTCTCTTCATCATGTCCGGACGGGCTCATTCCATGGAACCCGAGTAATTATGACACCTGCGCCACCCCGTGCGCAAGCGGGAATCGGGCGCGAACGCGGGAATCCGCGCGGCCCGGTCATCGCGCCGCGTACACGTCCCGGAGAAGCGCATCGCCCAGTTCCCTGAGCCGCTCGATCGTCAGGAACGGGGTCCAGCTTCGCCCCGGCTTGAGGTAGAAGCTGGGGTCGGAGAGCGACTCCCACGACATCCCGGGCGCCTGCACCCGGCACTCCTCGCCGAGCGGGGTCCCCGGGAGGGGCATGAAGAAGCTCTGGATCACCCAGGAGGGACGGATCCGGCGCAGCACGCCGACGGTTTCCCGGTAGGTGGCCTCGGATTCGCCCGGCGCGCCCAGCATGATGAAGGTGACGATCCGGATCCCCGCGCGCCTGAGGCGCTCGCACGCGCGCAGAATCGTGTCGTTGCTCATCGTCCGGCCGAGGATCGCGCGCCGGAGCGCCTCGTCGCCCGTCTCGACGCCGACGTGAACGCGCGCGCAGCCGGCGTGCTTGAGCAGCCGCACGCGCTCCTCGGTCAGGAGCGAAGGGTGCCCGTTGACCCAGAAGGGCTTCTTGATTGCCGTGCGCCACCGGGCTGCGAACTCCCCGAGCCAGTCGATGTCCTGCGCGAAGATGTCATCGTTGAAGCCCACGATGGCCACCTTCGGGTCGCGCGCGAGGGCCGCCGCGGCCTCGGCGATGACGCGCTCGACCGGCAGGCGCCGCAGCAACGCGGCGCCGTAGGCGTCGAGATAGCCGGAGTTGCTGCAGTAGCGGCATCGATAGGGGCAGCCGCGCGAGGCGGCGAATTCATGGCCGATCACCGTGCGCTCGAACTTGAACTCGGGGCAGGCGTGGAAGATCTCGCGATCGGGAGGCGGCAGGACGGCCAGATCAGCCAGCTCGCCCGCGGCGGCCGGATCGCCGCCGGGGCGGATGAGGCCGGGGCAGTCCGTGTCGCCGGCCACGAAGGCGGCGGCCGCGCGCTCGCCCTCGCCGCGGACGATGGCCGTGACGCCGGGCACGGCAAGCGTCTCGGCCGGCGCGAACGTCGCGTGCGGCCCGCCGGCGAGGAGCGGCCTTCCCGCCGCGGCGGCCGCCGCCGCGATGGGGCGCAGGAGCGCTGCCTGCGGCGTGGCGAGCGACACCAGGACGAACCGGGCTCCGGACGCGGCGATTTCCTCCCGCGCCTGCTCCTCGGTCGTTCGCCACGGCATGCGGAGGGCGACCTCGCAGCCCGCGGCCGAGAGCACGGCCGCGATCTGTCCGACGCCGCGGTGGAAGGGGACGTAGTGCTTCCGGTCGGGGGGCGGCAGTGGAAGGTAGAAGAGAATTCGCGTTACGGACATCGGAGACCATGCGCGCTCGCACGGCCCCGGCGGCGGGGATGCGCCTCGCCCCGGACGGTGCGGCGTTGTTCGGCGGTTTCAGCCCCTTGCGCACCGGTCGCCACCGGTGGCGACCCTCGGGGTTTAGCCTATAATAGACGATTGTATGTACGAGGGGCCTGCCGCGCCAGGCCCCTTCGCGCCGCAGGAATGGCGTTCCGGCAGCCCCGCGGGGGGACGAGGATCTCGCGGGCCGAGCCCGAGCCGCCGAGGAGGAACGTTGATCGGGAGAGATGGAACGAGCTCGCGCGTGCGGCGGCACGGCGTTCTCGGCGCCCTCCTTGCATGTTTCGCGGGCTGCTCCTCCGAGTATTACCGGAAGGACGCGGACACGGAGGTCTACACCATCGTCAAGGAGAAGCAGGCCGACGCGCTCGGCGAGGCCCCGGCGTTCTCGCTCGATGACTTCGGCGGCACGCCGGCGGCCACGGGCGAGGTGCTGCTCCTCGACATGCACGAGTGCCAGCGCCTGGCGGCCACGCACAGCCGCTCGTTTCAGAGCGAGCGCGAGTCCCTCTACCTGTCCGCGCTGAGCCTGACCGGCGACCGGCACGCCTATGCGCCGCAGCTCTTCGCGAGGATCGCGGGGAGCCTCAGGGGCAACAAGGAACAGAGCAGCGGCGCCGTGGACAGCAGCGGGGGCATCCGGAAAGCGTGGCTGTGGGGCCTGTCCTCGACGGTGAGCATCGCGAACACGCTCCTGCGGTCGTTCACGAGCAATCCGCAGGATGTCGCCGCGAGCACGATCAGCGTCGCGATCACCCAGCCGCTCCTCCGGGGCTTCGGCCCGGACATCGCCGGCGAGCGCCTCACGCAGTCGGAGCGGAACGTCGTGTACGCCGTCCGGTCGTTCGAGTACGCCCGGAGGACGCTGGCCGTCGACATCTCCCAGGCGTACCTGCGCGCGCTCCAGCTCTACGACTCCGTCAAGAACGCGGAGGCGAACCTGACGAGCACGCGCACCAACTTCGACCGCATCGCGGCGCAGGCCGAATGGGGCCGCGTGCCGCTCTTTCAGCTCGACCAGGCCAAGACCAGCGTCCTCAGCGCCGAGGAGAGCGTCAACCGCAGCCGGACGAGCCTCAAGGACGGGCTGGATTCCCTCAAGCTGGCGCTCGGGCTGCCGATCGAGCAGCAGATCGAGCTCGATACCTCGGAGCTGGCGCTCCTGACCGCGATGGACGTGAGCGAGCTCGGCCTGGACAGCGAGGAGGCGATCCAGATCGCGCTCAACTGCCGCCTCGATCTTCTCAACCGCCGCGACGGCCTCGCCGACGCGCAGCGGACCGTCGTCATCGCCGAGGATCAGCTCAGGGCCCAGCTCGACGTCTCGGGCCGGATCTCGATCCCGACGCCGGATCAGCGCGAGGCGCAGCGGCCCGGCTACTTCAGGACCGAGCGCTTCACCTACGATGCGGGGGTCGACCTCGACCTGCCGCTGGACCGGAAGAACGAGCGCAACACGTACCGGCGCGCGCTCATCGACCTGGAGCGCACGCGCCGGAATCTCGTCGACGCGGAGGAGCGGATCAGGCGCGAGGTGGCCGTGGCGTACCGCACCGTCGACCGCGCCTATCGCAGCTACCAGATCGAGCTCGCGAGCCGCGATGTGGCGCGCACGCGCGTGGAGAGCACGCAGGAGCTGATCAAGTGGGGCCGCGTCGAGACGCGCGATCTGCTCGAAGCGCTCGATGCCGATCTCAGAGCCAACAACGCGGTCACCGCCGCGCTCATCGAGTTCCGGGTCGCGTATCTGGAGTTCCTGTACGCGATCGGGATCCTGCACGTGGATGATGAGGGCGCGTACATCGATCTTGCCCGGGAGGAAGGCGATGCGACAAGCGAAGGATAGAGGCCCCGCACGGGCGGCGGCGTTCGCCGCGGCCGCGCTGCTGTGCGCGGCCGGTTGCGGCAGGCAGAACCCGCGCGAATCGGCTGCGACCTGGCGGGTCGTGCGCCAGGATCTCCCCATCGAGGTCCAGAAGGGCGGATCGCTCAGGGCCGCGAGAAACAGCGAAGTCCGGTGCGAGGTGCTCGGCGAGAGCCGCATCATCTCCCTGGTGCCCGAGGGCTCGCAGGTCAAGGAAGGCGAGGTCCTCGTCAGGCTGGATTCTTCGGACCTCGAGGAGAAGCTCACCCAGCAGGAGATCCAGTACCAGAACGCGCTGGCCGCGAAGATCCAGGCCGACGAGGAGTACCTGATCCAGGAGAGCCAGAACGAGAGCGACATCGACCAGGCGCTGCTCGCGTTCGATCTGGCCGTGATGGACCTGCAGAAGTACACGGGCCTGAGCGTTCCTGTTCCGGACCCGGCGCCGGGGACCATGGCATCCGACTCGGCCGTCTCGTCATCGGCGCCGGAAGTGATTCCCGACACCGTGCTCCCGCCCGAGCTCGATGCCGAGCAGATTCTGAGGCTCCCGCTCGTGTCCTACACCAACGGCGATGCCGCGCAGCTCTGGCGGGAGGCCGACAGCTCCGTCAAGCTGGCCGCGGCGGAGCTCGAGAAATCGCGCGGCGACAAGGACGGCAGCGAGGCGCTCTTCGCCAAGAAGTTCGTTGCCGAGACCGATGTCGTCCGCGACCGCATCTCGTTCCAGCGCGCCGAGATCAACCTCAGGAAGGCCGAGGAGCAGCTCCGGCTGCTCAAGGAGTTCACGCATCCGCGCAACGTCAAGCAGTACGCGTCCACCGCCAGGGAGAAGGGCAAGCAGATGGAGCGCGTGAAGCGCAAGGCGCGCGCGGCGCTCTCGGGCGCCGAGGCCAGCCGGAAGTCGAAGACGAGCACGTACGACCACCAGAAGAAGCTGCTGGAGCGCTTTCAGGACCAGGTCGAGAAGTGCACGATCAAGGCGCCGACGCCGGGCATGGTCGTCTACGCGCGCACCGAGGGGATGCGCCAGATGAGCGGCCAGTACATCGAGGAAGGCGCCACCGTCAGGGAGCGGCAGCGCCTGATCGATCTGCCGGACCTGACGCAGTTCGTGGCCGATGTCATGATCCACGAGTCCAAGATCGGCCAGGTGGAGATCGGTCAGAGTGCCGACATCACGATCAGCGCCCGGCGCGGCGTCACCCTGACCGGCAAGGTGACGCGCGTGGCGGTGCTGCCCGATGCCGTCGACCGGTGGCGGAACCCGGATCTCAAGCAGTACGCCGTCCAGGTGACGCTCGACGACGCGCAGGGGCTCGATCTCAAGCCCGGCCTGACGGCCAACGTCGTCATCAAGGTCGATCTGCGGCCGAACGCGCTCGTCGTGCCGCTCCAGGCGGTCACGCCGATCGGCAGCGCGCGCGTGGTCCAGATCGTCCGGGGGCAGAACGTGGTGCGGCAGGAAGTCAAGATCGGCAAGTACAACGATGTGTACGTCGAGATCCTGGAGGGCCTCGCGGAGGGAGACGAAGTGCTTCTCCAGTCGGTGCCGCAGGAGGAGGGCGCCGGCGCGAAGGGGAAGGAGAACAGCCGTGCCGACGGCGGGAACAAGAACGGGAACGGCGCCGCAGCGCCCGGCCCCGCCGCAGNNGCGGCGGGCGCGCCGGAAGGGGTACGGCGCATGCCTCCCGCTTTCGAGAACCTGACCGAGGAACAGAAGGCGGAGCTCAGGAAGTTGCGGAAATCGCGCGGCGGCGCGCGCGGCGGCGATGGCGCCGGGGCGCCGCAAGGCGGGCAGGGCGCCGAGGGCGGCCAATGATGCAGGCGCCATCCGGCGGCGGCGCGGGGGACCGCAACGGCTCCATCGTGAGCCTCGAGCGCCTGAGCAAGATCTACCGCCTCGGCGGCGGCGAAGTGCGGGCGCTCGACGGGCTCTCGCTTGCGATTCCCGAGGGCGAGTTTCTCGCGATCATGGGCCCCTCGGGCTCGGGCAAGTCGACGCTGCTCAACATCCTCGGGTGCCTCGACCGTCCCACGGCCGGCGCGTACTACCTGGGCGGGGAGGATGTCTCCAAGCTCGGCGACAGCGCCCTGTCGATGCGCCGCTGCCGGTTCCTCGGCTTCGTCTTCCAGTCCTACAACCTGATTCCGCAGCTCACGGTGCTGGAGAACATCGAGATCCCGCTCTTCTACCAGGGCCTCTCGCCGCGCGCGTGCCGCGAGCGGTCGCACGTGCTCGCCGAGCGGGTGGGGCTCGCGGACCGGCTCGACCACCGCCCGACGGAGCTCTCGGGCGGGCAGCAGCAGCGCGTCGCCGTGGCGCGCGCGCTCGCCAACGACCCCCTGGTGATCCTGGCCGACGAGCCGACCGGCAACCTGGACAGCCGGACCGGCGAGGAGATCATGGACCTGATTCTCGGGCTGCACGGGCAGGGCAAGACCATCATCCTCGTGACGCACGACGCGAAGGTCGCGACGCACGCGCAGCGGATCATTCGCCTGGCGGACGGCGTCATCGTCGCCGACGAACGCCGGGGGGGGGCGCCCGATGTGGCTGCATAGGGTCTTCAGGGCGGTGCGTCTCGGCTCGAAGAGCCTGATGCTCCACAAGCTCAGGTCGTCGCTGACCGTGCTCGGCATCGTGTTCGGCGTCTCCTCGGTCATCGCCATGCTCAGCATCGGCGAGGGCGCCAAGTGGGAGCAGGAGCAGGAGATCAAGCGCCTCGGGAGCGACAACATCATCCTGAAGAGCGTCAAGCCGCCCGAGGACCGCAGCGCGAACGTCGCGACCGAGCACGTCATCGAGTACGGGCTGAAGTACGACGATCTGGCCCGCATCTGCCAGACCGTGCCCACGGTCACGGGCGGCGTGCCGGCGCGCATCACGCGCCAGGAGGCGCGCTTCGGCGAGACGGCGATCGACGCGCGCCTCGTGGGCACCACGCCCGAATTCCTGAAGGCCGTGAACGCGGGGATCGCCGCGGGGCGCTTCTTCGCCCGGCTCGATGACGAGGAGACGGTCTGCGTCATCGGCGCGACGATCAGGGAGAAGCTCTTCCCGGTCGAGGACCCGCTCGGGGAGGATATCCAGATCGGCATGGACTTCTTCCGCGTGATCGGCGTGATGTCGGCCGGCGGCGGCGCGACGGGCGCCGGCTCGGGCGTCGCCGCCGAGGACCGCAACCGCGATGTCTACATGCCGCTCGGGACGATGGTCAACACGCAGGGCGAGGTGCTGATCCGGCGCAGTTCGGGCTCGTTCGAGGCCGAGCGCGTGGAGCTGCACCAGATCATCGTCAACGTGAGCGACATCGGGCAGGTCGAGCCGTCGGCGAACTCGATCCGCCACCTCCTGAGCCGGAACCACACCAAGCAGGACTACGAGGTGATCGTGCCGCTGGAACTGCTGCGCCAGGCCGAGCGCACGCAGCGCATCTTCCAGATCGTGCTCGGGTCGATCGCCGCCATATCGCTCCTCGTGGGCGGCATCGGCATCATGAACATCATGCTGGCGAGCGTCACGGAGCGCACGCGCGAGATCGGCATCCGCAGGGCGCTCGGCGCGCGGCGGCAGGACATCGTGGTGCAGTTCCTCGTCGAGACCGTCGTGCTCTCCACCTCGGGGGGGCTTTTCGGCCTGTTCCTGGGCATCTCGATCCCCATGCTCGTCCAGCACATGGCCGGCATGCGCACGATCGTGACGGTGTCGAGCCTCCTCCTGAGCTTCTGCATCTCGGTCTCCGTGGGCCTGATCTTCGGTATCTACCCCGCGCGCCGGGCGGCGGCGCTCGACCCGATCGAGGCCCTGCGGCACGAGTAAGGGCCCGCGCGAACGGACGACGAGATTGCCGCGAAGACACGAAGGCACGAAGGGTCTCGGGTGCAACCCGAGCGCGCGGCGGTTCAGCGCTGATGCTTGGTGCCCTCGTGTCTTTGTGGCATCGTCCTTC
>DHGK01000140.1 GCA_002402755.1 Planctomycetes bacterium UBA4800
CTGGACTACCTGCTGCGCGCCACGCGGGAGAACCCGCGCCTGTCGATGGCGCATCCGGCGGTCGATGCGCTCGACACGTTCCTCTTCGGCAAGGGCGACGTCACGGCCGGCGCGCCGCACGTGCGCGAGTACATGGACCTGAAGCGCTTCATGAGCGTCGTGCTCGCCTGCCTCCTGCCCTGCGCCGCGTGGGGCATCTACTCGTTCGGGTGGCGCGTCGCCGCGCTCATCGCCGTCTCGTACGCGTTCGGCGTGGGCACCGAGGCGATCTTCGCGGGCGCCAGGAAGGAGACGCTCAGCGAGGGCGCCTTCGTCACGTGCATGCTCTTCCCGCTCACGCTGCCGCCCACGACGCCGTTCTGGGTTTGCGCCGTGGGCATCGTGTTCGGCATCGTGTTCGGGAAGGAAGTGTTCGGCGGCACGGGATACAACGTCTTCAATCCGGCCCTCGTCGGCCGCTGCTTCGTGTACATCTCGTTCCCGCGCCACCTGGTCGGCAACGTGTGGACGGATCCGATCCCGGGGGCCGCGGGCGGGTTCGCGGCGTGGGATGCGGGCGTCGATGCCGTGACGTCGGCGACGCCGTCCCACCTGGTCCACGTCCACGAGTGCCAGGTCCCGTTCGCGGACCTGCTCTTCGGGCTCTCGGCGGGCAGCGCGGGGGAGACCCTGCGCATCTGGATCATCGCCGCGGGGCTCATCCTCGCCCTGACGCGCGTCGCGAGCTTCTCGATCATGATCTCGACCGTCATCGGCGCGTTCGCGACGTCCGCGATCGGACACTACGCGGCGCCCGTGACGTGGCCCTGCGGCGCGATGGGAGTCCTGGGCGGCGGGCTTCTCTTCGGCGCGGTCTTCATGGCCACGGATCCGGTGTCGGGCCCCCGGCATCCGCTCAGCCGATGGCTGTACGGCCTCGGCATCGGCGCGGTCTCGGTGCTCATCTGGATGTATTCCGGCTATCCGCAGGGCGTGATGTTCGCGATCCTGCTCATGAACATCGCCGCCCCGATCCTCGATCACTTCGCGGTGCGGCGCCGGTATCGCGCGCGGAGGGCCCGGGCATGAAGAAGCACGGCCCGGTGTACATGTGGTGCTACACGGTGGCCGTGGCGGTCGTGTTCGGCTTCGCGCTCTCTTTCGTCAACCAGCTCACCGCCGCGAAGATCAAGGCCAACAGGCAGGCCGTCATGTACCGCGAGATCATGCGCGCCCTCGGGTACGTCCTCCGGGACGATGCGACGAGCGGGGAGGTTCTCGCGCGCTTCAACGCGGCGGTGACGGCGCGCGAGTACGCGCGCGCGCCCGGCGGGCCGGCGCTCGTCGTCTGGGAGGGACGCGAGGAGACCGGCGTCCCCGGCGAGGGCGCGGCGCCGCGCGGCAAGGTGATCGGCTACGCGTTCAGGGTCGGCGGCGTCGGGTTCTGGGGCCCGATCGAGGGAGTGCTGGCGCTGGAGCCGGACCTCGCGACCGTGCGCGGCATCAGCTTCTTCAAGGACGAGGAGACGCCGGGGCTCGGACACGAGATCAACACGGACTGGTTCCGCGACGCCTTCAAGGGCACAAAGCTCAGGAACGCCGAGGGCGCGGTCGGGTTCGAGTTCACGGCGCGCGGGAAGGAGCCCAAGGCGCCCAACGAAGTCGACGCCATCACGGGCGCGACCGAGACCACGAACAGCGTCAGGGCGTTTCTGGCGAGGAACATCGAGGCCTTCCTCGAGGCAGCGAGGACGCACGGAATCGGGACGAGGTGATGCGCCGTGAGCGAGCACGCACGAAACGCCGAGCCGCCGGTCATGCCGCTCGCACTGCGGATCAAGGCAAGCCCCTCGTACCGCACGTTCAAGGCGCAGTTCTGGGATGACAACCCGCTCTTCAGGCAGATCCTCGGCGTGTGCTCGGCGCTCGCCGTGACGAACCTGGTCAAGAACACGCTCGTCATGTGCGCCGCCGTCACGCTGGTCACGGCATGCTCGAGCTGTCTCTACGCCCTGATCCGCAACGCGACGCCGGCGCGCACGCGGCTCCTCGTCCAGATGCTCATCATCGCGAGCCTCGTCATCGTCGTGCACCTCTTCCTCGGGGCCTACATGTTCGCGGTGAGCGAGCAGATCGGCGCCTACGTCGGACTCATCATCACGAACTGCCTGGTGCTCGGCCGCGTGGAGGCCTTCGCGACGAAGAACGGGCCCTGGCTCTCGTTCGTCGACGGCTTCGCCGCGGGCTGCGGCTACAGCCTGGTGCTCCTTCTGGTCTCGCTCCCGCGCGAGATCCTGGGGTTCGGCAGCCTGTGCGGGCTCGCCGCGGTCCCCGAGAGCATGCCGCGGTGGAACATCATGGTCATGGCGCCCGCGGGCTTCTTCGGGCTCGCGGTCGTCATCTGGGTGTGCCGCGGCCTGCAGTTGCGCGCCCAGGCCTCGAAGGCGCGGCCGGGAGGGAAGTGACATGCCGGACGTCTCCCCTTTCGTCATCCTGTTCGCCGCGGTCTTCACCAACAACATCCTTCTCGTCTACTTCCTGGGGATGTGCTCCTTCATCGCCGTGTCCAACACGGTGCCGACGGCGCTCGGCCTGGGCGCCGCGGTGACGTTCGTGTCGGTGCTCACCGCAGCCGCCGGCTGGCCCGTCTACCACCTGGTGCTCGTGCCCCTGGGCCTTGAGTACCTCCAGTTCATAGTCTTCATCGTGCTCATCGCGGCGCTCGTCCAGTTCGTCGAGATGGTGATCGAGCGCACGAGCCAGACGCTCTACGTCAACCTGGGCATCTTCCTGCCCCTCATCACCGTCAACTGCGCCATTCTGGGGCTGTGCCTCTTCATGGTGAGCTGGAGCTACGGCTTCCTGCAGTCGCTCGCGTGGGGCGCCGGAAGCGGCATCGGATGGTTCGTGGCGGTCGTGGCGCTCGCGGGGCTCAGGCAGAAGATCAGATTCAGCAAGGTCCCGCCGGCGCTCGAGGGCGCGGGGATCACGATCGTGGTCGCGGGGACGATGGCCATGGCGTTCATGGGTTTTGCCGGCATGGTGGCGATCAGGTAGGGGGCGCGATGGACGTCGGGCTTCTGCTCGTGAGCGCGGCCGTGCTGGGGGGGCTCGCCGGCATCCTCGCGCTGGTCCTGATCGTCGCCGACAAGTACATCGCCGACTACGGCATCTGCAAGGTCGACATCAACCGCGACCCCGCCGTGAGCTTCGAGTGTCGGGGCGGGGGCAATCTGCTGATGGCGCTCGCCGAGCGCAAGATCTTCATCCCCAGCGCGTGCGGCGGCCAGGGGACCTGCGGGTACTGCAAGGTCGAGGTCCGCGCGGGGGCGGGCTCGGTGCTGCCGACCGAGCGCATGCATCTCACGCGCACCGACATCAGGCGCAACGTGCGCCTGAGCTGCCAGATCAAGATCAAGAACGACCTCGCGCTCCGCATCCCGGCCGAGCTCCTCGCCGTGCAGGAGTTCGCGTGCGAGGTCGAGAAGCTCGAGGCGCTGAGCCATGACACGAAGCTCGTCAGGCTGAAGCTCCTCGATCCCGCGGCGATCGCCTTCAAGCCGGGGCAGTACTGCCAGCTCAACGTGCCCCGGGGCTACCTGCTCAGGCTCGTGCCGCCGATCTTCGAGCCGATCTTCAGGGCGTACTCGATCGCATCGATGCCCAAGGACGAGGGAATCGTCGAGCTCATCATCCGCCTCGTGCCGAACGGGATCTGCACGACGTGGGTGCACACGCTGCTTGCGGAAGGCGACCGCGTGACGATCACGGGGCCGTACGGCGAGTTCTACCTGCGCGAGGATTCCGAGCGCCCCATCATCTGCGTGGGCGGCGGCTCGGGCGTCGCGCCCGTGCGCTCGATCGTCGAGCACCTCTTCGACAAGGGCACGCAGCGCCGGGTCGATTGCTTCATCGGCCAGCGGGCGCTCAGGGACCTCTACTGGCACCGGGAGAACGTGGCGCGCGCCGCGCACCACAAGAACTTCCGCTACATTCCCTCGCTCTCGGGCCTGGAGCCCGGCGATGCGTGGGAGGGCGAGACGGACTTCATCCACCTGGTCGTCGACAGGAGCATCGACGATGCGTCCGACAAGGAATGCTACCTCTGCGGCCCGCCGATCATGATCGATGCGGTGATCGCGGTGCTCAAGGACAAGGGGTTGCCCGAGGAGCGGGTGTACTTCGACAAGTTCTGAGTGTGCCGCGGGTGCCACGAAAGGCGCGGGCGCAAGAGACGCATTTGCCACGAAGTGTCTCGGGTGCATACCGAGCGCGCGGTGATGCGCCGCTCGTTCTTCGTGTCTTTGAGTCTTTGTGGCATCGTCCTTCTTTCCTCCCCGGATGCGGACATCGGCCGCGCGCATGGAGGACGAGAAGAGCCACGAAGGCACGAAGGGCCGTCATTGCCGCCGGGCCGTGGGCCGATCGGCGCTGCGTTGCGCCTCACCTGGCCGCCGGCATGATGTCCAGCTCGGCGATGGCCGCGAAGGGGTTGCCCCGCACCTCCGCGCGGATGAGAATCCGCAGGTAGCGTCCCTTCCGCGGCTGCGCGAACCTGACCGTCTCGATCCTGTCCGAGTCCCGCCAGGCGGCCGCCGCGGCCGGGGCGCCCCAGGACGCGGGATCGTTGCCCACGTGGATCTCGCATGCGGCGATGCGGCCGTTCGTCATGTCCTGCCGCGGCGTATAGACCAGGCCCGCGACCTCGATCTCCGCGCCGAGGTCGATGACGAGCTCGTGCGGCATGGGGTCGGGCGCGGGGCTCCACGCGGTGTGCCAGAACGTCTCGGGATCCCCGTCGATCGCGTTGGCGGCGACGTTGCCGTTGGCCGCGTCCTCGCTGTCCGCGCGAACGACGGTCGCGCCGAGGGCCGCGAGCCGCGATGCGTGCGCCGGGGCGAGGAGCGCGCGCAGGTCATCCGCGGCGACCCCGACCTTCGGCGCGAAGGCGGCGCTCGCCGCGTACTCCTCGAGGCTGCGCCTGAGCTGCCGCGCCGCCGGGCGTGTCTGCAGGTCCCGCGCGAGATCGGCCGTGCAGACGAGCAGCGAACCCTTGCCGACCGCGCACTCCAGCACCAGGCCGAGCTTGCGGTTCGTGTTCCAGTCATCGATCGGCTGGACGATGGGGCGGAGCGCGTGCGGCAGCGCATCCATGACGAGGCAGCGCGAGCGCGCGACGATGTCCTCCCATTGCCAGTCGCAGTGCAGCTCGGTCGGGAAGGACGCGAGCGCCGGGTGCGCGGGATCGCACAGGAGCCCGAGCGTCCGGCATGCCTGGCCGGGGAACCACTGCCGGTTCCAGAAGACCGGCGTGAAGGAGCCCCTGGGATGGGCAGCCGGCAGCCGCAGGGAATGGAGAAACGCCTTGCCGCCGGCCTCCAGATGCGCCAGCACGGCCGCGTCCAGCGCCGTCGCGACGAGCACGCCCGCGGG
>DHGK01000053.1 GCA_002402755.1 Planctomycetes bacterium UBA4800
GTGACTGTCCCCGGATTTCCTTCGACGCGCACGCAGAGGGTGTCACCAACTCGTGGCTGCGCCGCAGCAACCTGCATGCTCAAAGCGGCAAGTACACGACCGCGTCTTGCCATTCCTCGGCATAAGAGGCTCCCCATATGACAATGAGGCTTTCCGCGATCGGGCGCGTCAGGCGGGTCTGCGGGACAAGTAGGACTCCGCTCACCCCGGAACCTGCGCGGATTCGTTCCTCGGCCAGCGCTTTCAGCGTGTTCACGTCATGAGAGACCACAATAAGCCCCTGTCTTTGGGCGGACGCAAGGATCTCAGCATCGCTGCGTCCCGAAAGTCCCTCTTCGGCGACAGTCGTGAAGATCAAGCTTGGTTCGAGGCGTTTCGTTGCAAGAACGATCTCGAGACGAAGATCCTCATCCGCAAGAAACCGGGGCGTGGTCATCGCACATCGCCCCGAGTCTTGCCGGCGAATCCACTCAAACGCTTGAGCAGACTACCGTGTCGAGCCTCACTCTCGGCTCGCAAGGCGTCCCACTTCGCGTCCTGTGAGACGAGGTACGCATCAATCTCCTCCCGACGGCTCAGGTAGAACGCAATAGCGCCGTGGATTTGCTCGAGGGAGAGAGACGGGAAATCGGCGAGGATCGACTCCGGCATGCGTCCTTCCCAGTACGCATGGACGATGGAATCAAGCGAGACGCGGCTGCCTGCCACCCTCCACCCGTCTCCAACCGTCCGTTCGACATACGATTTCGCTGCATCCTGCATGGCGGACATCTCACCTCGTAGCCCGCCGCCATTATAGGTCGAACGCGATCGACAGGCAAGCCGGATGCGCGAATCATGTGATCCGATCGGACGCGCGCCGACGGTTGGTCGAAAGCGCGCTGTTCGCGCGCGGCGGCGGCGCGCAGGCGGTCATCCGCCGAAGCATGTCGTGATGTCGAAGTAGATGGTTTTCTCCTCCCCGCTCGGGCTCCTGATCGCGATCCTGTCGTACTTCTTGCCGTCGCCGCCGAGCAGGGCCTGCGCTCCCTTCGTCCAGTTCGGGTAGTGCCTCTTGAGCCACGCGCTCTCCGCCGCGACCGCCCCCACCGAATCCTCCGCCCCGCCGATGACGACGGCCTGCTCGCGGCTGCTTCCATCGCCGCCCGAGAACGTGTAGTCGCCGATCTTCTCGGGCTGCCCCGCCGGCCCGCCCTTGGCGGGAGTCAGCGGCTCGCGCTTCAGGTCCTCGATCGCCTTGGCGATCCGGTCGGCCTCGGCCGAGTCCTTGCGCTGCTTCATCACCTTGAGCGCGCTCTCGAGCGCCTTCGTGTAATCCGCGCGCGCCTTCTTGACCTTCGTCTCGTACTCGGCGTTGATGCGGTCCATGGCCTTGGCGTAGGCCTTCTCCGCATCCTTGGCCTGTTTCGACGTGAACGTGGACGCGCTCTCCGCCGCGACGAGCATCACGAGCGGCACGAGGGGAAGGAGAACGACGAAATTGAAGAGAGCTCCGCGCTTCATGGCACACCTCCTGATCGCGACAGTCCTCGATCGCCGGCGCGCCCGCCGCGCCGGACGCTACTTGGTCTCGGGCGGCCCGCCCACGACCTCGATGTTCGTCGCCAGGGTGTAGGGCTCGCCGAGAACGCTCGTGTATGCGAGACGCACGAACATCGCCGCGTATCCTTCTTTCGGCACGGGCGCCGCGGCCTCGAACTTCCCCGACGCGGCCCCGGCGATCTCCGTCCCGCTCCACTTCGCGTCGCGGAAGTCGCGCGTCGCCGCCCGCGCGGTCCAGAGCTCCGCCTTCTCCGGACGATCCTCGCACGCCAGCGCGAACCGCGCCGCGGCGCCGTCAGCGGCAAAGCTCCAGGTGAAGCGCGGGCGCTTCGCGCCGGCCGCCACCGACTTGTAGAAGGCCGTGATCGCCTCGATGGCCCCTGGGCCGAGGCCGTGGCCCGCGTTGGGGACGTAATGGATGAGCTTCTCGCCCGGCAGGTCCCCGAAGTACAACCTCACCGCGTCGACCGGCCAGTAGCGGTCGTTCGTGCCGAGGACGATGAGCTTGGGCATCGTGAGCTTGGCGCGATGCACGTAGGGATCGATCATCGCGAGCAGCGCGCGCGCCGCCGGCTCCTTCAGGCGATCGGTCAGGCCCTTGTCGGAGTAGTCCGCGATCTGCTCGGAGTACCCCCCGAAGGACCGCACCTGGAGTTCCATCTGCGCGGGAAAGTTCAGGGTGTCGATCACCATGGGCGCGATCGCCATCACGCGCCCGTCGACGACGGCCGAGAGCCAGGTCGTCCAGCCGCGCTTCGACGCGCCCGTGACGACGAAACGCTCGATCGCCTGGGAGTGCTTGTCCTTGGCAACGGCCTGGACGGCATCCATGGCCCGCACGGCGCTCTTCACCATGGGCAGGAGGCACGGCCAGGTGGGATCCTGGGTCTCGAGATACTTCTGGAACGTGAACGAGATCAGCGCGTCCTCGCTGAGATTGTCGAAGAGCGGCTGGTTCGGCACCTGGGACAGGACGGCCACGACCGAGCCCGTCTTCGCGGCTATGGAGGCGAGCATCACCAGCTCGCCGCCCATCTTCGGCGGCTCCTTCCGCACCCGGCCGCCGGAGACGACGAGGAGCGCGATCTCGGGGTGCGCCACCTTCTCGGGCCGGATCACGCGCAGCCAGTGCTCCCAGGCGATGCCCCGCCAGGTCTGCGACGTGAGCCTGACCGTCGTCACGGCCCCCGTCCCCGGCACGACCGCCGTGTCGGTCACCGTGAAGGCGAAGCTCGCATCGGGCGCCTTGACGTAGGACGCCAGATCGGCCCCCGGAGCGCCCGCCGTCCACGCGGCCGCGACCAGAAGAACCCAGGAACAACGGTTGCGCATGCGGCACCTCCTCGCGCTCGATGGTACTTGACGCGCGGGAGCCCGGTCAACGGCGCGACACCCGATTGACGTACATATTCGGTGA
>DHGK01000211.1 GCA_002402755.1 Planctomycetes bacterium UBA4800
CATTCTCAGCTTCCCTCCCGACGCCGCTGCATCCCTGCATCAACGCAGCGAGCCACATCGACACGAGAATACGCGCGCAAGTCCTCTGCGCACAACTGCCGGTGTAGACCACTGTAGAGCGCATGATCGTCACATTCCTCCGACTCTGCACCACCGTCCTCAGTCCTATAGTCCTTCGGGCGCATCCTTGGGTGCGTGCGTCACCCGTAAGGAGGAGGTCATTACTCTACGTGATGGATGCTTCTAAACGGCAATCGTTTTGGTAAGGAGCACAGCCTATCGGCAAGCGGTCGTTGCATGTCTGTCCGGGAAAATGTCCTTGTACAACAACACAGCTACTCCCATACGCCACCTCGCGCCGTCTTCGCTCGTGGGTAAGACGGCCAACGATTCGACTTCATCGCTTCTCGTACGTCCGTATCGGTCAACCGCCTTGGCCAGATGATCCGAGCACCCTCGTAGACCCCCTCTATCGACGGACCGTCTGACAGAGAACTCCTCTGGCAGTCAACGACCAGAGTCAATTCCAAGCGATCCTCTCCCTCGACGAGTCCGGCGATTAGCGCGAAGTAGCGATCGTGGTTCTCTCTGTTTCGAAGAAACAGATAAGGGCGTCCAGTACCTACTACGCCCCAATCCTTCAGCTTTGCCTCCAACTCCGCCTGGAACGAGGACGCGCGCTGCTCTCCCTCGATCCCGTATAGCAGCGCCAGCAGTTCCTCCTCGCTCGCTCCCTCGCCACGGTCCACAAGCCGCCAAAGCGTATTCGCACTATCGAGTTGTGCAGCCGGAGCTGTAGTAGTGCCACACTGCCGCGACGCGGACTCATCGCATGCCACGGGGAGGACCATCAGCATGATCAACGAGGCTCGCCAGACGTTGGTCATCCAACAGCGCATTTCATTCCTTCTCTGTCGTTTCTTGTTCTCGGCCGTCACTACTCCGTCTTCTTCGGCAGTTCCTCTTTGGGCAGCTTGTCCTTCGGTATTGGCTTCGTAACGTCGTACTTCAGACAACACTTATTCCTCACGTCCTCTGGAAACACCCAGCAGTTGCGGCCCAGCCCTGCACAGTATTTCAGGGCATTCCATTCTTCTATGACCTTTCTGATGCAGTCCTTCAAGTCCTTAGTCGTAATGCAGCAACAGTTCTTGTCCTTCCCTGTTCCCGCCTGCATCGTTCTGGAGGAAGTCTTTGAGCAGTCGACTTCCAGCTTGTAGCACTTCACGTCTTTCCAGTCATTCTGCCTTGCCTCAGTTGCACGTTCGTCTCCTTCCGCGACTATGCCGCCTACTTCGTCCCACGGACCATTGACATCAGAGGTCGGCCAGAACCCGATAGCGCCACCGGGTACAACGTCGTCCGGACCCTCGATCCAATGATGAGCCCACCCACCAGCAGGCCTGCTCGGGTCAAGAAGATCTCTGGTCGCCTCCATACAGATCATCATGTCTATCGCCGGATTCTCCACCGGCTTGGGCCTCGGGGTGCATCCTTTCAACCCTGCTGGATCATTGTAAACAAGAGGAACGCAGTCAACGAAGCAGTAAGAATTGCCTCGCGCCATGCGATCCCCCCACCCTCCAATCGGATCCCTCTGCAGAAACCTCCCCAGGGCTGGCGCGTACGCCCGATGCCTGAAGTCGTAGAGCCGCAGATACCGCGTGCCGCCCGGCAAGTTCGCCGAGAGGCAGGCGTACGACCTGCCCTGGAACAGGACGTCGGTCCCGCAGGGCGAGGTCAGGTCTCCGTACCGAAAGTAACTCCCCGACTTGATCCAGAACTCGGGCTTCCCGTACGGGTCGTACATGATGGCTTCCTGGTCGGCGGCGCCCGAGTCGAGCGTCAGGACCACGTTCCAGTTCGCATCCTGCAGGTGGTAGCGGCGCACCGCCGAGCCCGAGTAGCTCACCGTGCTCCCGATCTCGTCGATGTAGCGCACGCCCCAGACGTACTCCTTGACCAGGCCGTCGTCGGCAAGGTCGTCGTCGAACACCGACACGAGCCGCCAGCCGTCATAGTACCAGTGCTCGTTCGCGGCCTGATTCACGATTATGCGCCCGAGCCCATCGCGCGCGTACTGCACAAGCGGCGGCGCGGTGCCCTTCCGGACCTTCACCAGCCGGTTCCACGCATCGTAGACCACCGCAAACTGGTGATCCATGTGCTGCGCGTTGTCCGCCGCGGTCTCCCTCAGATTGCCCTCGATATCGTACGAGTCGGCGCTCAGGTTCACCTCCGGCTTCACGTCGACGAAGCTGCCCGACACGCGCACCTGGTGGCGGCTGATTTCATTCTGCGCGTTGTGCTCCCGCACGTCAAGGTTCGTGTAGTACATTCTATCTGCCGGCTCCCGCACATAAACCATCTTCTCGCAGGAATTAATCTTAGCGCCGGCCGGCTGTCCCCGGGTGAGGAGTTCTCGCGAGCGACGGCCGCGGCCGAGGTCCGCATGAGGCCGGTCTACGGCGACCTGCCGGATTCCACGGCCGTGGAAAATGGCGGGGGCCTTTCATATTCCACGGCCGTGGAATCTTCCACGGCCGTGGAATCTTCCAAGATCGTGGAAAACGTCCGGCCGGACACGGACGAGGTCCTTGCCCTCCGCGCTCGCCGGGATGCCCACGTCGAACTGGTATCACGCCGCGCCCGTGTACGGCCGGCCCTGCGTGTCCCAACCGGACGTCGTCGCGAGCGTCTCCCGTTGCGAGAGATCCGCCGAAGGATCCTGCCAGTGCTCGCAGCACCCGTCATCGAAGGGATCCGTGCGAAAACGCGCCGTCTCGGGCAGGAGCGCCACGAGCTTGCCCTCGGCGCCGCCCAGCTTGGCCGCCGCGCCGGACGCGGCGAACGCGACGGCGGCAAGGACGGCACAAACGACTCGCGCGATGGCGGCATGCGTTCCCATGGGAGCCTCCTTCGCTCGCGGGCGCCTCGGATACGGACCAGGCCGAGGACGGGGAAGAAGGAAGGACGATGCCACCAAGGATCAGCGGTAAATCACCGCGCGCTCGGAATGCACCGTAGACCCTTCGTGCCTTCGTGTCTTCGTGGCTCTCTCGTCTTCCATTCGCGTGGCCGATACCCCGCGCGATATGCTCCCCGCTTCCCCCGCGTGATCACAGCCGCCAGACGGCGAGCTCCCCGTCCTCGTAGATCGGCGGGCCGAGGAGCCGCGTGAGCTGCGCGGCGATCACCTCGAGACGGCGCTCGGGAAGCGCGCGCGCGGGCCGCAGGAGCCGCAGGAAGAACGGCAGCTCGCCGCGCGCCAGGGCTTCCTCCCGCGCGGCGCGGAAGGCCTCCCGCGTCTCGCCGGGCCTGAGGATGATCGTGCCGACGCCCCGCCGCCTGAGGGCGTCGAGGAGCGCCCGGTCGATCGGCGGCGGGATTCTCAGGTCCTCGGGCTCGACGCCGAGCCCGCGCAGGAGCTCCCGCACCGTCTCCCTGAGCGCGGGCGGCGTGCAGGCGCTGTAGCCGCCGGCGATCGGCTTTCCGTGCACCATCTGGTCCAGCATGTGGTCGACACGGGAGGCGTCGAGGCACGGCGGCAGCTCGAGGACCACGCCCGCGCGCGGATCGCGCGCAAGCTCGCGCATGTAGGGATGCGGCACGAGCGCCGCCGTCGGGAACGGCACCCAGAGAAACTCGAGCGCGACGAGCGCGGCGAGCGCCCAGGCGCCCGGCGCGCGCAGCGGCAGGCGCACCAGCCCCTGCGCCGTCAGGACGGCGAGGGCGAGGCTCGCCGGGATCAGGTACCGATTCGCGATCCTGAGGACCCTGAACGGCCCGAATTCCTGCGTCCAGCCCTGGGGCAGGCTCACGCCCTCGTACGTCGTCCCGAGAAAGGTCAGGCATTTCCCGCACGCGAAGAGGGAGAAGCCCAGGAACACGCCCAGCCACAGCAGCTTCTCGCCGCGGCCCGCGCGCTTCCCGAGCCCCGCCGCGACGCGCGCGACGGCGAGCAGCGGGATCCACCCCATGAAGCACACGAAGCCCGCGTACTGGAACTCGCTCCCGCGGTGCGCGCGATAGATGTCCTCGAAGACGCCCCCGAGGAGCGTGCTTGCCGGCGGAGGAATCGCGAAGAACGCGGGGTCGACGGGCCGGTACTCCAGCGGCTTCACGAAGAACGCCTCCCCGCCGAGCATGGCCTTCGCCATGGGCCACACGAAGGGGAGCAGCATCGCGGCGCCGGCCGCCGCGCCCGCGCCCAGGCCGGCGAGCGCGCGGCGCCGGCACGGCGACTCCCGCAAGTACCACGCCGCGATCGGGATGCCCACGAGCGTCAGGAGCAGCCCGAGGTGATAGCAGGCGAGCGCGTTGAGCGCGTAGAACACCCCGGCGAGCACGCCGTCCGCGCGCCTGCCGTACCTGAGGCTTCGCACGAGAAAGAGGAGCGCGAACGGCATCCACTGGCAGCTCAGGAGGTTGAGGTGCTCCAGGAGCTGCTCCTGGTGCTGCGGGAAGAGCGCGAAGACGAGCCCGGCCGCGACGGCGGCCGCCTCGTCCCGCACGAGCTCGCGCGCGAGGAGATAGGCCCCGAGGCCGCACAGCGCCACGGCGAGCAGCACGGCCGCGTTGTACGCGGCGACCGGCCCGAGCAGCGCGTTGACGGGCAGCGTCATGAGCATCGTGAGCGGCGAGTGCGTG
>DHGK01000038.1:0-12482 GCA_002402755.1 Planctomycetes bacterium UBA4800
GGCCCAGCGGCGGCGCCTGCGCGCCCTGGCGCACGCGCTCCCGCCCGCCGTCATGGTCGGAAAGCAGGGCGCGACCGAGGCGATCATCGCCGCGGCGGACGCGGCGCTCGCCGCGCACGAGCTCATCAACGTGAAGATCGCCGCCGCGCGCGGCGAGCGCGGGCGGATCGCCGAGGCCATCGCCGCGCGCACGCACAGCCTCTGCGCCGGCATCATCGGCTCCAAGGCCATCTTCTACCGCCCGAACCCGGATCCCGCGAAGCGCGCCGTGCGTCTCGAACGCGGCTGACGCGGGCGTGCGGCGACCGGCCGGGTCCACGCCGCGCCCTGGCCATCGCCGGGTCCCCGGGCCGCTGCCGACGGGTAGGAGCCCGGACCTCCGGTCGGGTTTCGCCCTCCCTCCGTTCCGGGCTCCTGCCCGTCGGCCGTCCCCCGCATCATCTCCCATTCCATACGACCTCCTCGCTGGCTTACGCCACCCGTAAGGAGGAGGTCATTACTCTACGTGATAGATGCTTCTAAACGGCAATCGTTTTGGTAAGGAGCACACATCTCCACGCCGCCGTTCGTGCCGTAGAAACCCTCGGTCTTGATGCGGCCGAGGGCATCATGCCAGAACCACCGGTATTCGCGGCGCGCCACACTCGCCGTCAAGACGCCGGTCGCCGTGGCTGTCACGGCCGCCGACAGGCATCCCACACATCATCTCCCGCCCCATACGACCTGCTTCCGACGACTTACGCCGCCTCGGAGGAGGAGGTCATTACTCTACTCACACATCCCACAAAACGGCGACCATTCCGGTGAGTGGGACAACGAAGTCACAACCTCGCCTGTGCAGGAATGAACACCGCATCTCCTGCCCTTACAGGGCCCTGCTTTGCGGAGACGAAATCGATCTCAATTACCGACGACACATAGTAGAGATCCCTGATCCTTCCTTGGCCTACGAATGCACCTACATCTTCCTTCGTTATGAAGACGGTCTCGTCCAGTTCAACACCATCTCTTTCGCCCAGGGATATCACCGCTTTTTTCCCATCGACCCATAGGATGCTCCCGGCAACACCCTGAACTGGAGATCGTGCCGGAACGGAGGTGCATGCTTCGTCACGCACACGTTCGTCCGTCTGCCGAGCGGAGCATCCTGCGACACACGCACCTGCAGCCCACATCGCAATGACGATCCTGCCTGTGGATCGCGGAAGGACGCGAATGCCGCCTACACCGTTCATTTTGCGCCTCGTCCCCAAGGATTCTCTCGTCGTACCCAAGGCCATGCGTCCTTACAGATATTAGTAGTACTTGTCGGCCACCCCGTGAAGCGGGTAGTCCTGGTACCGCACCTCGCCTGCTTCGGTGTATAACACGACCGCCGACGTGTTGTCAATCGTGGCGATCTCCTCACGCCGGTTGAGCGTTCGGGACGGGTACGCGGTGGCGCCGTCGCCCGAGAAATGGGTGATGCCATCGGCGCCGTCGTACAGCCAGTGCGCGTCGTCAAGTTCTTGGTCGACCCATTGCCACGACGGCCCTGTGTCCTGCGCGTAGTCGTAGTTGACGTCCGTCGTCCGGCTGAAGCCGTCGTACGTGTTCACCCACGCCGCGAGCGCGAAGATGGCAGCACGACGATCTCGGTCACGGCGCATCCTCCGAGGTAGTTATTCCACCGCGCAGGATAATAGTTTCGTACACGACATGTCGATTGTCAAATTAAAAGCACGGGTCCTGATTGGAAATCATGGTGACTGACAGTAATGCTCGCTCGGGGTGTATGCCCCTGGCACGATTCACGGGCGGCCGGCCTGCGCGGCGCATCCGCCGTGATGTGGCCGTAGCTGATGACGCCGCGCGAGCGCACCGGGCTCGGCCGCGGCGTCACGGCGCGCCCGCCGCCGGCGCCGCCGCGCCCGTCCCCTCCGTGATCGTCACGCGCCGATCCACGCCGACGCCGACGCCGAGGATCGTGTCCGTGCCGCCGCCGAGCCACTTGACCTCGATCCGGTCGATCGCGGCGCGCGTCCCGAGCCCGAAGTGGAGCCGCGACCCGAAGTGGCTCTGGTAGCCGCGTCCCGCGTGGACCTCGTCGTGCAATGTCAGGTCGCCGGCAACGACCTTGACCCGCGCGCCCACGCCCCCCCGGTTCGCGCGCACCCCCCTGAGTTCGACCTGCAGCCAGTGATTCCCGCGCGGCGAATCGTTCCTGAGGAGCGTCGGCTCGCGCCGCGAGTTCACGATGACGACATCGATGTCGCCGTCGTTGTCCAGGTCCTCGAACGCCGCCCCGCGGCTGCTCAGGCGCACGCGCATGCCGCCGCCCGCCTCCGCGCTCACGTCCCGGAACGTGCCGTCGCCCTGGTTGCGGAAGAGCTGGTTCGCGACCTCGTACGACGCCGTGTCGTCCCACTGATCGATCGTGTCCTGAAGATGCCCGCGCGCCAGGAAGATGTCGCGCCAGCCGTCGTTGTCGAAGTCGATGAACCCGTTGCCCCACTCGACCGTGGCCAGGGTTCCGATGCCGGCCCCGCTGCGCAGCGTCGCATCCTCGAACGTCCCGTCGCCGCGGTTGCGATAGAGCGTGGCGAACTGCGACTGGTACGCCGTCATGTACAGGTCGAGCCGGCCGTCGTTGTCGTAGTCGTTGCAGTCGACGCCCATGCTGCCCTGCTCGTCGCCGTTCATGTCGTACGCCACGCCCGCGATCAGCCCGACCTCCTCGAAGTTGCCCCGGCCGTCGTTCTGGAACAGGAAATTGTCGGCGACATCGTTGGCCGTGAAGATGTCCGTGTCCCCGTCGTTGTCGTAGTCCAGGCACACGATGCCCATCCCCCAGTTGCGGTGCGCCGCGATGCCGGACTCGCGGCTCACGTCCGTGAAGGTGCCATGCCCGTTGTTGCGGAACAGCGTGAAGGCCTCGGGCTTGTAGTAGCGCGGATTGGCGTACACGGGGACGCCCCGCGTCGATGTGCTCACGTGCAGGTCGTACGAGAACTCCAGGTAGTTCGCGACGAAGAGATCGAGGTCGCCGTCCGCATCCATATCGAGGAAGCACACGCCGGCGCCGACCTTGGCGCCGTCGGCGACGCCCGCCGCCGCGGTCGTATCGGTGAAGGTGCCGTCGCCGTTGTTGCGATAGAGCACGTTCGGGCCGTAGTTGGACACGTAGAGATCGGGCCGGCCGTCGTTGTCGTAGTCGCCCACGGTCGCCCCGAGGCCGTAGCCGGTGTCCCCGACGCCCGCCTGCGCAGTGACGTCCGTGAACTTCCAGTTGCCGTCGTTGCGGTACAACGCGTTGCGCGGCGGCACGGCGGCGGACGCACCCCGCAGCGGCGCGCCGTTCACGAAGTAGATGTCGATGTCGCCGTCCCCGTCGTAGTCGAACGTCGCCAGGCCGGCGCTCACCGTTTCCATGATGTAGCGCGCGCCCGAGCTCCCGTCGGTGTGCACGAAGGCGATGCCGGACGCCTTCGTCACATCGGTGAGCGTGATCGCGCCGCGGCTCGTCGCCGCCGCGCACAGACACGCGAGCCCGTACCCCATCGCCGCCGCCCGCCGCCGTGCCGCCATCGCCCGCCTCATTCCCCCGCCTGAAGGCGCGCGAGCGCCCGGCGGTAGTCCTGATTCTCCGGTGCGAGCTCGACCGCGCGCGCGAGCATCGCGAGCGCCGCGGCCCTGTCGCCGCCGCCGTAGCACGCGCGGCTGAGGGCGCAGTAGTTCTCGGCGCTCCCCTCGATCGCGACGGCTTTCTCCGCGAGCGCCCGCGCCTCCCCGAGGTTGCGGTTCGTGCGCACGTAGAGCAGCGCGAGATCGCGCAGCGGGTAGGGGCTCCCGGGCGCCGCCTCGGCCGCCTGGACGAGCGCGGCCTCGGCGGACGCGGGCCCGTCGGGACGCCCCGACCGCATGTAGAGCTGCCCCAGGGCCAGCAGGCTGAGCACGTTGCGGGGATTCGCGGCGCGCACTTCCTCGTGCCGCGCGATCGCCTCGGCGATGCGCCCCGACCGTTCGCAGAGCGCCGCCAGCAACTGCCGGCACTCGACCGCGCCGGCATCGAGCTCCGCGCCTCGCCGCCACGCGGCCTCGGCCTTCCGTGCGGCGCCGGCGCTCGCCCAGATGCGCCCCGCATCGACGAGCAGCGCCGCCGAATCCCGGCGCACGTCGATGACGTCCTTGAACTCGTCGTTCCGGTCCTTGAGCTCCTGCATGTCGCGCGCCTTGAGCTCCCGGAACACGGCCCGGTACTTCTCGAAGAGCTCCTTCTCGCCGAGGCGCTGCGCCGCCTGCATGAGGCCGTAGTAGGCGTTCGTCAATTCGGGCTCGAGCGCAACCGCCTCCTGGAAGCGACGCTTCGCCTCCGCGCAATCCCCGAGCTGAAGGTGCTGCTGGCCGAGGAGATACAGGCTGCCCCCGGGATGGGGCGACACGGCAATGTCGCGCGTCAGCGCGGCGATGGCGTCCGCCGTCCGGCCGAGCGCCATGTACGCGCGCGCGAGCGCGCTGCCGAGATCCGGACGCTCCGGATTCAGCGCCAGGGCCCGCTCCCAGTGGGCGGCCGCCTGCGCGGGATCGCCCCGCATCATCGCGATCCAGCCCATGCCCACGTACGCTTCCAGGTGCCGCGGGTCGATCGCGAGCCCCCGCTCCCACCACGCGATCGCCTCGGCGCTGTTGCCATGGCGCTGGTAGGCCTTGCCCGTGAAGAAGAGCGGCTCGCAGCGTCCCGGCAGGCTCGCGCGCAGTTCCTCGGCGACGGCGAGGACCTCGCGCTTCAACGCGGCGATCATCTCCAGGTTGGAGAGACCGGCCGAGGGCGCAGCCTGCGGCGCGCCCGCGCTCGGCACGGCGGCCGGCGCCGGCGCGACCGCCGCCGGCCGAGCGCCGCCCGCCCAGCGCTTCAGGCCGTACCCGGCGCCTCCAAGCAGCGCCGCTCCGGCCAGCACCGCCGCGACCCGCGCGCCCCGGACGGGCGAGCGGCGCCGCGCCGGGGGAACGCATCCTGACGAGGCTGCGGCCTGCGCGACCCTGCGTTTCCTGGTGCGGCCATGCCTGCCCATGACTTGGCCTTCCGTGAAACCCATACCTTTACATACAGGGAGGATACACCCACAGTATACGGCATCTCGGAGGGGAAAACACCAGCCGGACGCGGCGCGGCGGCGCCCGCCTTGACTTCCGCGCCGCCCCGCGGGTATCCTGCCGTCCGCACGACAGGGACGCGTGCAGTGCACAAGGACTCGACCGCCATGGCAGACAATGCTCCCGCGCCGCCTCCGGCCGCCAACGATGCGCCGCGCACGGCCATCGAGGGGAAGATCCGCATCGCCGCGATCGCGCTCCTCGTCATCGGCTGCTACCTCGTGCTCCGGCCCTTCCTTGCCGCCATGCTGTTCGCCGCGGTCCTGTGCTCGACGACCTGGCCGCTCTTCGCGCGGCTGCGGGCCCTCGTGCGCGGGCGCGCCTCGCTCGCGGCATGCCTCATGATCATCCTCATGCTCGCCATCGTCATCCTGCCGCTCACGGTGGTTGCGGGAAGCTTCGCCGCCGACGCCGCGCGCATGGTCGATGGGGCGCGTTCGTCCATCGAGCAAGGGCTGCCGCCGCCGCCCGAGTGGGTCGCGAGGATCCCGCTCATCGGCGAGAGCGCCGATGCGCGCTGGCGCGCCGCGGCGGAGGACCGCGAGCAGCTCGCCGTGCTCGCCCGCTCCCTCATGACCCCCGCGCGGGATGTGCTGGTCGCGCTCGGCGGCATCCTGGTCCAGGGCGTGTTCCAGATGTGGCTGGTCGCGTTCATCGGCTTCTTCTTCTACCGCGATGGGGACTCGATGGCCGCGCTCCTGCGCGCCGGAGCGGGCAGGGTGGCCGAGCGGCTGAGCGGCGACCTGCTCACGACCGTGCGCGGCACCGTCACGAGCGTCGTGTACGGAATCCTCGGCACGGCGGCCGCCCAGGCGCTGCTCGCTCTCATCGGCTTCATCATCGCCGGCGTGCCGGCGGCGCTCGCGCTGGCCGTCGCCACCTTCTTCCTGTCGCTCGTCCCCGTCGGCCCGCCGCTCGTCTGGGGCGGGGCGGCGGTGTGGCTCTACTGCCAGGGCGGCCCGGGCTGGGCGATCTTCATGGTCCTCTGGGGTGCGCTCCTGGTGAGCAGCGTCGACAACGTGCTCAAGCCGCTCCTCATCAGCCGCGGCAGCAATCTGTCGCTCCTCATGGTCGCGCTCGGCGTCTTCGGCGGCGTGCTCGCGTTCGGCTTCGTGGGCATCTTCATAGGGCCGGTCCTGCTCGCCGTCCTCGTGAGCGCGCTGCGCTTCTGGCTCGAACGGAACGCCCCAGCCGCCCCTACCCCATCCGCATGAACTCTATGCGGTGGTTCGCCTCCGGATGCCGTGCGGAGGGACCGGCCACCAGCATCGCCGTACCGGCAGCGACGCCCTGCGCGGCGAGCCATCGCGTGGCCGCGTCGCGCCAGCAGTCGGGCTCGACCGTTACATCCGCGGGATCCACGCCGTAGGAGAACGCCAGACCCTGGCACACGGCCGGGTCGCCGCTCATGGCGACGACCCACACGGGCGGCTTGAAGCGTGCGATCATGCGCGCCGTCGTGCCGGTGCGCGTGGGCACGAACACCGCCGCGCACGGGACGGTCTCCAGGGCTCGCTCCACCACCGATGCGATCGCCTCGGCGCCGCTCGCCGGCTTCTGCTCCACGCCGCGCCGGTACATCTCGCTGAGGCGCGCGAGCGGCCGGCGCGCCTCGGTCGCCACGGCGATCCTGGCGAGCATGGCGATCGCCTCGACCGGATACTTCCCCACGGCCGACTCGCCGGAAAGCATCAGGCAGTCGGCGCCATCGAGGATGGCGTTGGCCGCATCGGTCGCCTCGGCGCGCGTGGGCAGGCGCTGCGTCGTCATCGACTCGAGCATCTGCGTCGCGGTGATGACCGGCTTGCCCGCGAGGTTGGCCTTGGCGATGAGCTGCTTCTGCGTCATCGCGATCTCCTCGATCGGCACCTCGACCCCGAGGTCGCCGCGCGCCACCATGATGCCGTCGGCGGCCGCGAGAATCGCGTCGATGTGCGCGAGGGCGCGCGACCGCTCGATCTTGGCGATGATGAAGGGGTGCCGGCCCGCCGCCGCGGCGGCCGCGCGCACGGCCTCGATGTCCGCGGCCGTCTCGACGAACGATTGGCTCACCGCGTCGACGCCGTGCGCGAGCGCGAACTGGAGGCACGCGCGGTCGTGGTCCGTGAAGGCGCCGATCCCCAGGTCGATGCCCGGCAGGTTGAGGCCCTTGCGGGAGCGCAGCTCGCCCCCCGCCTCGACCGTGCACTCGACCTCCTCGCCCGCGATGCGCACGACCCTGAGCTGGATGATCCCGTCGTTCAGGAACATCCGGTCGCCCACGCGGACGACGCGGGGCAGCCGCGTGAAGCTCACGCCCACGCGCGCGCCCGTGCCGACGATGTCGCGCGTCGTCAGCGTGAACGCATCGCCCGCCTGCAGGTCGATCGGCTCGGGGTCGATGGCCCCGATGCGCATCTTGGGCCCCGGGAGGTCCGCCATGATCGCGACCCGGCGGCCCGCGGCGCGCTGCGCCGCGCGAATGCGGGCGATGCGCTCGGCATGGCCGTCGAAATCCCCGTGCGAGAAGTTGAGCCGCGCGATGGTCATTCCCGCGCGGATGCAGCGATCGAGCATCTCGCCGGACTCGGACGCCGGCCCGATCGTGGCGACGATCTTGGTCTTGTGCGCGGGGAGCGTCATGCGAACCTCGCCGGCTGGCCGGTCGTCGCGAGCACCGCCCGCCATACCTCGCCCGCCGGGTCGAGGCGCTTCCTCCGCGCCGCCAGCGCCTCCATGGGAACGTGCACGAACGTGTCGTGCATGAGCCCGATCACCAGGCCCGTCTTCCCCGCGAGCGCCGCGTGCACCGCGTTGCGCGCGAAGAGGTCGCACATGATCGAGTCCTCGGCGTCCGCGGGCACGCTGCGGATTATGTAGCTCGGATCGATGTACCGGATGACGATCGGGATCTTCGCATCTCTGAAGTGGCGCGCGATGCGGTCGCGAAGAAACAACCCGATGTCCCCGAGCTTCACGTTGCCGGAGGGATCGCGCTCCTCCCCGCCGCCGAGCAGGTCCTGCCCCGCCCCCTCGGCGACGACGATGACCGCGTGCCCGCGGGCCTGCATGCGGCGCGTGAGCGCGGCCAGAAGGCCGCCCTCGCCATCGAGCGCGAACGGCACCTCGGGAATCAGCGTGAAGTTGACGTCCTGGCTCGCGATCGTCGCGCTGGCCGCGATGAAACCCGCTTCGCGCCCCATGAGCTTCACGATGCTGATGCCGTTCCTGACGCTGTGCGCCTCGGTGTGGGCGCAGGTGATGACCTTGCACGCCTCCTCGACCGCGGTCAGGAACCCGAACGTGCGCGAGACGAAGGCCACATCGTTGTCGATGGTCTTGGGAATGCCCACGACGGCGAGCGCGAGGCCGCGCCGCGCCGCCTCGCGGCACAGCGCGTAGGCGCCGCGCTGCGTGCCGTCGCCCCCCACCGTGAAGAGCATGTCGACGCCGCGCGCGGCGAGGTTGTCGATCGCGCGCGGGATGTCGACCGGGCCGCGCGATGTGCCGAGCGCCGTGCCGCCCATGCGGTGGATGTCGTGGACAAGCGACGGCGTGAGCACCACGGGCTCCTGGCCGTACGACGCGTCAAGCCCCGCGTAGCCGTCCCGGAAGCCGAGCACGCGCGGCACGCCGTAGATGTGGTGGAGCTGCAGGAACGCCGAGCGGATGACGTTGTTCAGGCCCGGGCACAGCCCGCCGCAGGTGACGATGCCGGCACAGGCCCGCGCCGGGTCGAAGAAGAGCGCCGGCCGCGGCCCGGCGATCTCGAAGAACTCGCCCGGGGCCGCGGGCGCGTCCGGAAGGCGTACGATCTCCGCGGCGCAGCGCGCCCGGTCATCGACCGTCAGCGCAATCGGCGAAGGAAAACGCGGCTCTCCGAGTGTCCTGATCTCCATGTCTCTCGCGCTCGATCCCCCGCGGAGAGGTCGCGCCGGCCCGCCGGCCGGCCCCGCGCGGGAGCATCATGATAGCCGACCGCGCCGGCGCGGGCAAGAACGCCGGCGTCCCGCCGGCGCGGTCACTGCGGCGCGCGCGCGATCCGGATGGCCGTGATCGAGTGGGCGGGGAAGGCGTGCTGCACGCGGCCCCCGGCGATCGCCGCCGCGCTCTCGACGATCCTGACGTTCTCGGGATCCTCCCAGGTGTTGACGGCCATGTAGCTCGCGCCGCCGATCGTCCGCACGGCCGCCTCCGGCGCCGCGTTGAAGTTCGCGATCGCGACGGACGCCGCCAGCGCCTCCTCCGGGTGGCGGTTCGTCACGATCAGCGTGACGGCCGCGCCATCGGCATCGATGAGCGCCGCCGCGTCGAGATAGGGCACGTCCTTGACGGCGGGCAGGTACTTCCCGGTGCTCTCGAACATGGGGCAGGCGACGCGCAGCCCGACCGGGATCGTGCCCGTCTGCAGCGAGTAGAGCGACGAGGCGCAGTGGACCGGGTTGGCGAACACGATCTCGCGCCACTTCCTGAGGCCGCCGCCGTGGTTGACGAGCGCGCTGTGCGTGATCAGCTCCACCATGCCGTCGAGGCGCATGGCCGCGTTGATCATGCCCGAGAGGAAGAGCGCCTCGGACAGCGTGCCGTTGTTGGGCAGCTCCGGCTTGTTGGTGAAGATCTGGAGCTCGGTCAGGGCGAAGCAGGGCGCGGCGCCGCCCGCCGCCATCTGCGCGCCCAGGCCGCGCATGTACCCCTCGAACTGCCAGGTCGAGGCCATGAGGGCCTCGAAGACCTCGCGCGGATCGGCGTTCTCCGGAATGCCGTCGCCCTTCAGGCAGTGAATCGAGAGCGACCGCAGGAGCTTCCCCTTGCGCTGCGTGATCGGCGCGTTCCAGTGCTCGTCCTGGCCGTTGGCGATGAGCAGGATCGAGGGATCCGCCGCGAGCATGGCCGCGTGGAACTTCTCGTAGCGCTCGGCGTATTCCTCGGGCGTGCAGTGGCCGATCTGCCAGGCGCCGTACAGCTCGTTGCCCACCTCCCAGTAGCGCACGCCGTACGGCTCGGCATGCCCGTGCGCGGCCCGCAGCGCGCCCATCGGCGTCTGCGCGGAGCCGTTGCAGTACTCGACCCACTGCGCCGCTTCCTCCGGCGTTCCGTCTCCGGCGTTGACGCAGATCATGGGCTCGCAGCCGACCGCCGTGCAGAACGCCATGAACTCGTCCGTGCCGACGTGATTGTACTCGACCAGGAACCAGGCGGGATTGAGCCGCACGGGCCGCGCATCGACGGGCCCGACGCCGTCCTTCCAGCGGTACCCCGAGGCGAAGTTGCCGCCCGGATAGCGCAGGAGGGGAAGCCGGGAATCCTTGAGCATGCGGATGACATCACAGTCGAAGCCGCCGGCGGCGTCGTTCGGGAAGAGAAAGACCTGATCGAGGCACACGGCGCCCGGCGCGGGAAGGGCGAGGACGAGCGCGAGGGGCGCCCCTCTCGCCGGCCCGCCCGGCTCGCCCGTGCGGGGCAGCGCAAGCGGAACCGAGAACCGCTTCCACGTGCCATCGATCCCGGTCGCGGTTCCGCGCCCCAGGACGGCGGCGGGGTTGTCCCACGCCCGCACCGAGACGCGCAGCTCCTTGGCCCGGTCATCGCCGCGGGCATGGAACGAGAGCGTGTAGTTGCCCTCGCGGTGCAGCGGCAGGAACACGGGCTGGACGATGCCGGCCTCCTCGCCGGCAAGCGTCGTGACCTCGATCCGCTGGCACTGCTCGGAGTTGACCGGCTCCTTGGGGCAGGCGTAGCCGACCTGCCCCTCGCCGAACGCGAACCAGCCGAGGGCTATGCCGCGGTCCAGGCTCGCGGCCCGCTCCTTGCGCCCGAGGCCCTGCTGGAGGTGGTCGACGCCGTTCAGGGCCTCCTCCCTGGAGCGGCCGAAGTGCTTGACATCCTCGAAGCCGGGATTGCAGACGGTCTGCGCCCACATGCCGTGGTAAACGTTGCGCCCCAGGTGCTCGGTGAACTTCCCGTACAGGAGGCGGCTCACGGGGCGCGCCGCTCGCCGCGCCGCGTCGACCTCGAGCGCGCAGGCGGCGGCGTCGGCGCGCTCGAACGTCCACAGCGGACCTTCCTCGCCCGCGCCGCGCACGGAAAGACACGCCCCCACGGCGGACAGACACAGTCCCAAGGACCATGTCCCTCGTTTCCTGGAATGCATTGCACAGCCTCTGCGTGGAACGTTTCGCCGCGACGCCGCGGGCCCCGTGTACGCCAGTATAGTAAACCCGGCTTTCCGCCGCCAGTTGCGCCGCCTCCGTGCGCACCGGGCTGCGGGGCGCCCGCAGGAGAGGAACACACCTCACCATGTACGTATACGCTGGTATTCCCCGCCGTGTTGGCGCGGCGGTCCGGACGGACGGGAAACAGGCGGCACGTCCGTGTGATTCCACCACAGAGACACAGAGCACGCCGAGGACGGAACGGAGAGCGGCCGATCGCTCTCTCGTCATCGTCTCCGTGTTCTCCGTGTCTCTGTGGTTCCTTCCGTCGTCTTCTTCGCGCCTTCGCGTCTTCGTGTCTTCGCGGCTATTCCGTCTTCCCTTCGCGCGGCCAGGCGCCGCCCTCCATGTCCCTGAGAACGAGCGCCGCGGGGTCGAGGACGACGTGCTTGATCCTGAGACGCTTCCACGTGTAGGTGATGTGCACCTTGCCGTCGCGGGTCTGGATCACGGCCGGGTACGAGAACTCGGCGCCCTTCTCCTGCGCGAGGACGAGCGCCGCCTGCCAGCGCCGGCCGTCCGGACTCACGGCCGCGTTCAGGACCTCGCGGCTCGACGGGAACGGACCGCCCCTGACCGTGTGGTTGTAGACGAGGAGGTGGCGGCCGTCGGCGAGGGTCACGGCATCGATGCCCGCACTCGAGTTCGGAAGCGCCGTCTTCGCCATGGCGCTCCAGGTCGCGCCCCCATCGGAGGACCAGGTCTCGACGATCGCGCTGTTCTTGCTCCGGCAGAGCGCCTGCAGCTTCCCGCCGGGATGCACAAGCAGCGCCGGCTGAATGACGCTCAGCTCCTTGCCGTCGTTGACGGGAGCCGTGGCGGTCCACGTGGCGCCGAGATCCGGCGAGCGCTCGAAATGCACGCGCCAGCCCGCGTGCTCGGTGCTCGTCGGGCACAGGATCACGCCCGACCGCAGCTCGATCGGCTTGTTCTTGATCGGCCCGAGGATGCCCTCGGGCAGGCGCCGCGCATCCGACCAGGTCCTGCCGCCGTCGGCGGAGGTCTTCAGCATCCCCCACCACCGCGACGGGCTCGGCCCGACCTTGTAGAAAAGCATGAGCGGGCCCTTCGAGGGCTGGAACAGCACCGGGTTCCAGCACGGGTGCCGCGCCGCGCCCGGCCCGGCGCCGTTCGCGGCCTCGACCGGCGGCGTCCACG
>DHGK01000038.1:12529-18689 GCA_002402755.1 Planctomycetes bacterium UBA4800
TGGCACTCGGGGAACGGCGCCTTCTCGTAGATGAACTCATCGAGCACGATGCCCGCGCGCATCCGATCGTCCTGCGCGCCGAGCGCCGCCGCACACACGCACGCCGCCGCCGCCAGCCGCCGCATTTCGCACCTCCCCGTGCTCACCGCGCGCCGAAGCACCGCACGTGTCCATCCTTGCACGCGACGAGCACGTCGCCGCGCCGGTCGAGCGCGATGCCCCACGCCACGGGCGGCGCAGGAAGCGCGCAGCGCCAGAGCTCGGCGCCGTCGGCGATCGAGAACGCGATGACGTGCGACGCCGTCGCCGCGACCACCGCGTTCCTGCCCACCGCGATGCCCGCGCCGCCCTCGCAGCGCTGCGCCCACACCGGCACCTGCCCGGGCTCGAACTTGCCCCACGTCGAGATGATGTGATTGCCGGGATACTCCCGCTCGCGCACGCATCTGGTCAGGACATCCTTCGCGATCGGGCGGTAGCACCTGACCTCCAGGCCGTTGAGCCACACGATGTCGCGATCGCCCGCGGACACGTGGTGCACCTTCTCGAAGCACGTCGCATCGACGACGAGATGATCCGGGCTGCCGTAGAAGAGCTGCCCGCCCGGCACGACCTTGTCGCCGATCAGGTACAGCTCCCAGCCGCGCAGGCAGATCGACTCGCAGATGTTGAGCCTGTCGCCCTTGTTGAGGCACGCGCCGTCCGCGATGTCGTACACTCCCGGCGACACCGCGTTCCCGCCCGCCAGGTACAGGCGGCCGCCGTGCAGGAGAAGCTGGCCCTGGACGCCGACGCCGGAGCGCGCCTCGGCGTTGAGATGCCCCGAGGAGTTGTTCTGCCACTTGATCGCGCCCGTGCGCGCATCGAGCGCGTAGACGTGCGTGCCGTCGTAGTTGGCAAGTCCCGCGGCGACGTACGCGACGCCGTCCCGGACGAGGACGCCGCTCGCGGCCGGCCACGTCGACAGCAGCGCGCCGTAGACAGGGATCCGCCGATTCGCCGGCGCCGCCCGGAAGGTCCACAGCAGCCTCCCGCTCGCCGCCTCGAACGCGTACACGCAGCCGTCGCCCGCGCCGGCGAAGACCCGGCCTTCCCAGACCGTGGGCGCGATCTTGATGCCGCCCCCCGTGAAAGCCTTCCAGCGGGGCGCTCCCGTCTCCGCCTCGAGCGCGCGCACGACGCCGTCCGACCCCGCGACGAACACGAGGCCGCCGCACGCCGCCGGCGCCGCCGGCATGACGCCTTTCTTCGCCGCCGCCTCCCACCTGAGCTCGGCGCGCGCGGGAATCACCGCCCCCGAATGCGCGCTGCTCGCGCTGTCGGCGCGGAACGACGGCCAGTCGGCCTCGCCGCAGGGCAGCGGCTGCACCCTGTCCCAGCCTTCCGCGCGCGCGAGCCGCTCGGCCTCGGTCGCCGTCCGATCGAAGCGGTAGTCTCCCGCCGGACCGACGCAGGCGGCGCCGACGAGGCTCTGCTGGCAGTCGCAGACGAAGGGCCACCAGTACAGAAGGCCGTTCGCGACCGTGACGCCGTCGAAGCACGTCGGCCGCATGGGCGAGACGTACTGGGGCCTGCGCGTCGCCGCGTCGATGCGGACCGAGCCGCCGTCCGCCCGGAAGAACACGGCATCGGCCGTGCCCGTCGGCCGCGTGCACGCGCGCCGTCCGATCGGGATCTCGGCCAGCACCGCGCCCGTGAGCGGATCGAGGACCCGGCTCGTCTTGTCGGTCCAGATGCCGCCGCCGATGCCGTACAGCCCGTCATCCCTGAGGACGAGCTGGAAGTTGTCGTACGGATACTGCCAGAGCACGCGGCCGTCCTCGGTCGAGAGCGCGATGAGCTTGTCCATCATCGGCCCCGCGAAGAAGAGCGCCTTGTCGCTTGCCTTGAGGTACGCCGCCGTGCGGAAGTTCGTACGCCAGTCCTGGCGGTTGAGGTTCCTGCCGAGCGCGCGGAAGACCTCGGGGTCGGCGGCCGCGGTCCGGCGCCACACGACCTTGCCGCCGGCCGCGTCCAGGCACGTCAGGAACGCGCCGAACCTGAAGGCGTAGATCCGCCCGCCGCGCAGGCACATCGCGCGGCTGTCGATCGGCTCGCTCTCCCGGTGGTGCCAGAGGACCTTCTTCGTCGCCGGGTCGATGGCGAGCACATCGCGGCCGTAGCCCCACGGGTTCTCGGGCAGGTTGTACCCCTTGGAGAGCGGCGCCCAGGGCCAGCCGTGGTTGTTCACGTTCGACCGCCGCACCTCCGGGTCGATCGGCTCCTGCTCGCCGATCAGCGCGTAGAGAACACCCCCGTCGAGCGCCATCCACTTCCAGAAGGTGCCGCCGGCCAGATCGGCGGGCGGCGCGATCTCCTCCTCGAGCGCTCCCGTCGCGGCGTCGAGCACCTTGCACGATTTCTCATCGCCCAGGAAGACGGCGTCCCGCGTCGCGATGACGGTGTTGCGGTGCACCATGATCCCCGGCGTGATGGGCCGGCGCCAGAGCTCGACGCCGTTCCAGCCGTTGTAGGCGATGATCGAGTTCATGTGCGGCTCCTCGCGCGGCTTGAACGCGATGTGCCCCAGCACGCGGAACACGCGGCCCGCCGCCGACACCGTCACCTGCGGGAGCGGGTCGTAGTACGGCGCCGCCAGGAACTGCGTGAGGTACGGCGCCCGCGCGATCGTGTCATTGCTCTGCGGGTTGTTGTCGGGAAGGTGGTACGGGTGCGTCCAGTCGTCCATGCCCGGGGGGAAGGGCTTCGCCGCGCGCTCGGCTCCGATCAGAGCCAGGCCCTCGGGCCGCACGACGCGCAGCGCCTCCTCCCGCGCGACGCCGCCCGGCGGCGCGCGCAGCTCGTCGGCGATGTTGTCGGCGAGCGGAATCGCGGCGGCGCTCCCGCGCGCGACGAATATGCGCGTGCCGTACAGGCCCGCCTCCTCGGCGGCGAGGCGCGCCGCGGCAACCTCCTCGTCGCGCTCGAGCTGCACGAAGATGAGGCACTCGGTCCGGCCGGCGAGCTCGATCGCCGCCGCGCAGCCCCGATCGCCGATCAGGACGACGATGCCGCGCCCCGGCGCCGCCGCCTCGCCGCCGGCCTGCGCCGCGCCCGCGAGCGCGCACGCCCACCACGCCGCCGCACACATCCATGCACGCATAGCTCGCTCCTTCGGCGCGCGCTACCAGCGCGCCATCTTCAGGTTCCTGAGCCCCGCCTTCGTGTACCACGTCGCCACGCCGAACGGCCGGCATGGCTCCTGCTGCGGCCAGATCGAGAAGCCGTGCCCCGCGCGCTCCAGGTCGACCTGCTTGTCCTTGTCGATCCAGACCTCGATGCGCGCGTCGGTCACGCGCAGCCTGATCGGGTACCACGTCCCGTCCTTGAACTGGAGGAACTTCGTCGTCTGGTTGCTGTCGGCCGCCTGGCGGTCGACGTTGGAAAGCCCGACGCACCCGCCGCCCCAGCCGCCGACGATGAGCGTGCAGCACTCGCTCCCGACAGGGAACGTCAAGCCGCAGAAGAAGTCATGCCCGTCGAGCCGGCAGGCCTCGAGCGACACCTCGTAGTTGCTCGCCGGGAAGTCGCGCGTCCACACGATGCCCGTCATGGGGCTTCCCGCCTCCAGCACGAGCTGCCCGTCCGCGGCCGCGGCCTTGCCGCACCCCTCGCCCGCGGCGACGTTCCAGGCGCCGAGGGTCTTGCCGTCGAAGAGCGGAACCCACGCCTCGGGGGCGATGGCCTCGGGCGGCGGGACGGGCTTCTCCGCGGCGGGCTTCAGGACGCGAAGGCGTATCGAGCGGTAGCGCACGGCCATCGGCGGCCCCGCGTGGACCTGCAGCGCGAGCACGCCGGAGGCGGCGCGCTTGGCCTCTTCCTCGTCGATGAAGTCCATGGTCGTGACGCCGTTGATCTTCTGGATCAGACGGATGCCATCGGCAATGATCGTGTAGTCGTTCCAGTCGTCGTTCTTGATCGCCTGGCGCACGGCCGCGTCCTCGTTGATCTTCGCGACGACCTGCTTGTTGCCGTTCGGCCACCTGAGCACCTTCTCGCCGCGGAGCGCCATGATGCCGCGGCCGCGCTCCTCGTACAGGATGCCGGTGTACGCGTGCCCCGCGTCGATGTCGGCCTGGTACCCCGCCGCCACCCAGTTGCCCATGTCCTTGCTGCGGTACTGCACGCCGGAGTTCCCGCCCTCGATCTTCCACTGGAGGCGCAGCTCGAAGTCGGCCGGCGCCCCGCCGCGCCAGAAGGCGAAGGTGTTGCCCTTGATCGGCTTCTCGGCGGTCGTTGCGCCGACGATCGCGCCGCCGGCGACCGACCACACGGCGGGGTCGCCCTCCCAGCCGGCGAACGTCGCGCCGTCGAAGAGCAGCGTGAAGCCCTCGCGCCGCTCGGCCTCGGTGAGCGTGTTGGGCTCCGCGCCCGGCGCCAGGGCCGAGACCATCGCGCCCACGACAACGGCGTACATTCTCGCGGTCATGCAATCCTCCTTCAGTGGAACCTGCCGCTATTCATTGAATCCGAATGCGCCCTCGAACGCAACCGCGGGCGCGGGCAGCGCGCGGCAGATGCGCTCGATGCGGCTCCCGAAGCCCGGCCCCCCGAGCGTCGAGAGATCGATCATCCCGCCGCGGCGCCGATAGAGCCCGGGGTGCACCGCGGCTTCCGGGCGCGACGCCTCGGGGTAGAACTGCATGGCGTTGGTCTCGACCCCCATGATCGTCCCGGCATGGGCGCCGAGCAGCGCGTGCGGGATCTGGGCGAGCATGGGATTGGTCAGGTCCTGTACCATGAGCGTCATGCCGTGCGCCCTGGCCCAGCACAGGCTGAGCAGGGCGCCGGTCTGCGTCTTGCACGTCTTGAGCGCCACACCAGTCCAGCCCAGGCTCCGGCCGAGCCTGACGAGACGCCAGTCGTGCGCGCTCTCGTCCATGAAGAGCGGCTTGCGCGCGGCCACGCAGCGCACGTCGATCGGGTGCGCCTCCAGGTCGTACGGAAACGGCTGCTCGACGTAGAGAATGCGCGCGTACGTGCGCGGCTCGTCGCGGAGCAGCCGGTCGAGAATCTCCGTGACGTAGCCGGGATCGGTGACCGTGCAGTTGAAGTCGGCCGTGAGCCAGCGCACCCCGGCCGCCTCGGCGATGGCGCCGACCTTCGCCAGCCTCGCATGGTCCCAGGCGGCGTCATCGCCGCGCAGCTTCACCTTGAGGCAGTACAGGCCGTCGGCGCGGATCCAGTCCTCGAGCGTCACGGGATAGCCGTCGTCAGGCTCCGTCCCGTCCAGCTCGGCCGCATCGAGCGCGTCTTTCCCTCCCACGAGGTGCCAGGCGGGAAGGCGGCGCGGCGGATCGGCGGCCAGGTAATCGGCCGGGTATTTGCCCGCGAACGAGATGCCCGGTTCCGCCGCCAGGTACGATGCCAGGTCGCGCGAGAGCCAGTCGGCCCCGTACGTCGCGTAGACCGGCGCGCCGTTGCAGGCGCCGTACGCATCGTGCAGCGCGAGGTCGAACGCCGACGCGCACACGAGCGCCGCCAGATGCGGCACGGGCTCGGCGCCGCCGCGCTCCGCGTTGAACGCGGTCAGGAGCCCGCCCAGGCGCTCCTCGAGGAATGCGTGCCCGACCTCCAGCGCGTGCCCGCACGCATCGAACGCCTTCCACGCCCCCGCCACGCGCACGCAGAATTCCTTGAGCGCCGCGTGCCGCTCCTCGCAGGGACGCGCGCTCGGCCATACCCACTGCACGCTGAGCGGCGTCTCGCCCCACCCTTCCGCGATGCGCCCGCGGGCATCGGCAACGCGCACGCAGGCGCGCGCGCACGTCACCGATGTCAGCGTCTCGGGCCCGAACTTGAGCGGGACGCGCGTCGCGACGGGAAGGAAGTACAGCGCCGCATCGGCGACGCGGACATCGGTTGGACGCGCCATGGCGTGCTCCGGAGTCTCGGACGACAGCACTGCTTTCGCAACCGTTCACAGGGCATCCCGAACGCGTGAATCTCCGCGTTCAGTACATCACATTCCGGCGTCCTTCGCGGTGCTCTTTCCGGTTCACCACAGAGAAGACAGAGGGCACAGAGAACGGGACATGAGACGTTAGGGGCCGCGCAACAATAACTTCCCATTTTGGTCTCCCTGGCTCGCGCCATCTTCGACCGCTCCTCAATCGCGAAT
>DHGK01000380.1 GCA_002402755.1 Planctomycetes bacterium UBA4800
GCGGCACGGCGGAGAACGATCCGGCAAACGGACGCACGCTGAACGTGTAGCGCGCGGGGTCCAGCGCCGGCGACGTGTAGGAGGTCGCGGCCGGCGGGAGCGGAGTCCCCGGCGCGGGGCTGCCGTTGAGCAGCACCGCGATGCCGTCATAGGGAGTGGCCCCGTTCGTCCACGAAAGGTGCAGAACGCGGCCGGCATCCACGGTGCAGCCCGCCAGCGTGACGGGCGCCACGTAGGTCACCTCGGTGACGCACGTGACGGTCGTCGAGTTGAGCGTGCCGACCGAGCCGTAGAGCTCGTACGTCGTCGTGCCGAGCTCCTCGATCGTGTCGTTGAACGACGTGGGCGCGCCCGCCAGGGTCGCGCGCGGAATGCCGTTCCTGAGCAGCGTCATGCTGCCGTACGTCCAGCCGTTCGTCCAGGTGAGCGTCACGTTCCAGCTCTCGAGCGCCGGCGTGCACGCGAAATTCGTCGGCGGCGGCAGCGGCACGTCGTTGGCGCAGGTCGCGGCCGCGGCCTGGTACGTGCCGATGAAGGGCCTGATCGAGTAGGTGTGGTGCCCGGGGTAGAGGGCCGCGGTGGCGAAGCTCGTCGCCGAGCCTTCCAGCGTCGCCGCGACCATGCCGTCGATCTGGACGGTGATGCCGTCGTAGTTGGCGGCGCCGTTCGTCCAGGCCAGATGCGCGCAGCGCGCGGCATCGAGCGAGCACTCGGTGATGCTGACGGGCGCGACGTAGGTCGCCTCCGTGCTGCAGGACGCGGCCGAGGACTGCTGGCTGCCGAGCGCCCCGTACGCCTGGTAGGTGTAGACGCCGGGGGCGGGCGTCGTGTCGGTGTACGCCGTCGTTGCGCCGGGGAGCGTCGCGATGGTCGTGGTGCCGCGGCGGACGACGATCTGGTCGTACGACCAGCCGTTCGTCCACGCGAGCGACACCGTCAAGGTTCCGGCGGCGGCAGCGCACGTCAGGCCGGCGGGCGGCGGCAGCAGCGCCTCGGCGCTGCACGTCGCGGCGCTTGCCTGGTACGCGCCGATGAATGGCCGCAGCGTGAACGTGTGGATGCCGGGGTCGAGCGCAACCGAGGTGTAGCTCGTCGCCGTGCCGGCGAGCGGCGAGCCCGCCGCGGCGGCGCCGTCGATCAGGACGGCGATGCCGTCGTAGTTGGCGGCGCCGTTGGTCCAGGCCAGACGCCCGATGCGGCTCGAGTCGACCAGGCACTGCGTGATGGCGGCCGGCGCGACGTACGCGGCCTCCGTGGTGCACGCGACGGCGGTCGACTGCTGGGTTGCGAGCGTGCCGTAGACGTCGTAGCGGTAGATGCCGGGTGCGGGCAGGAGGTCGGTGTACGACGATGGCGACCCGGACAGCGTGCGGATCACGGCGCCGTTGCGCATGATCACGACGCTCTGGTATGTCCAGCCGTTCGTCCAGAGTAGGGCGACGTTGAGGTTGCTCGTGCCTGCCGTGCACGCCAGCGCCATGGGCGGCGGGAGCGGCGCCGTCGCCGCGCAGCTCGCGGCGGCGCCGACGTACGTGCCGATGAAAGGCTCAAGCGTGAAGGTGTGCTGTCCGGGGACGAGCGCCGCCGAGACGTAGCTCGTCGCCGTGCCCGGGAGGGGCGAGCCCTGCGCCGCGGCGCCGTCGATGAGCAGCGTGATGCCGGTGTACGAGGTCGCGCCGTTCGTCCACGCGAGGTGCGCGATGCGATCGGCGCCGATCGTGCATTCCGTGATGGCGAGCGGCGCCACGTACGCGAGCTCGGCGCTGCAGAGCGCGGCGGTCGATGTCCGGCCGTCCAGAACGCCGGCGACGCTGTAGGCGTAGACGCCCGGCAGGGCGGGCGTGTCGGCGTAGGCGGTGGTCGTGCCGGCGAGCGTGGCGATGAGGACGCCGTCGCGGCGGACGAGGATGCTCGCGTAGCTCCAGCCGTTTGTCCACGCCAGGACGACGTTGGGGCCGGCGGCGCCCGCCGAGCAGCTCAGGCCGGTGGGCGGCGGGAGCGGCGCCTCGGCGGTGCAGTTCCGCGGGCTTGCCTGGTACGTGCCGATGAACGGCTGGACCTCGAACGTGTGCTGTCCCGGCGCGAGCGCCGCCGACGTCCAGCTCGCGGCGCCGCCCGCCAGGGGAGAGCCCGGCGCCGCGGCGCCGTCGACGCGCAGCGCGATGCCGTCGTAATTGTCGGCGCCGTTCGTCCATGCGAGGCGCGCGATGCGGTCCGCGCCGATGGTGCACTGGGTGATCGTGACGGGCGCGACGTACGTCGCGTCGGTGCTGCAGGCCGCCGCGGTCGACTGCTGCGTTCCCCGCACGCCGTGGATCTCGTACGCGTGCGTGCCGGGAGCCGACAGCGTGTCGATGTAGCTCGTGCTCGTGCCCGTGAGCGTCGCGATCGTGCCGCTGTCGCGGCGCACGACGACGGAGTCGTAGGACCAGCCGTTCGTCCACGCCAGGGCCACGGAGAGGTTGTCGGTGCCCGGCGTGCAGGTGAAGCCCGTCGGCGGCGGCAGCGGAGACTCGGTCGTGCAGGTTCTCTCGATGGCCTGGTAGGTTCCGATGTACGGCCGCAGCGAGAAGGTGTACGGGCCGGGATCGAGCGCGCTCGACGCGTAGCTCGTCGCCGTGCCGGCGAGCGGCGATTCCGGCGCCGCGGCGCCGTTGATGAGCACCACGATGCCGTCGTAGTTGGCCGCGCCGTCCGTCCAGTCGAGGTGCGCGATCCGGCTCGTGTCGAACGAGCAGCTCGTGATCGTGACGGGCGCGACATAGGTGGCCTCGGCCGCGCCGGAAACCGCCTGCGAGGTCAGGGTGCCGAGCGTGCCGTACACATCGTACGTGTACGTGCCGGGCGACGGGACGGTGTCGGTGTACGATGCCGGCGAGCCCGACAGCGTGCGGATGATCGTGCCGTTGCGCCGGATCACGACACTCTGGTAAGTCCAGCCGTTGGTCCAGACGAGCGCGATGGCGAGGCTGGCCGTGTCCGGCGTGCACACGAGACTGGCGGGCGGCGGAAGGGGCGCCTCGGCCGTGCAGTTCCGCGAGCTTGCCTGATAGGTGCCGATGCTCGGCTGGACCGCGAACGTGTGCTGGCCCGGGGCGAGCACGGCCGAGACGTAGGTTGCGGCCGTGCCGGGGAGCGGCGACTCGGGCGCCGCGGCGCCGTCGATGAGGAGCGCGATGGATGTGTAATTCGTCGCGCCGTTCGTCCAGGCGAGGTGCGCAACGCGGTCGGCGCCGATGGCGCACTGCGTGATCGTGACGGGCGCGACGTACGTGGCCTCGAGGCCGCACGACGCGGACGTCGACTGCTGGACGCCGAGCGTGCCGTAGACCGCGTAGGTGTAGGCGCCCGGTGCGGGGAGCGTGTCGGTGTAGGATGCCGGCGAGCCCGCGAGCGTCTGGACCAGGGTCCCGTTCCTCAGGATCACCACGGTCTCGTACGTCCACCCGTTCGTCCACGCAAGCGAGACGAAGAGGCTGCTGCTTCCCACCGTGCACGCGAAGCCGGCGGGGGGCGGGAGCGGCGCCGTGGCGCTGCACGCGGCCGCCGTCGCCGTGTAGGCGCCGATGAAGGGCTGCAGGCTGAAGGTGTGGTTTCCGGGAACGAGCCCGGCCATGTCGCAGCTCGTCGCCGTGCCGGCGAGCGGAGAGATCGCCGCCGCGACGCCGTCGACGAGCAGCGTGATGCCGTCGTAGTTGGCCGCGCCGTTCGTCCACGCGAGATGGGCGGCGCGGCTCGCATCGATGGCGCACGTCGTGATCGTCACCGGCGCGACGTACGCCTGCGCGACCGTGCACGGCGCCAGGGCGGAGGTCTGGTCGGCCAGCACGCCCTGAATCTCGTACAGGTAGGTTCCCGGGGCCGCCGGCGTGTCGGCGACCGACGTGGTCGTGCCCGTGACCGTGCGGATCACCGTGCCGTCGCGGCGGATGACGACGCTGTCGTACGTCCAGCCGTTGGTCCAGGCGAGCGCGATGGTCAGGCTGCCCGCGGCGGCCGTGCACGTGAATGCGGTCGGGGGCGGCAGCGGCGCCGTGGCGCTGCAGGCGCGCTCGTTCGCGCTGTACGTGCCGATGTACGGCTGCAACGCGATCGCGTGCAGGCCGGGGTTGAGCGCGGCCGACACGTAGCTCGTCGCGGTGCCCGCGAGCGGCGACTGCGCGACCGCCGTGCCGTCGATGGACACGCGTATGCCGGTGTAGTTCGCGGCGCCGTTCGTCCAGGCGAGGTGCGCGATGCGGTCATCGCCGATGGCGCATTGCGTGATCGTCACCGGCGCGACGTACGTGGCTTCCGTGGCGCAGGCCGTGGAGGTCGACTGCTGGGTCGCCGTCAAGCCGTAGACGCCGTAGGTGTAGGCTCCGGGCGCCGGGACCGTGTCGATGTAGGCCGCGGCCGTGCCCGCGAGCGTCGCGACGACCGCGCCGTTGCGAAGGACGACGACGCTCTGGTACGTCCAGCCGTTCGTCCAGGCGAGCGGTATCGCAAGGCTGTTCGCAGGCGCCGCGCAGGTGAAGGCCGTGGGCGGCGGCAGCGGCGCCGTCGCCGTGCATGTTGCCGGGACGGCGTTGTACGTGCTGATGTACGGCTGCACGCTGAACGTGTGGCTGCCGGGCGCGAGCGCCTCCGATGTGTAGCTCGTCGCGGTGCCGGGAAGCGGCGACTGGGCGACGGACGCGCCGTCGATGAGCAGCCGGATGCCGGTGTAGTTCGTCGCGCCGTTGGTCCAGACAAGGCGCCCGATGCGGTCTCCTCCGATCGTGCACTGCGTGATCGCGGCCGGCGCCACGTAGGTCGCCTCGGCGCCGCACGTTGCGGCGACCGACTCGAGCAGTCCCAGCGTGCCGCGAATCTCGTAGGCGTAGGCGCCGGGCGCGGGCACGGTGTCGCCGTAGCTCGTCGCCGAGCCGGCGAGGGTCGCGATCGTCGTGCCGCCGCGGCGGACGAGCACGCTGTCGTACGCCCAGCCGTTGGTCCACGCGAGCGCGACCTGGAGGCTGGTCGGCGATGGCGTGCACGTGAAGCCCGCGGGCGGCGGCAGCGGGGCGGCGACGCTGCACGTCGCCGCGATGGCGTTGTACTCGTCGATGTAGGGCTGAATGCCGATCGCGTGCGTGCCCGGGGCGAGCGCGGCGGAGTTGTAGCTCGTCGCGGTGCCGGGCAGCGGCGACTGCGGGACCGTGATGCCGTCGATGCGCACGATGATGCCGGTGTAGTTCGTCGCGCCGTTGGTCCACGCGACACGGGCGATGCGGTCGGCGCCGGCCGTGCATTGGGTGATCGCGACGGGCGGCACGTACGAGGATTCGACGGCGCAGGAGGCGACGGTCGACTGCTGGGCGGCCGTCGCGCCGTAGACGCCGTACACGTACCCGCCGGGGGCCGGCAGCGTGTCGACGTAGCTCGTCGCGGCGCCGCCGAGCGTGGCGACGACCGCGCCGTCGCGCAGAACGACGACGCTCGTGTACGTCCAGCCGTTCGTCCACCCGAGCGCGATCGTGAGCGCATTGCCCGCAGGCGTGCACGTGAAGCCTGCCGGCGGCGGCAGCGGCGCCGTTGCCGAGCACGTCGCCGGCACGGCGTTGTACGTGTCGATGAAAGGCTCCAGGCTGAAGGCGTGGCTGCCGGGGACGAGCGCGGCTGACGTGTAGCTCGCGGCGGCGCCGGCAAGCGGCGATTCCGCGACCGCCGTGCCGTCGATGCGCACTCGTATGCCGGTGTAGTTCGCGGCGCCGTTGGTCCACGCCAGGCGGGCGATGCGGTCGGCGCCGATCGTGCACTGCGTGATGATGACGGGCGCGACGTAGTCGGCATCGGTGCTGCAGGTCGCGGCCTCGGATTGGAGCGCGCCGCTCGTGCCGTACACATCGTAGGCGTGCGCGCCCGGCACCGAGAGCGTATCGATGTACGTGGTGCTCGTGCCCGCGAGCGTGTGGATCGTCGCGCCGTCGCGGCGGACGACCACGTTGTCGTAGCCCCATCCGTTGGTCCACGCCAGCGTCACCGTGAGGTTGTCCGCCGTGCACGTGAACGCCGTAGGCGGCGGGAGCGGCGCGGCCGCCGCGCAGGTCGCCGCGGTCGCGTCGTACACGTCCACGTAGGGCCGCACCGTGAAGGTGTGGTTGCCGGGCGCGAGCGCTCCCGATGTGTAGGTCGTCGTGCTGCCCGGCAGCGGCGAGCCCGCCGCCGAGGCCCCATCGATGAGGATCGCGATGCCGTCGTAGTACGTGACGCCGTTGGTCCACGCGAGGTGCGCGATGCGATCGGCGCCGATCGCGCATTCCGTGATGCCGACGGGCGTCACGAAGGTCGCTTCGGCGTTGCACGTCGCCGTGGCCGATGCCAGCGCTTCGAGCGTGCCGTAGATCTCGTACGCGTAGTTCCCCGGCGTCCCCACCGTGTCGCCGTACGCGGTCGGCGAGCCCTGGAGCGTCGCGATCGTGACGCCGTTGCGGCGCACGACGACGCTGTTGTAGGTCCAGCCGTTGGTCCACGCGAGCGCGACCGCGAGGCTCGTCGTCGACGGCGTGCAGACGAAGGCCGTCGGCGGCGGGAGCGGCGCCGTCGCGCTGCACGTCCGCGGACTCGCCGTGTAGGCGCCGATCGAGGGCCGCACCGTGAAGGTGTACGCGCCGGGGGCGAGCACGGCCGACGTGTAGCTCGTCGCGGTGCCGGCAAGCGGCGAGCCGGGGGCGGCGACGCCGTTCAGGAGCAGCGTGATGGCGGTGTAGTTCGTCGCGCCGTTCGTCCACGCGAGGCGCGCGATGCGATCCGTGCCGATCGTGCACTGGGTGATCGTGACGGGCGCGACGTAGGTCGACTCCGCGCCGCACGCCGCAGTGGTCGAGGTCTGGGCCGCGAGCGTGCCGTAAACCTCGTAGGCGTACGTGCCGGGCGCGGGGACGGTGTCGTTGTAGCTCGTCGCCGAGCCCGCGAGCGTCGCGATCGCGGCGCCGTTGCGGCGCACGACGACGCTGTCGTAGGCCCAGCCGTTGGTCCATGCGAGCGCGACCGCGAGGCTGGTTGTCGACGGCGTGCAGGTGAAGCCGGATGGCGGCGGCAGCGGCGTCGTGGCGCTGCACGTCCGCGGGCTTGCCGTGTAGGCGCCGATCGAGGGTTGCACGGCGAACGTGTGGCTGCCGAGGTCGAGCGCGGCCGAGGTGTACGTCGTCGCGGTGCCGGCGAGAGGCGCCTGGGCGACGCCGTCGATGGAAACGACGATGCTGGCGTAGTTCGTCGCGCCGTTCGTCCACGCGAGGCGCGCGATGCGGTCCGTGCCGATCGTGCACTGGGTGATCGTGACGGGCGCGACGTAGGTCGACTCCGCGCCGCACGTCGCCGCGGTCGAGCTCACCGACGACAGCGTACCGTAGACCTCGTAGGCGTACACGCCGGGCGCGGGTACGGTGTCGCCGTAGCTCGTCGCCGAGCCCGCGAGCGTCGCGATCGTCGTGCCGCCGCGGCGGACGGCGACGCTGTCGTAGGTCCAGTTGTTGGTCCACGCGAGCGCGACCGCGAGGCTGGTCGTCGACGGCGAGCAGGTGAAGGCGGAGGGCGGCGGCAGCGGCGCCGCGGCGGTGCACGTCCGCGCGACGGCCGCGTAGGTGCCGATCGAGGGCTGCACGGCGAACGTGTGGCTGCCGGGGGCCAGTGCGGCCGACGTGTAGCTCGTCGCGGTGCCCGCGAGCGGCGCCTGGGGAGCGCCGTCGATTGAAACCGCGATGCTCGTGTAGCCCGTCGCGCCGTTCGTCCACGCGAGGTGCGCGATGCGGTCCGTGTCGATCGTGCACTGGGTGATCGTCACGGGCGCGACGTAGGTCGACTCGGCGCCGCACGTCGCCGCCGTCGAGTTCTGCGCCGTGAGCGTGCCGTAGACCTCGTAGGCATACGTGCCGGGCGCGGGCACGCTGTCGCCGTAGCTCGTCGCCGAGCCGGCGAGCGTCGCGATCGTCGCGCCGCCGCGGCGGACGACGACGTTGTCGTAGGCCCAGCCGTTGGTCCACGCGAGCGCGACCGCGGCGCTGCTCGTCGACGGCGTGCAGGAGAAGGCCGTGGGCGGCGGGAGCAGCGCCGCGGCGCTGCACGACTCCGGGCTTGCCAGGTACGTGCCGATTGCCGGTTGCACGGCGAACGTGTGGGCGCCGGGGGCGAGCGTCGCCGATGTGTAGCTCGTCGCGGTGCCGGCGAGCGGCGCCTGGGCGGCGCCGTCGATGGAGACCGTGATGCTCGTGTAGTTCGTCGCGCCGTTGGTCCACGCGAGGTGCGCACTGCGGTCGGCATCGATCGTGCACGCGGTGATCGCGACGGGCGCGACGTAGGTCGACTCCGCGCTGCATGGCGCCGCGGTCGAGGTCTGCGACGCGGACGTGCCGTAGACCTCGTAGGCGTAGACGCCGGGCGCGGGCACGGTGTCGTTGTAGCTTGTCGCCGAGCCGGCGAGGGTGGCGATCGTCGTGGCGCCGCGGCGGACGACCACGCTCTCGTAGGTCCAGCCGTTGGTCCACACCAGCGCGACGGCGAGGCTGGTCGCCGACGGCGAGCAGGCGAAGGCCGACGGCGGCGGGAGCGGCGATGTGGCGCTGCACGTCCGCGGGATCGCCAGGTACGTGCCGATCGAAGGCTGCACCGAGAAGCTGTACGTGCCGGGCTGGAGCGCGGCCGACGTGAAGCTCGTCGCGCTGCCGGGGAGCGGCGAGCCGGGGGCGGCCATGCCGTTGATGAGCAGCGTGATGCCGGTGTAATTGGCGGCGCCGTTCGTCCAGGCGAGGTGCGCGATGCGGTCCGCGCCGATCGTGCACTGGGTGATGGTCACGGGCGCGACGTAGGTCGACTCCGCGCTGCACGTCGCCGCGCTTGAGTTCTGCCCCGCGAGCACGCCGTAGACCTCGTAGGCGTACGTGCCGGGCGCGGGCACGGTGTCGCCGTAGCTCGCCGCCGAGCCGGCGAGCGTGGCGATCGTCGCGCCGCCGCGGCGGACGACGACGCTGTCGTAGGTCCAGCCGTTGGTCCACGCGAGCGCGACGGCGAGGCTGGTCGTCGAGGGCGTGCAGGTGAATGCCGCCGGCGGCGGGATCGGCGCCGCGCCCGCGCACGTCGCCGGGCTTGCCTGGTAGGCGTCGATGAACGGCTGCACCGCGAACGTGTGCGACCCGGGCGCGAGCACCGGCGAGTCGTAGGCCTGGGCGGTGCCCGTCAAGGGCGTCCCGGGCGCCGGAACGCCGTCGATGGTGACGGCGATGCCGGTGTAGTTCGAGGCGCCGTTCGTCCACGTGAGGTGCGCGATGCCGTCGGTGCCGATCGGGCACAGGAGGTTCGTCGCCGGCGGGACGTACGTCAAGGTCGCGGTGCACGCGGCGGCCGCCGACGCGTACGTGCCGACTTTCCCGAGCACGCTGTAGGCGTACTCGCCGGGCGCGGTCAAGGTGTCGATGAAGCTCGTAGGGGCGCCGGTCAGCGTCTGCACGATCGTGCCGTTGCGGTGAATCTCGACGCTGTCGTACGCATCGCCGTTCGTCCACTGGAGCGTCACGGTCAGGCTTGCGGTTCCCGCCGTGCAGGTCAGGTCGTACGGCGGCGCGAGGGGCATCTCGACCGTGCACGCTGCCGCGTCCGACGACGCGCCGTCGAGGACGCCGATCACCTGGAAATTGTTGGGGCCCACGGCGAGCGTCGTGCTCCGGTACGACGTCGCGCTCCCCGGAAGCAGCGCGGCCTCGGCGCCCTCGCGAAGAATGCGCACGTTCGTGTACGCGTAGCCGTTGGTCCATGCCAGGTCGGCGACGTCGCCGTTGCGCGTGCAGGCGAGGCCGGTGACGGGCGGCACCTCGACGTGCACGGATGCGCACGTGGCCGGGGAAGACGCATCGGCGCCGGCGTAGGCAACGACGGCGTAGCTGTGATCTCCCGGCAGCACGGAGCTGTCGGTGTACGCCGTCGCCGTTCCCGCCAGCGTCGCGATCGCCGTCGGGTCTCCGTCCCTGAATACCTCGATGGACGTGTACCCCGTCCAGGGGTTCGTCCACGCGAGCAGGACATCGAGCACATCGGGCGTGCACGCGAGGCCCGTGACGGGCGGCACGCGGTACTCGTCGGCGCCGATGTCCGGCGTCGCGTCGCGCGGCTCCCCGTCGAAGTCGACGGCCAGCGCGGCCACGGCCGTGCCCGCGCCGCGGCAGGGGCTCGCGGCGAGAAGATGGAAATCGCCGCCCGCGGCGTTGACGAGCCGAGGGTCGGCCGCGATGTTGCCGGTGCCGCCCTCGGGCGCGCCGCCCTCGACGTCGCAGTAGGAGATCATCGCGGCGGTGACGCCGGCGAGGTTGCTCGCGCCGTTCGCCCAGAAGATGCAGTCGACGATCCGGATGTCCGCGGAGCCGGCCTCGACATCGAATCCGCCGCCCGTCGTCGCCGCGCTGTTGCCGCACACGGTGTTGCCGGCGAAGAGGAGCGCGCCGACGTTGTTGACGGCGACGGCGCCGCCGGACGCGGTCGAGGTGTTCGCGTAGATGATGTTGTTGACGATCGTGGGCGCGTGCGCGCCGTCCGACGACGTCGCGCGCAGCGCGGCGCCGCCCTGGCCGGTCGTGTTGTTGCGGATCACGTTGCGGCTGATGATCGGGCTCGCGTCCTGTATCGTGAGCGCGCCGCCTGTCGCGAGGCTGGCGCCGGTGATCGTGAAACCCTCGATCAGCGTGGCGGCGGTGCGGCCCGCGCTCACCGTGAGGACGATCTTGTCGGCGGAGCCCACGCGCAGAACCGTAACGGCGGCGCCGTCCGAGCTGCGCAGCGTGAGATCCTTGTTGACGACGATCGTCTCGGTGTAGGTGCCCGGGGCCACGAGGATCGTGTCGCCCGTCGCCGCGGCGTTGATCGCGCTCTGGATCGTGCGCACGTCGGCGGGGACGTTGATCGTCGCCGCGCGCATATCGGCGGCAGCCAGGCACGCCGCCACGAAGACCATGGAAAGGGTACGCATTGGAATTCTCCTATCTCGACCGCACGCCGCGGCGCAGCGGAAAGTCATTCGACGCCATTCAGACCCTTGTGCATTCGATGAGACGCACGTGCATGACAGCGCTCGGAACAATGATATCGCGTCCGGACGCGGAGACCGCGAGCGCGAGCATCATGCACAGGTTTTCTCCTCGTCATGCGGGCTCACGGGGAGCCCGAGCGCAAAACTCCATTCTCCCGGGAACGGAGGCGCGCGTCAACCCTCAGGCGGAAGTCGTTGCCCGCGCGAAGGTTACTTCTCCGGCGAAGCGGCGCGTCGAGCGCGCCGGCGCGCCATGTCTGACGGGGAGTTCATCACCTCGCCTTGAAGAGCTGAAACTCCCAGATCGTGGGGCCGTCGCGGGCCGAGAGAATCTGGAGCCTGACAACCTGCGCCGTCACGGCCGGGAAGCTGAAGGCGCCGCGGCGTCCGATGCGGTCCCCCTTGAAGAACGCCGCCCACGCGTCGCCCTGCTTGGCGCGCAGCTCGAACGCGGTCACGCGATCGTACTCCTCGCTGATCGCGGCGCGATCGAACGTCATGGGCGCGCCGAGGTCGATCTCCAGCCACGCCTCCTTGACGCCGGCATCGGTCGCCCAGCGGGTGCCGTCGTCGTCATCGACGGCCTTGTCGGGGCCGTGCGCGGGGTTGCCCATGTATACGTTGGACGCCCTCGCCTTCTTGCCGGCGGCGAGGGATCCGGACGCGGCCGCGATGGGCGCGATGTCCTCGGCGGGGCCGTCGAGGGTGAGCACGACGAGCGTGTCGATGGGGTCGCGGTCCTTCGGCGCCACCGCGATCGTGATCGCATCGGGGGACTGCGCGACCTGCGCCGCGCCTCCCGTGAGCACGGCGCTGCGGACGATCTTCCCGGGGAGGGGCGGCAGGACCAGCCCGTCCGCGGCCCGGCTCCAGTCGAGCACGTGCACGTAGACGTTGTTCCCCTTGCACGTGCTCGCGCCCCACGGGCCCGGAATGAACGGCCCGCCGCGCGTTCCGTAGATCGACTCGCCGTGCGCGGCGAGCCAGGCGCCGATCTCCTTCAGGCGCGCGACCTGGCGCGGCTCGATCTCGCCTGCCGGCATGGGCCCGACGTTGAGGAGGAGGTTGCCGTCGCCGCCCGCGCAGCGGACGAGCGTATGGATGCACTCCCGGAGCGACTTCAACGCATCGTTCGGCTTCCAGGCCCACTGCCGGCAGATCGTGATGCACGACTCCCACGCGCGGCCGCGCTGGAAGCGGCCGATCTCCTGCTCGGGCGTGTCGTGATCGCAGGGGAGGCCGGCGCGGTTGTTGATGATGACGCCCGGCTGGAGCTGCCTGATCATGGGGATCAGCCGCGCGGAGCCCCAGTCCGCGGCCGAGCCGCCCAGGCCGTCGAACCAGATGATGTCGACCGTGCCGTAGCCGGTGCACAGCTCCCTGAGCTGGCCGTGGAGGAACTCGATGAAGCGGCCGTGGCGTTCGGTCCGGTAGTCGGGGTGATGCCAGTCGGGCGGGGAGTAGTACAGGCCGAACCTGAGGCCCGCCGCGCGGCAGGCGTCGCCGAGCTCCTTGACGACATCGCGCCCGAACGGCGAGGCGGTGATCTTGTAGTCCGAGAGCTTCGTGTCGAACATGGAGAACCCGTCGTGGTGGCGGCTCGTGAAGACGAGGTACTTCATGCCCGCCGCCTTGGCGATCGCGACCCACTCGGCGGCATCGAACCTGACCGGGTTGAACTTCTTGTAGAGGTTGTCGTAGACCTCGACGGGAATCTCGCCCGTGCCGCCCGTGCCGCGCCGCTCGCCGCCGCGCGACCAGCCGATCTCCGTGCCGGCGATGCTCACGGGTCCCCAGTGGATGAAGAGGCCGAAGCGCGCCTCGCGCCACCATTGCATCTGGGCGTCGGTTGCGCGCAGGGGATCGGGGGCGGGCGCCGCGGGCGGCATCGGCGCCGCGGCGGCGAGGGCGAGCACGAGGGGCATCAGTGCGAGCGGCATGGGTTCTCCTTTCGAACTCGGGTGCCGTGTTGATCGTAGCCGCTCGGCGGTGCGGAAGCAACCCGAGGCGCCGGGTAACCGTTCACAGGGCATCGCGAACTCGCGAATCTCCGCCTTCAGTACATCACTCGCATTCCGGCGTCCTTCGTGATGCTCTTTCTGNNAGAGAACGGAACGTGAGACGTTACGAGACTCCGTGTCAAGTGCAGCGGTCTCTCTCCGTGTCCTTCTCTGCGCTCTCGGTGACTCTGTGGTTTCTTTCCCGTGAGATGACGCGTGGTTGTGCACCCGAACACGGCGAGAAAACCGTGAACGGTTACGGCGCCGGCTCGCGGAGGCCGTGTCCGCCTTTACCGGGTCCGCCTCCGCGGCTATGATGGGAACGGCGCGTATGTCGCGGAGCACGGCAAGGCACAACGCAAGGAGAACACGCATGAGTGACACGCAGAGACGGACAGGTTCGCGGCGCAGGTTCCTGCGCGACGCGGGAGCGATCGCCGGCGCCTCGACGCTGGCGGCGGCGGGCATTCCGCTCGTACATGCGGCGGGAAGCGACCTCATCCAGGTCGCGCTCATCGGCTGCGGCGGCCGCGGCACGGGCGCGGCGGGCGAGGCGCTGTCGACCAAGGGCGGGCCCATGAAGCTCGTCGCCATGGCCGACATCTTCGAGAACCGCCTGAAGGGCAGCTACGACAACCTGGCGCGCGGCCGCGGCGACAAGGTCGATGTCCCGCCCGAGCGCAGGTTCCTGGGGTTCGATGCCTACAAGAAAGCCATGGACTGCCTGAAAGCCGGTGATGTGGCGATCTTCGCGACGCCGCCCGCCTTCCGCTGGGTGCACTTCAAGTACGCGATCGAGAAGGGCATCCACGTGTTCATGGAGAAGCCCGTGACGGTCGACGGGCCGACGACGCGCAAACTGCTCGCGCTCGCCGACGAGTCCGTCAAGAAGAATCTCAAGGTGGGCGTGGGGCTCATGTGCCGCCATTGCCGGGCGCGCTACGAGCTGATCGATCGGGTCAGGGAAGGCATGATCGGCGACATCATCGCGATGCGCGCCTACCGCATGCACGGCCCCGTGGGGTACTTCGCGTCCGACCCCAAGCCGGCGAACATGAGCGAGGTCGTGTACCAGACGCAGCGCTTCCACAGCTTCCTGTGGTCGGGCGGCGGCTGCTACAGCGATTTCTACATTCACAACATCGACGAGTGCTGCTGGGTGAAGGGCTCCTGGCCGGTCAGGGCGCAGGCCACGGGCGGCCGCCACTACCGCGGCAGGTCCGTCGACCAGAACTTCGACAACTACTCGGTCGAGTACACCTTCGGCGACGGCGGCAAGCTCTTCCTCTACGGCCGCTGCATGGTCGATGCCGACGAGGAGTTCGCGAGCTACGCGCACGGCAGCAAGGGCCTGGCGGTGATCTCGAGCGCGGGGCACACGCCCGCCCACTGCCGCATCTACAAGGGCCAGAATCCCGCCGCCGCCGATGCGGTGTGGAAGTGCAAGACTCCCGAGCCCAACCCCTACCAGCTCGAGTGGGATGACCTGATCGAGGCGATCCGGCAGGACAAGCCCTACAACGAGGCCAGGCGCGGCGCCGAGGCGAGTCTCGTCACGTCGATGGGCCGCATGGCCGCGCACACCGGCCGGACCATCACGTACGAGGAGATTCTCAACAGCGACCACGAGTTCGCGCCCGGCGTCGACACGCTGACGAGCGACGGTCCGGCGCCGCTCACGGCCGACGCGAACGGCAAGTACCCGGTGCCGCAGCCCGGCCTGCAGCGCAAGCGGGAGTACTGAGGCCGGCGGGCCCGCCGCGCCGCGTCCGGTCGAGCGCGGCCGAAACGCGCGCGGCGGGCCCGTGCAGCCGATCGTGTATCGAGCGCCGCGGGGGTGCGTTCCACCCGGCGTTCGGTGTACAATACGAGTACACGAGGACAGGAAAGGAGGATCGTATGGTCTGCAGGAGCGTTCTTGTTCTGGCGTTCATCGTGCCGTGCATCGCGCCGGCACAGCTCGATGAGGTCGAGGGGCCGTGGGGCACGTACCACGGAGGCACCGCTTCGACATCGTCGACCGAGGCGATTCCCTACTACATGGGCACGGGCCCGATCGAGGCCGCCTGGGAGCTCGACGTGCGTGCGGCGGGGCATGACCGCGTTGGCGGCCGCAGCCCGATCACGTTCGACAGCGACGGCAATCTGTACTGGAAGACGAGCATCGGCACGGCGGACGGAACCGTGCGCATCGTCTCGGTGAGTCCGGAAGGCGAGATCCGCTGGAACGGCAGCGACGATGCCGGCGATGTGGACAGCCTCGGGCTGTGGTTCGACGGCACGGCCGTCGTCGTGGGGCGGGAGCTGGTGTACACGCTCGGCTCCGAGGAAGATGTGGCGAGCCCTCTCAAGGTCGTCGCCTACAGGAAGACGGACGGGGGACTGGCGTGGGAGCGGGAGCTGCCCGATGCGATACCGGGCGCGGCTGCCGCGGGTCAAATGGCGGATCTGCTGACCCCCGTGCTCTACCGGGGCAAGCTCTACGTCGTCGCCCCGAACATCGACAGCGGGTCGCCGGGCGTCTACAACACGACGCTGCCGCAGCTCGTGTTCCAGCTCAACGCCGCCGATGGAGAGCTCGACTGGTACACCCTGCTGGACGGCATCATGCTCCGGATGGGCGGCGCGCTCACGCTGGTTCCCGACGCGTTCGGGGCGGGCGAGCACGGCCTGTACTGTAACGGCTCCAGCGCCAGCGCGGCCGACGGCGTGCCGGATGTCTACGGGATCAAGGTCATGAGCGACGGCGCCGAGCTGGCCTGGGCCGTCGAGGGCGGCAAGGTCGCCCGCAGCCACGTCATCTACGCGGAGGCGACGGGGCTTCTCTACACGCACACGTGGGCCGACTACGGCGGCACGCTCTACGCGTTCGATCCCGCGACCGGCGCGACGACGGTGAACACCAACAATCTGAACCCGGACAGCTCTCCCACGGGCCACGGCTTCTACGATGTCGGCTGCGTGGATTTCAGCGGCTCGGACATCATCGCCGGCGGCTTCGAGGGCATCGTCGTCAGGTACAGCGACCAGGGCGATGGGACGACGACTGCCGAGGCCGCATTCGACGACGACAGCGCGGGCTTCAACTGGTGGGGCGAGTACCGCGTGTTCGGACAACTCGTGCGCGCGCCCGGCGGCAACAGCGTGCTCATCACGGGTACGAACAGCCGCTCGGACATCGACCCCACGTACTCGGCGCGAGTCGTGGCGATCGATGTGACCGCGGGCGAGCTCCTGTGGGAGTTCGCGAGCGGCTCCTTCCAGGATCACGGCTACACGGTCCGCGGCGGCCCGTACATGGGACCCGATGGCAAGGTGTACTACTTCCGCGTCGCCGACGGCGTCCTCGTGGCCCTGAAGGGCCCCGACGTCTCGCCGCCCACCGCGTCGTTCACGGCCGTGCCGCTGTCCGGCAAGGCGCCGCTCGCGGTCGCGTTCGATGCGAGCGCCTCGACCGATGACGGCACGATCGTCTCGTACGCCTGGGAATTCGGCGACGGCCAGACCGGCACCGGCGTCCAGACGACGCATACGTACGAAACCGAGGGTATCTTCACCGCGAAGCTCACCGTCACCGATGACACCGGCCTGCCCGCCGCGGCGTCCGCCGTGATCACGGTCGAGAAGGCCGGCGCCGAGTTCACGCGCGGCGATGCCAACACCGACGGCAAGCGGGACATCGCCGATGCCATCAAGGTGCTGAGCTACCTCTTCGGCGGCGGCACGTCGCCGCTCGCGTGCCTGGAGGCGGGCGATGCCAACGACGACGGCAAGGTCGACATCGCCGACGCGATCAGGATCCTGGGGCATCTCTTCGCGCAGACCGGTCCTCTGCCCGATCCGTTCGACGCGTGCGGCGTCGATCCGACCCCGGGCGATCCGCCGCTCGGCTGCGAGACGTTCGAGCCGTGCGGGACCGGCGTCTGAGCGGCGCTGCTCCGTGATGGCGCCGCGCGCCGGCGATCGGGGCCTGCGCGGGCGCCATGGCGCGGGGGATGCGGCCCGGCACGACGTGCCGGGCCGCATCCTTTCCGCGGCGGCCGGCGCCGGCGCGCGCACTTGCGCTTCCCGCGGCGATTCCGTACAGTACCCCGCTATGACCGAGCAGCAGACGCTTTCCTCGACGGCGCTTTCGGGACGCACGGCGTTCGACAACGAGAAATACCTGTCCGAGCAGCAGGCGTGCATCCTGGAGCGTGTGCAGCGCTTCAACAACAAGCTGTACCTGGAGTTCGGCGGGAAGCTCATGTACGACTACCACGCCGCGCGCGTGCTTCCCGGCTACGACCCGAACGTCAAGATGCGCCTCCTGGCGGCGCTCAGGGAGAACGCCGACATCATCCTGTGCATCTACGCCTGCGACATCGAGCGCAAGAAGGTGCGCGCGGATTTCGGCATCACGTACGACTCCGACACGTTCAGGCTGATCGATGACCTGCGCGACTGGGGCCTCCCGATCGCGGGCGTCGTGATCACGCGCTTCGAGGGGCAGCCGGGCGCGCTCGCGTTCAAGCACACGCTCGAGCGCCGCGGCGTGCGCGTCTACACCCACGGCCCGATCCGCGGCTATCCCGCGAACGTCGACTTCATCGTCAGCGAGCGCGGCTACGGCGCCAACGAGTACATCGCGACGACCAAGCCGCTCGTCGTCGTGACGGGGCCGGGGCCGAACAGCGGCAAGATGGGGACCTGCCTCTCGCAGGTGTACCACGAGAACCGCCGCGGCCAGGCCGCCGGGTACGCCAAGTTCGAGACCTTCCCGATCTGGAACCTCCCGCTGCGCCACCCCGTGAACCTGGCTTACGAGGCAGCCACGGCGGACATCGGCGACTTCAACCTCATCGACCCCTTTCACCTCGAAGCGCACAGCGTCCAGGCGGTCAACTACAACCGCGATGTCGAGACGTTCCCGGTGCTCGGCGCCATCCTCGGGCGCATCACGCGCGCGTGCGCCGGCTACCGGTCGCCGACCGACATGGGCGTCAACCGCGCGGGCTTCGCGATCACCGACGACGATGTCGTGCGCCGGGCGGCGGCGCAGGAGATCATCCGCCGCTACTATCGCTACTCCTGCGAGTACGCCATGGGTCTGCACGGGAAGGAGACCGTCGACCGCGTCGAGGTGCTCATGCAGGAACTGGGCCTCGCGCCCGAGCACCGGCGGGTCGTGCGCCCGGCGAAGGAGGCCGCGCGCGACGCCCAGCGGGAGGGCTTGAAGGGCAACAAGGGGATCTTCGTCGGCGCGGCCATGGAGCTCAAGGACGGCGCGATCGTCACGGGCACGAACTCCCCGCTGCTCCACGCCGCGTCGAGCCTCGTCCTGAACGCCGTCAAGAATCTCGCCGGCATTCCGCGGGCCCTGAAGCTGCTCTCGCCCCACATCATCGAATCGGTCGCGGCGCTCAAGCAGGACATCCTGCGGCGCAAGACCGTCAGCCTGGACCTGGAGGAGACGCTGATCGCGCTCTGCATCTGCTCGACCACGAACCCCACGGCGAAGCTCGCCATGGAGCAGCTCAAGGACCTGCGGGGCTGCGAGCTGCACATGACGCACATGCCGGCGCCGGGCGACGAGACCGGTCTCAGGCGCCTGGGCGTCAACCTGACCTGCGAGCCGGTCTTCGCGACCAACAGCCTGTTCGTGAGCTGAGCGCCCCGGTCCGCGCCGCCGGCGGCATTCGATCCCCGCCCGGGCTGCTCAGGCCCTCGGGGCGTGCGCGCGCTCGAACGCCGCCAGGTCCACGACGCGGCCCGTCGCGCGCGCCTCCTCCGCCGCGAAGGCGATGACGTGGCTGTGGACCGTGGAATCCAGCCCCGCCGCGAGCGGCAGGCCGGCGGGCTTCGTCATCTCGTCGTGGAGCGCGTTGACCAGGCCCGCGTCGCCGCCGCCGTGCAGCTCGTAGCCGCCGTCTTCGGCCCGGACCGTGTACCTGACCGGCTCGCCCTCGTGCGGCAGCAGGACGAGGTGCGCGCCGAAGTGCCGGCGGTAGGTCTCGCCGCCCTTGAGCACCCCGCGGGTGCCGTAGACCTCGATGTGCCGGCCGTTCTCGAACGCCGTCATCGTGAACGTCGCGGCGAGGCCGCCCTCGAATTCCATGGCCAGGACCTGCCGGTCGACGACATCGTTGTCGCAGCGATACACGCAGCGGCCCCACGGGCTCGTGCGCAGCCACGCGAGGATCTCGTCCGGCGCCGCCTCCTGCGCGCGGTCGTACACCATGCCGAGCCACGGGTCGCGCATGTCGCCCGCGTACCTGCGCGCGTCGTAGGGGCAGGTCTCGGCGGCGGGGCATGGATCGGTGCAGCGCGCCGGGGCGCCCGCCGGCGCGCGCTCGGCGCGGAAGAACTCGCGCGAGCCGAAGCTCGCGATCCTCAGGCAGCGCCGTCCGGCCAGCCAGTGGACGATGTCGGCGTCGTGGCAGCACTTCGACAGGATCATGGGCGAGCTTGAGGCCGCCGCGGCCCAGTGGCCGCGGACGAACGAATGCGCCTGGTGCCACGGCATCACGCCCTCGCTCGCCTGAA
>DHGK01000199.1:0-7799 GCA_002402755.1 Planctomycetes bacterium UBA4800
GGACGTGCAGCCCCTTCTTGAGCGCCGCAATCGAGATCGTCGCGTGGAGGTGGTCCGGGGTCATGATCTTGACGGCATCCAGGTCCTTCTCCTTGTCGAGAAGCTCCCGGAAGTCGGCGTACGCGGCGCACCCCGCGAGCTTCTCCGGGCCGCGCTCCCGCGCGTAGTACGCGTCGACGACCTTGCGCCCGATCTCGCGTCCTCCGGGGATCCCATCGACGCCCTCGCGCCACGCGGGGTCGCCCAGCAGGGCTCGAATCCGGTCCCGGACGCCGTGCTTCCCCCAGTCGACGTAATCGTTGCTGTCCTCGTTGGGGTCGCACACGGCGACGATCCGGATCTTCGGCTCCGCGAGCAAGTAACCGAGCTCGTTGAATCCTTGCGTCCCCATGCCGATGTGGGCGAGCGTCGTCTTGTCGCTCGGCGGCACGGCGGGCGCGCCCAGGACATGGCGGCCGACGATCGCCGCCCCCGCGAGCCCTCCCTGTGCCAGGAACTTGCGCCGGTTCATCGTGGGTTTCATCGCGTTCCTCCTTGCGCCTGGAAGCGCTCCAGCACGGCCCGCACCCGCTCGAGCTGGATGGCGACCTCCGCGTACTCGTTCACGGCCGAATGGTGCTCGACGCTGTAGTAGCCGCCGTAGCCGACATTCCACAGATTCGCCAGCTTCTCCTCCAGGAGCGGCCCCGACGTGATGTTCCAGGCGATGTGCGTGTGGAGGATCCACGGCGCGGCCTCGCGGTCGGCCCGCGCCTTCTCCGCGTCGTCCCCCGCCCAGCCGCCGATGTGGCAGGAGACGCCGAAGGCCGGGTGGTCGACCGCGCGGTACAGCTTCTGCATGTTGGCCCACGCCTGCTCGGGTCCCCAGTGATTCTCGGCGCCGACCTTGAAGCCGTGCTCCTGCGCATACCGCGCGTACTCGCGGTAGCACGCGACAATGTGGTCGAACGCCTCCTGCGTCCACTCGGCGCCCCGGCCGCCCGCATCCACGCGCACGAAGCGCGCGCCCAGGAGGCGCGCGGCATTCAGGTGGGCGAGGGCGTTCGCGCGGTTCTTCTCCCGCACCGCCGGATCGTCGTCCCAGACGTGCGCGGCATCGACCGCGATGTCGGCGAGCTCGAGGCCCCGCTCCTCCAGCCCTTCCTTGACCTTCTTCAGGTAGTCCTCCGCGGTGCTCGCCAGAAAGCCGCTCCAGAGATCGGCGGCGCCGAGCCCGTAGCGGTACTTGCAGGATTCCAGGTACCCGAAGATATCCATCTTCCCCTCGCCGAGGAGCCCCCGGAAGGAGTACGAGAGCACGGATATCTTGAGCTTCTTCTTCTCCGCCGGGGATGCGGCCGCAGGCGCCGCAGCCTCCGGCGGAGGCGCCCCGACCGCCGGCGCGGCGGCCAGCGCGGCGGCCCCGAGGGTTGTTCCGACGAACTCGCGGCGACTCATCGATCTCATGCGCGCCTCCTCGTGATGCAGGTTCGATCGCAGCACTGCGATCACGCCATCTTAAATGGGCCGCGCGCAGGAATCCAGACGCTCGTTTCGTCGAGCGGCGGCGGGCGCTTCGCGAGGCCCCGTTGCCACGCCCGATCGCCCGGGAGTACGATGGCGCGCATGGAAGGGAGGTCGCCGTGAAGCGCACCGAACGACGCCGATTCCTGAAGCGCGTGGGCGCGGCCGCGGCCGCGGGCTGCGGCCTTCGCCTCCTTGCGGGCGAGGGGCCGGCGCCCGCCCGCCGGCCGAACATCCTCTGGCTCATCGCCGAGGACCTCGGGACGGAGCTTGCGTGCTACGGAACGAAGGAAGTCGCGACGCCGAACCTCGACCGGCTCGCGGAGGAGGGCGTGCGCTACACGCGGTTCTACACGACGGCGCCCGTGTGCTCGCCGAGCCGCTCGGCCTTCATGACCGGCATGTACCAGACGACGATCGGCGCCCACAACCATCGCTCCCATCGCGACGACGGATTCCGCCTGCCTCCCGATGTCCGGGTCTTGAGCGAGCGGTTCCGCGACGCGGGGTACTTCACCGCCAACATTCGCGAGCTTCCCGCAGCCTGCGGCTTCAAGGGCTCCGGCAAGACGGACTGGAACTTCACGCCGCCCGCCAAGCCCTTCGACTCCGCCTCGTGGAGCGATCTCCCGGCGCACCGTCCCTTCTTCGCGCAGATCAACTTCCAGGAAACCCATCGGCCGTTCCGGGCGCCGGCGCGCGCCGACCCCGCCAAGGTCGCGCTGCCGCCCTACTACCCCGACCACCCGGCGGTGCGCGAGGACATGGCGAAGTACCTGGACAGCGTCACGGAGTTGGACCGCAAGGTCGGCCTCGTCCTGGCGCAGCTCGCGGCCGGCGGCCTGGCCGACTCGACCGCCGTCGTCTTCTTCGGCGACAACGGCCAGGCGCACGTGCGCGGCAAGCAGTTCTGCTACGAGGAGGGGCTGCACGTCCCGCTCATCGTGCGCTGGCCGACGGGCTTCCCCGCGCCGGCGCACTTCGCGCCCGGCACGGTCGACGAGCGGCTGCTCATGTCGATCGATCTCGCCCCGACGATGCTCGGCCTCGCCGGCGCCGATATTCCGAAGGCCATGGAAGGCCGCGCGTTTCTCGGCAAACATGCGGGCGCGCCGCGCGAATACGTCTTCGGCGCGCGCGACCGCTGCGACGAGACGGTCTTTCGCATCCGCACCGTGCGCGACACGCGCTACAGGTACATTCGCAACTTCACGCCCGAGCGTCCCTTCCTCCAGAAGAACGACTACAAGGAACGCAGCTATCCGGTGTGGAATCTCCTCAAGGAACTCAACGCCCAGGGGAAGCTCGCGCCCGCGCAGGCGGCGCTCTGCGCGGACCGCATGCCGCCCGAGGAGCTCTACGACCTCGACGTGGATCCGCACGAGATCCGGAACCTCGCCGCCTCGCCCGAACACGCGCCCGTCCTCGAGCGCCTGCGCGCGGCGCTCGCGCGCTGGATCGAGGAGACGAACGACCGGGGCGCCGTGTTCGAGCCACCAGAGGTCCAGGCGAACGAGGGCCGGACGAAGCCGGCCGTCAAGCGCCCGTAACGACGCGTGCGCGTCGTTCTTCGGGCTCAGCTCTTGATCTTGGCAAGGGCCTCTTCGGCCTCTTTCGCAACCCCCGGTATCTCGTCTTTCGCCAGCTTCTCGAGTGCCGGAATCGCCTCCTTCGCCTCCGCACCGATCTTGCCGAGCGCCTTCGCTGCGCTCAGGCGCGTGCTCCCCGATCGGTGACCGAGCAATCCGATGAGCGCCGGCACGATCTCGGGGCTCGCCGTCCCCGCTTCACCGAGCGCGCCGGCTATGTCCGCACATTCGCCGCCGTTCTTCAGACACAGCTCCGCCTTGAGCGCCTCGATCAGAAGGGGCACGCAATCGCGCGCCGCGCCCCCATAGTACAAACCTTCGGCCGAAGGACGGCGGACGACATCGTCCGCGAGCCCCTTCTTAAACACCTCTATGCAGGCTTTCGCGCCGGGATCGATCCACGCGAGCGCTCTGACGGCGTCGTGCCTCGTGCGCGGATCGGCGTGGGACACGAAGAGCAAGATCCTCGGGACGGCGCTCTTCGCGCCAGCGCGGAACTCTTGCAAGGCGCGTAGCGCATCCAGACGCATGCCGGACGCGTTGTCAAGCGCCCTTGTCAATGCTGCAATTGCGCCGGGAATCTCCGGATTCCGCGCGCCGAGCTGCCCCAGCATGCATGCGGCATTCGAACGGACATTTGCATCCTTGTCGTTCAGAGCTCTCACGAGAGGTTTGCCCGCCTCCTTTGCGTCGTAAAGGAATTTGCCGAGGGCCCACACAGCAGGGCTCCGCACGCAAGGATCCGGATCCCGCGTGGCCTTTGCCAGTGCCGCGATTGCCTTCGGCGTCGCGTCCCCCAACCGTCCTCTCTCCTGCGCCAACTGGCCGATGCGACCGGCAGACTGGGCTCGTTTCCTCGGATCTTTGTCCTGGATGCCCCTGAGCCACTGCGTGACGGCCTCCTCCACGGCGGGCGTCTTGGGAACGTCCGGAGGAACGGCGGCCGGAGCAGCAAGAACGTACGGAGCCAGCAGCAAGGCGACCATCAGGCAAGGCACAACGCTTCTCCAGGATATTCGCAAGTCGCCCGAATTCATCGATACACCCCCGTGTTCATGAACAGCCGACCTTCATTTGCTCCCCGTCGCCGTGCCGCCAGGGCATGGCCGCGGGAGAACGGCGTACATGAATCCATCTCACTCCTCGTCGATCCAAATCGGGCCGCGGACGCAGCGGACGAAGGCCCGGCACCAGACGTCTTCCCATGTCTCGCCCATGTTCTGAGCCATATGTACTCCATGAGCCCCGTAACCCACAACTACTACCCTGTGCCAGAAACGTTCGGAAGCGGATGCGGTCCAGAAGTACGACCTAGGCGCCATGCTCACCATCCCAAACTCGAACGGATAAGCCGTCGTCTCCCCCCTCCATGGGACGATCGGATCGCCTCCATACCACCAGTCAAGCGTGAACACGGACTCGTGCACGTTCGGCAGACGCCAGTCGTCGTAACCCGCGAGATCGAGGTCTCGCGCGTACCGAAGCGCGCCTTGCCATGTCGCCCGTCCGTAGTCGTCCCCATCGACCGCGGCGACCGCCTTCTGCCACATGAGTCCCGTGCAAAGGTCCGTGATCGTGCCATCGCCGTTGTCGACGTAACGCCCTTCTATCGGGCACCCGATCTGGCTCTGGCCGTCCTGACCGGCCACCCGAAGATCCGTCGAAGGAAGTCGCGGACCCCATCCTCTGGGGTCACCCTGCGGATCCCATCCGTGGGCCGCCCCCGTCGCCGGCAGCACGGTTTCGCCCGGCCCCGTACCGGCGCGGACACACCGCAGCAGCCGGACGCCGTCAACGCCTATCCCGTCGGAGCCTACATGGTTTCCTTGAACAAACAACTTGGGATCCGTCGAGTTGAAGTAGCGGCCAAAATGGGGCCTAAAGCCATCTTGTGTCGGCGCAGGAGGGAATGGTTCAGGGAAGCTCTGGCCCACATCGATGCCGCGACACTCCATCTTCCGCACGCTCCAGGACTCGAAGAGATTCGGAATGCGCCAGTCATCGAAACCCGCAAGCGTCAATTCCGCCGCGTACTGGAGCGCCACCGCGTACGTCACGGCCGGCCCGTTCTCGTCCGTCCACTCGGGAACCACGGTCTCCTTCTGCCACATCAACCCCGTCGCCCGGTCCGAAATCGTCCCATCGGCGTTGTCGACAAACCGCTCCTCCCGCGCGAAACCAAGGTGAAGCTGCGCGTCCTGGCCAGCCCATTCCGGATCGTCGCAGGCGACCGGCTGCGCTTCCAGTTCACCTTCCTCCGGGTATCCCCAGCAGCAACCCGACAATCCCGTGGCCGGCAACTGCCGCGGGCCGTACGGCCAGCACCTGCCGCACGAGACAGGCGCCGGTCCTCCCGCAAAGAGATGCGCGAGCAGCGACACGGCGTCGGCAATGTTGACCTTCCAGTCGCCGTTGGTGTCTGCGGTGCCCGCCGAAGCGCGTCTGAGCGCCGTCCACGGCGCGGGCAGATCCTCGCCTCCCTGGCATGGCCCGCAAGGCGCAGGATCCCTCCCGCCCGCGAAGAGGAATGCAAGCAGATGCACCGCATCGGCCAGATTCAACTTCTCGTCGCCGTTCACATCGCCGCCTGGAAGAGGCGTGGCGCCCTCGCACACAGAGAGGCTCACGACGGCAAGGCTCAGACAGAGAGCTGCGCGAAACTTCATCTTCGCACCTCTTGAGCCGTCTCGTTCATCGCTTCATGCGCGGCACTCGCTCCGAATACCGCTCGGGCCGAGCGGGCGGGGGACTTCTGCCTCGAAGCCCCCCACCCGCTCGCGACAGTCATCTGCAGCGGATCCGAAAGAAGGTCTTGAGCGCGGTATTCTCGGGATATGCCTGGCCGTTGGCCATTCTTGCATCCCCCCATTCGTCACGACCCGCTCCGAAGAAACTCGTGTCGTCCCGGTCGGCGTCAACATTGAGCTGGACGTCAACCGTGAACGGCATTCCGGGGCCCGCAACGGGCGCGAATCCTCCTCCGTAGTCAGCATACGTCGTGTTGTGCGTACCCTGACGGTCATCGCCTTCCCAAGCTTTATAGTCGATGTTGTAGCCCCCGGTCATGAACCATTCACGGTACGTTACCCTCACTGCGTCGGCCGCAAAAAGCGCATGATTCTCGAAGACATCGAAGTCCACGCCTTCGAGGACGATACTGCCATCGAAGTACCATGTCGTGACCTGGCCGGGCCAGATCGGGTAATCCTGAACGCCGGGATTGTCGGGGCATCCCTGTATGTTCAGTCCCCATCGCGTATTCGACACGGCCCAGATCTCGCTTGCATGCGCCTGGGGGTTGGAAGCATTGAACCAGCCGTAGACGGCGTAACCGATTGTCCAAGGAAAGCGGGAATCCTTGGCATAGGCGTGCGACGCGGCAGTTTTCGAACCGCACGAACCACTTGCCATGCTATCGTAGTACACGGCCATCCGGCGGTTGTTGCCATCGTTTTCCGTGAAGTTCGCCCGCGTTCGAGGCACATCGAATCCAGATTGATCCCAGACGGAGTTCGCCGTCGCCGGATAGTCACCATCGATCTGTATCACGTACGCGTAGCACACGGGCGTCTTCATCGCCGCCAGGGCGGCATCGGGCAGCGAGAATACGACCGGGACAACGCCCTGCCAGCAGGAGCAGCCTGTGCCTGCGACAGCCAGATACTCCCATACGGTCCAGCCGTCGGCCATCGTCACCGATGCTTCGATGTAGTGCGTTCCCTCCTTGTCGAACGCGAAGACGTTGAGATACGCGGGAGGATTGGCGGGATCGGCCTGCTTCAGATCGGAACGGCAAGACTGCTGCCAGCTCCACACATCATCATCCGTATCCATCACACAGATCAACGACGTGCGGTAGTCCGCCTTGACCGCCAGGATGTACAGCGTCTTCTCGTACGGCAGATAGTGAATCGCCGGGAATTCGTAGTCGGGATCCGGCGCCGTGGGGCTCTCGTTGTAGTACAGGATACCGGAGCCCGCATCTATTCTCTTGTCGCCCCCCGGCGTCACGCCGTTGCACAAGTTGTCGCGGTAGTACACGACCGCGGGAACGGGCACATTGTCTACTATGCGCATTCCCGACACGAAGATGCGTGCCGTGCGTCCATCGACGGCAATGCCGCGGACGTTGTCGAGCATGTTGCCTTGAACGAACACGGCTCCGGTCGCATCGATGTATCCGTCACCATTGGAATCCTTGCAGATCGTGAAGGCCTCCTTGCCGTTCACTTGGTGAAGAAGGACAAGCGCTTGGGCCTCTGTGCTGGTCCCCGGCAAGGACACGTCGACCAGGGCGGCATCCAGGATCTCGCGACCCAACTGAAAGAACACCTTCGAATCGGCTCTTCCATCGCCATCATTATCATCCAGGACATACACGACGCCCGAGATGCTGTCCGTGATGCCATAGATAACGCCGGTGCGTGAAACAGCGACCGAAAAAACCCGCAGCCCCGTATCGCTGAAGTCATCTTCGAATACGACATCTTCGTGGGTGCCTTCAAATTCGCACCACATGTCGCCATCGGGTGTCACCCACACTGCATCTTCCTTGCCATCCCCGGACATATCGATGTGCGCAACGGCCGGCGCGAACTCCGCGAAGTTCCCGACTCGCAGATCGCACGAGCCGTTGAGCGCATCGGGCGTCGGATCCAGCCCTTCGAAGTAAGGACCGCCATGCGGCCCGAATGGTAGGGGCGGCTT
>DHGK01000199.1:7817-18852 GCA_002402755.1 Planctomycetes bacterium UBA4800
CCCGTCGTCGTTGGCATCGCCCGAGTCCAACGGCACCGGCGCCGAGCCGCTCTGGAAAAGGAAGCTCAGGATGTAGATCTCGTCGGCGATGTCCACCGTGTTGCTGTTGTTCGCATCGCCTCGCGTGAATGCCATGCACGGACATGGCGGAGGCAGCGCCGCCAGGGCGAACTCCTCCGCCTCTGCGCCCGTCACAGCCTTCTCCAGCAGCAACGTCAAGTCTACGGGGGAAACCCCGCCCTTGTCCATCGCGTAACCGTACGCGATCACGATTTGCGCCAGCACCGGATCCTCGGGAGTGAGAATCCCGAGCAGTTCCTTGAAGGTGATCGCCTCGCCCGGCGACACCAGGCCGTCGCCGTCGATGTCGGCCCGTGCCGGGTCAAGCAGCACGAGAAGCTCCGTCGTATCGTCTCCGGCCAAGGCCATGCCGCCCGCAAGCAGCGGCAGCGCCGCGAGGAGAACACACCGAGTCCATCTGCGTGCGCATCTCATCAGAGACTCCTTTCTCTTTGGACGTTCCGTGTAAAGCCCCTATTCACACCGGTCCACCTTTGCCACAGAGTCGTCGAGGTCCTGTCGCCGGCCACCTCCTCTCTCGCCAACACGCCCGCAGAACGACGTCACCGTCACAATCCCGGGAAAAACAGGGCATCGCGGGCGCGATGCCCGCCATGACTTTGAAACACGGTTGAGGGGGCCCCGGAACGGCAGCCGGGGCGGCAGGAGACAGGCCGGGTTGGGGCTCTATCGATCGGCGCGGAGACAGCGCCACCCGCCCCCGCGGAGAAGCGCGGAGAAGCGCGGAGAAGCGCGGAGAAGAACTGATATCCGCGACATCGCCATGTGCACGGACAGACTCCTCTTACTTGCCGGCTCCTGCGCCGGCAGTCTACTCTCGGATGTCTTTTCTATCATGCATTGCCGAGGAACGCCAATTAAAACCGCCGATTTTAATCATTGAAGCGCCCTCAATACGACTTGCGCGGCGCCCGCAGCCGCCTCCGATAGTCTCGTTTCAGCCGCGCCTGCGAGCGAACGGCACGATCGAGGAAATCGGCCGGGATTCGCCGTTCAGCTCAATGGCCGGCGGCGCACGTCCTGCTTTCAAGGCAGTCCGCCCATGCATGTGCACGCCTGCATCGCACACGGTCGATTGATCGCCGCTACACGGGCGAGTAGGATCGAGGAGTGAAAAGGACTTGAACGCGATCTCCCTAGGCCAAAGATCGTCGACGAATCGCACCCGCAAGGAGGAGTGATGTATCGGCGCAGATCCGCAATCCTGGCCGTCCTCGCGCACGTCCCGCTCGCGCTTCTCGGGGCTTCCGATGGATCGACGGTCGCACCTGCCTCCGCCCCGCCGAGCGGTTTTCGCTGGAGCGCCGCGGACGCCGCGGGCGCCGGCGGCCTCGAACGGGTTTCCCTCGATGGCCTCGACGCGGTGCGTTTCACGGCGAGCGCGCGCACGTCCGTCGACCTCTCGTCCGCCTATGCGTGGCACGAGTGCACCGGCCCCCTGACGCTTCGCATCGTGTTCCGGCCGACCCGCCGCCCGCGCGAGAAGACGCCGCTCGTCTCGCGGTGGCACATGCGGCCGGGCGGCAGGGCCTTCGAGGCGGGGCTCATGATCGACGGCCGGCCGTATTTCGATGTCAGCGGCTCGGGCGACTGGGACCGCGAAGGGCTCGAACTCGTGGGCGCGTGCCGCCTCGTTCCCGGCACGCGCTACGCGCTCGCGGCGGTCTTCGATCCCGGCGCGCGCCTGTCGCTCTTCGTGAACGGCCGCGCGTGCGGAGACCTGGCGGCGCAGGTTCCCGCGCGCCTGCACGCTGCGGCCACGCCCGTGCTGCTCGGCGCCCAGCCTCCGGGAGGGCGTTGGGCGGACGCCGACATCGCGCTCGTCCTGGCGGACCGCCGCGCGCTGCCGGAGGAGGAAATCGCCGCGTGGGCCGCGTCGCTGGGCCTGACCGAACCGGCTCCCGGGGTGGAGACCGCGGTGCGCGACGGCTGCATGGATCTGCCGGTGGTCAGGCGCGAGGTCACGGCGTACCTGGAGCTTCTCCAGGTCGACGGCGCGCCGTACGGCGCCCTCCGCGGGCGCGCGCACCCCGACGCGCCCGTCACGCTCTACGCCTCGTGCGATGCGGCGTGGACGCGCGCGTGCATGGGTGAGGACCTCGCGGCGACCCTCACGCCCGCGCAGCGCCGCGAGTGGACGGCGCACATCAACTCGTTTGCGCGCGCCGACGGCACCTACCCCGGCGACCGGCACTCGCTCGAGCACGCCAACGGGATGGTCATCGGCGCTCTCGCCGTGCTCGGCGGGAGGCAGCCGTACCCGGTGTCCCTCTACGAGTCCTTCGATGCGCTGCACGAGGCGCCGGCCTGGCTCGAGCGCATCCGCTGGGAGCGCCAGTGGTCCGCGTCGCATCTCTTCTGGGGCGGCATGCACTGCTACAGCATGTCGCGCGCGTGCAGCGACGAATGGAGAGCGTGCGTCTTCGCGTGGCTGGACGACAACCTCGATCCGGCGACCGGCTGGTGGCGCAAGGGCGTCCCGCAGGCGGGCCTTCCCATCGAGGTCCTGGGGGGCGCCGCGCACATATGGCCGATCTACCAGCACCACGGCCGGCCGTTCCCCTTCCCGGCGCGCGTGATCGACAGCATCCTCGCCATGCAGCGCGAGGACGGAAGCTGGCTCGGATTCTCCAACTACATGGAGCTGGACGCGCTGTACGGCCTGGCCTACATGCGCTCGCTGGCCCCGGAGCACCGCGCGCAGGATGTGGCCGCCGCGGCGCGGCGCCACGGGCGACTGGTGCAGGCGCGGTACCCCGGGTTCCTGCCGTCGGCGCCCGACGCCCACACGGTGCTCGCCCTGGTCGGCACGCTGGCCTTGCTGCAGGAGCTCGCCCCCTCCGACTTCCGCGACACGATACGCTGGTCGGACATCTTCAGCGACCGGCGCTTCTATCGGACGGACCTCGTTCAGAGGGAGCCGCCCGCGACGAGGTGAGCGCCGCGCGCGGGGGAAGGCGGGCCGGCGCGTGCAGGACCGATCGGCGACCCGCGTTCCGGCCGCGCCTGAGTACTCCTGTCCGGAAATACGGTGACGCACCGAGAACCCCGCTCGGGCGTCCTGGCAAGGCGCGCGATTGAGGCGATCCGTGGAGCCGATCGCCGAATGAGCGCAACGCAGCCAGGGCAACCGAGCGGGGTTCGAATGCCGCCGTATTCACGGACGGGAGTACTAAGGGCGGACGGCAAGATCGATCGCGACGACGTCGCCGAAACGCGGGCTCCTCGGATCGGCGCTCCAGATCGGACGCGCCCCCTCGCCGCCGGGGAAGTAGATCTCCTCGTACTGCTCGGGACGGAAATCCGGCAGCGCGATACGCCCCTGTGCATCCGCCCGGGCCAGCGGCCCCGAGTTCGCCCCGCACGGCGCGTCCGCGGCGCGCCCGTACAGGAGCGCTCCGGAAGCCGCCGCGCCGTTCGCGGTGACGCGGAGGTCGAGGGGACGAATCCGCCGCTCCCGAAGCTGCACCGCCGTTTCCTCGCGCGAGAGCTCCGTGACGAGCACGTGAGGATCGCCGCCTGCGGAGCCGGCCAGGACCCAGGGGGAATCCTCGAGCTCGAAGGCGTACTCGAAGTCCCCGTACGGAACGTCGATGCGGCCGCCGGCATCGCTCGTGCCCTCTCCGAGAGGATCCGCGCCATTGAGGACGGCGCAGTGGTTGTAGCGCGACCAGAACATGAAGCTCGTCACGCGAACGCCGGGAACGGCGTTCCCCTCCGCATCGACGAATCTCAGCCGGCGAGGCCGCGGCCGCGTGAAGACGACGGCGAGGCTCCGCTCTTCCCCCTCGGGCACCGTCACCTCCGGGCCGCCGGGGAAGGACACCGCGGCCGATGCCACCCTGGCGCCTTCGCGGTCCTTCCCGCCGACCCAGATGAACGGCGCCGATCGGATCGCTCCGTAGCCGGGCGCCGTGAAGTAGAGGAAGCCGTGGTGAGCGCGTGCGTCGCTCGCGGGCCATCGCTCGCGGAGCCACGCCTTGTCGAGGGGCACCGCGAGCCGGTCGGCGTCGGGCCGGAGCGCCAGCCGCTCGGTGTCCCCCCAGGCGACGCAGAGGATCTCCGCCGTCGCCGGCGACACGGGATTCCCCTCTTCGCCGACGAACCGGAGCCGGAGGACCGTACCCGAGGATTCGGCCGTCGCGGACGGGAGCGGGGCCGCGGAGCCCTCTTCGGCCGGCGCGCAACCTCCGCCGAGGAGGAGCGCCATCGCCATGGATACGGGAATGACGACCCTGCGAAAACGAGCGAGCGCTAGCATCGGAAAAACCTCTCAGCACTTCTCTTCGCGGGACAGAATAGTCTCGCCCCGCAGGCCAGTCAAGCTTAATCCGCCCGCACCCCGCCCTGATTCAGCCCGGAGACCTCCGGCCAGAATGCGGATCGACACGGTATCTCGACCGCATGGCTCCTGCACACAGCTATCCTTGAACGTCTGCATGCGATCGCACGTCTGACGTGGTGAATGGCGATGGTGTATAATCACTCATCGGAGGCTGTCATGCTGAAGGTAAGAGGCGTCTACGATGGCACGCGTGTCGTGCTGCTCGACCCGGTCGCTCTTCAACCGAACACTGCGGTAGAGGTCCTGATCCCCGAATCGACCGTCGATCCGCAGCAACTCTGCAATCAGAAGCTCCGTGCCGCCGGGCTCGTGACAACGGTGCGCACACGGCGCAGCGAGCCGCGTCGTTCGCCGTCTCCCGTACAGGTCAAGGGCGATCCTCTTTCGCGCACGATCCAGGACGATCGGCGATAAGGGCGTGCTACTACATCGACAGCAGCGCTCTCGTTAAGCGCTATGTCGTCGAACAGGGCACCTCCTGGATACACAGCTTGTGCGATACCGCGGACGATCACACGATCTACGTCGTACGCACGAGCGCTGTGGAAATCGTCGCGGCGCTGTTCCGCCGGGCGCGCATGGGATCGCTGTCGCCGGCGGACGCCCAAGCCCAGGCCGCACAGTTCAAGAACGACATGCGGCACGATTATGAGATCATCGAAGTAACCGAAAACCTCGTCGCCACGGCAATGGCCCTCTGCGAACGCCGGCGGGTGCGTGGATATGATGCGGTGCAGCTTGCGGCCGCCCTGGAATTGCACACGATGCGAACGGCATTCGGACTGACCCCCTTGACGCTGGTGTGCGCCGATGCCGAGTTGAATGCAGCCGCCGCGGCCGAAGGCCTTGCGGTCGATGATCCGAGCATGCACGCGTAGCTTCTATGCGACGCCCGGCGCGCAGCGCGCCGGCTAGGCCGCCTTCCAGAACCGCGGCATGAAGAGCACCGCGAAGGGGAAGAACTCCAGCCTGCCCACCGCCATGAGAAGGCTCAGGACGAGCTTGCTCGCGTCGGTCATCCAGCCGTAGTGCTTGGCGGGGCCGACCAGGCCGAGCCCGGGGCCGATGTTGAAGAGCGCCGAGGCGCTCGCCGTGCCGGCGTCGACGAAGTTGCAGCCGCTCGACGCCGGCTCGCACAGCGCCACCAGCGCGGCGCCGCCCAGAAACATCGCGAACATGATGAGCACGTAGGCGAGCGTCTCCAGCTTCATGCCGTGGTCGATCGCCGTGCGATTGACCTTCACGGGCCGGACGACGTTCGGCCGGAACGCGCGCTCGATCTCGGCGACGATGACCTTGCAGCAGATGATGATCCTCACGACCTTCAGGCCGCCGGCCGTCGCCCCCGCGGAGCCGCCGACGAACATGAGCGCGATGAGGATGCCGCGCGCGAAGAAGGGCCAGAGGTCGAAATCGGACGTGGCGAACCCCGTCGTGGTCTGGATCGATACGACCGCGAAGATGCCGTGGCGCGCCGCGTTCCCCCACGTGGCCGGCGCCTCGCCGCCGCCGAGCAGCGCAAGCGGCCGCCCCGCGAAAACGAGCGCGATCGCCACCGCCGCGGCGGCGCAGGCGAGCAGCGCCAGATAGACACGAAGCTCGGTGTTGCGCCACACCGAACGCCGCCGGCCGCGGATCGCGTCGTAGTACAGCGCGAAGTTGACGCCCGCGAGCACCATGAACACGATGACGATCACCTCGACCGCGACGGACTGGAAGCCGCCGATGCTCGCCGTGCGCGTGCCGAAGCCGCCGGTCGCGACCGTCGTGAAGGTCTGGCACACGGCCTCGAGCCAGGGAAGGCCCGCGATGCGCAGGGCGACGCTCTCGACGAGCGTCATGCCGAGGTAGATCAGCCACAGGACGCGCGCGGTCTCGCGGATATGCGGTCTGACGCCCTCGGGCGCCGGCCCCGGCGCCTCGAGGCTGAAGAGCCGCTTCCCGCCGGCGCCCAGCATGGGCAGGACCGCGACGAAGAGGACGATGATGCCCAGGCCGCCCAGCCACTGCGTCGCCGCGCGCCAGAGGAGCAGGCCCGATGGAATGGACTGCACATCGTCCAGCACGGAAGCCCCGGTGGTCGTGAAACCGCTCATCGCCTCGAAGTAGCAGTTGACGGGGTTCCGGAACGCGTGCTCCTGCCCCGGCGACATCCAGGCCCAGACGAAGTAAGGCAGGCCTCCGATGAGCGCGCCGACGACCCACGCGGCAGCCACGACCACGAACGCCTCGCGCCGGCCGAGCATGCCGAACTGCGCGCGCGTCGCGCGCCAGAGAACGCCTCCCAGCGCGATGCTCGCTCCCGCGGCGATCAGGAGCCCCCAGAACGCGCCGTGCTCGGCCTCGCGCCCGCGCATCATCATGACCGCGGAGCACGCCGCCGCCGCCGCGAGCATGCCGCCGAGGCCCAGGATCAGCAATCCCAGCAGGTTGAAGACTTGCCTGAAGTTGGCCACGTCTCACTCCATACATACTTGGCGAGCCCGCCGGCCGAGACACGCGATGAACGCGTTCATTGCGCACTCTCGGTCCTATCGACGCACGGGAGCCGGGACGGAGGCTTTCTCCGCGGCAACCGCTCGGCGTCCCTGCTCACCNNCTCACTCCGCGGCAAAAAGACGTTGCAGGGTCCGCTCCATGCCGCGCGCGCCCACGACGAGCAGCCGGTCGCCCGCGTGCACGCAGTCGCCGGCCCCGGGCACGAACGTCTCCGCGCCGTGCTGGATGGCGGCGATCACCATGTCGGGCGCGAGCTGGATCTCCCTGAGCGGCTTGTCCGCGACCGCGCACGCCGTGCCGACGTGCACCTCGTAGACGTCGATGCTGCCCTCGGCCAGGGCGGCCGCACGCCGCAGCCTTCCCGCGGCGATCAGCCGCTCGATCTCCCTGACGACGGCAAGACGCGGGCTCACGGCATGGTCGATGCCGACGGGCTCCAGAAGATAGAGGTAGTTCGGCCGCTGGACGACCGCGACCACCTGCCGGACGCCCTTGTTCTTGGCCCACGCGCAGGCGAGGATATTGTGCTCGTCGTCGCCCAGGAGGCCGATGAACACATCGGCCGCGCCCAGGCGCTCCTCCTCGAAGACGGCGGGGTCGGTGGGATCGGCGTTGAAGATCGTCACGCCGTCGAGGCGCGATGCCAGCTTCTCCGCGCGCTCGCGATCCTGCTCGAAGAGGCGGATCTCGAAATCATCCTCGACGAGCGCCCGGCACAGCCACACCGCGATGGAGGTCCCGCCCATCATGACCACGTTCTGCGGGCGCGGGGCGCCGCCGGCCAGGAGCTTGCGCCCGTCGGCGAAGACATCCGTGTTGCCGACGAGCGTGACGACATCGTCCTTCTCGATCGCCGTGTCGGCCTTGGGCACGAACGCGCTGCCGCGGCGCGTGATGGCGGCGAGGCGCAGCCCCGGAGGGAGCGGCAGCCTGGCAAGGGTCGCGCCCACGGCGCAGGCGCCGACCTCGAACTGCTGCATGTGGATCTTGTTGTCGGCGAAGCTCTCGATGCAGATCGCGCCGGGGTTGCGCAGGAACGACGCGATCGCCATGGCGGTCGAGTACTCGGGGCAGATCAGGTGGTCGATCCCCAGGAGCCGCCGGTAGTCCAGGTTGCGGTGCTCGAAGAAGGCGCTCCCGTGCACGCGCGCCACCGTCATCTTGGCGCCGAGCGCCTTCCCCACCCCCGCCGTGAGCAGATTGACCTCATCGACGTTCGTGCTCGCGAGGACCATGTCGGCGCCCTTGGCGCCCGCCTCGGCGAGCACGTCGGCATGCGCGCAGCTTCCGTGGAACGTCTTGACGTCGAGGCCGTCCCCGAGCGCGCGCAGGCGCTCCGCCTTCAGATCTATGACCGTGACGTTGTGGCCGGCGGCGACCAGCGCCTCGGCGGCTTGCATACCGACCGTGCCCGCCCCGCAGCAGATGATGTTCATGGGCCTCTCGCGATGCGATCCGGTGTGCTCGTCCGGACGGCAGACAAGATCTTAACGTCATCGGCGCGCCGCCTCAACAGCCGACACGGCGCGACGGGGACGAAATCTTCTTGCCGCGGGGCGCGCGCGCCGCCGGCGCGGCGCCGGCCTCACTCCCGCGTCTTGATGAAGAGGTCGGTCGCGCTCCCCAGGAACACCTCGGCGGCGCCGGCGAGCGTCTCGGAGAGCGTCGGGTGCGGGTGAATGCTCAGGGCCAGATCGGTCACCGAGGCGCCCATCTCGACTGCCACGACGGCCTCCGAGATCAACTCGCCCGCGCCGCTCCCCACGATGCCGGCGCCGAGCACCCGCTCGGTCTCCGGGTCGACGATGATCTTCGTCATGCCCTCGGGGCTTCCCAGCGTCTGCGCGCGGCCCGACGCCGCCCACGGGAACCGCGCGACCTTGACCTTCACGCCCCGCGCCTCGGCCTCCGTCTCCGTGAGGCCGCACCAGGCGATCTCGGGGTCGGTGAACACCACCGCGGGCACCGCGCGCACATCGCGCACCACGTTCTCGCCGGCCAGCACCTCGGCCGCGATCTTGCCCTCGTAGGCCGCCTTGTGCGCGAGGAGCGGCGGGCCGGCCACGTCGCCGATCGCGTGGATCGCCGGATCGCTCGTCGCCTGGCGCTCGTCGACCTCGACGAAGCCCTGCGCGTTCACGGTCGCGCGCGTGTTCTCGATGCCGATGCCGTCGCTGTTCGGCCGCCTGCCGATCGACACCAGCGCCTTCTCGAACGTCTCCTCGAACGCGCCCGGCGGCCCCTCGAACTTCACCCGCACGCCGCCCTCGACATCCGCGATCCCGACGACCTTCGTCGTCACGTACACGGCTGCGAACTGCCGCGCGACCTTGTCCTGGAGCGGCTTCACGAGATCGCGGTCGGCGCCCGGCAGGATCGCCTCGCCGAGCTCCGCCACCTTGACCTCCGCGCCGAGCGACGCGTACACCGACCCGAGCTCAAGACCGATGTACCCGCCGCCGATGACGAGCAGCGTCTTCGGGATCGAGGACACATCGAGCGCCCCCGTCGAGTTGACGACCCTGCCGCTCGGCACATCGAAGGCGCGGATCTTCGTCGGCCGCGAGCCCGAGGCGAGAATGCAGTGCCCGTACTCGATCACGGCCGTCGCGTCGTTGCCGATGAGCTCGACGGCGGTCGAGCTCATGAAGTTCGCCCGGCCGCTCAGCCACGTGACCTTCCTGAGCTCGCACAGGCCGCGCACCCCGGCGGCGAGCTTGTCGACGACGCCCTGCTTCCACGCGTTGAGCTTCGCGGGATCGATCGAGGGCTCACCGAAGGTCAGGCCCCAGTCCCGCGCCTCGCGCGCCTCCTCGATGAGATGCCCCGCCCTGAGCAACGCCTTGGAAGGAATGCACCCGCGGTGCAGGCACACGCCGCCCGGCAGGGCGTCCTCCCCGACCATGACGACCTCCAGGCCGAGGTCCGCCGCGCGAAACGCCGCGGCGTAGCCGCCCGGCCCGCCGCCGACGACCAGAAGCTCCGTCGAGATTTTCCGGGCCATCGCTCGCTCCCTACAATCCGAGCAGGAGCCGCTCGGGGTTCTCGAGCGACTCCGCCAGGCTCCTCACGAAGCGCGCGCCCCCGGCCCCGTCGATGATGCGGTGATCGTAGGACAGGCACAGGGGCAGGACGAGCCGCGTCGCGAGCGCGCCGGCAACGAGCCGGCACTCCTCGCGGCTGCGCGCGACCCCGAGGATCGCGGCCTCGGGGTAGTTGATGATCGGCGCGAAGGCCGTGCCCGCGATGCCGCCCAGGTTCGTGACGGTGAACGTGCCGCCCGCGAGCTCGTCGGGCTTGATCTTCCCCTGGCGCGCGCGCTCCGAGAGATCGGTCAACTCCCGCGCGAGCTCGAACATGTCCTTGCGGTCAACATCGCGGAGCACGGGCACGAGGAGCCCGCGCTCGGTGTCGACCGCGCAGCCGATGTGGTAGTACTTCTTGCGCACGATGCGGCCGGCGGCCGCATCCAGGCTCGCGTTGAAGTCGGGAAACGCCTTGAGCGCGCTCGCGACGGCCTTGATGATGAGGACCGTCATCGTGAGCTTCCCGCCGCGCGCGGCCGCCGAGTCCTTGTACCGCGCGCGAAAGGCCTCGAGCTCGGTCACATCGACCTCCTCGAACTGCGTCACGTGCGGAATGAGGCGCCACGCCAGGCTCATGTGCTCGGCCGTGAGGCGCCTGATCGTGCTCATGGCCACGCTCTCGGTCGGGCCGAAGGGGCTGAAGTCGGGCAGCGGGGGCACGTCGCCCGCGGGTCCCGCAAGCGGCGTCGCGGCCGGGCGCGGCGACGCGGGTCCCGAAGCGGGCGGCGCGGCCGGCGCCTCCGGCGCCGCGGCGCGCGCTTCGGCGTGGCGCTCCAGGTCGGCCTGCGTCACGCGGCCGCCCGGTCCGCTGCCCCCGACCTGCGCAAGGTCGATGCCGAGCGTGCGCGCAAGGCGCCGGACGCTCGGGCTCGCGACGACCCGGCCCGAAGGCGCGGCGGGCGCCGGGGGCGCGAGCGGCGCGGCGGCTGCAGCCGCGGGCGGCGCGGCCGGCGGTTTCGCCGCGGGCGGCGGCGCCTGTGCGGCGGCAGGCGGCGGCGCCTCCTTCGGTGCGGCGGGCGCCGCC
>DHGK01000181.1 GCA_002402755.1 Planctomycetes bacterium UBA4800
TTCGGGATGTCCTGTGAACGGTTACTATGGAGATTAAGCCGTACCCCAGGGATAGATTCACCGCATTGAACGCCCGCTCTCGCCGCGGATTCACCAGGTGTTTGAAGTTCCAGGACACGACAACGTCAGCGCGGGCAACAGTCGCATGGGCCACGTGAAGAGCGTCGCCGGCGTACTTCGCACTCACAACCCTCGCATTGAGGTACCCATCTCTCAGCCGTTCGATTTCATCGGTCGAACGCAGCCGTTCACACGGTGTTCGCAGGACTCTCTCGAACAGATCCTGAACGTGCGAAGGCGCCTCGATCAACTCCTGGACCAATGTGTCGGAGATGAGCGCCGTGAAACGTCCGGCGCACACTGCATCAAAGAACTCAACCGTGATCGGGGCAAACTCCTCATCGAAGTATCCTCCCCAAACCGATGTGTCGATGTACAGGCGCATTGGGCGCATGCATCCCTCACAAGGCAGTGGTCCGCCAACACTTCGCCGGAACGAAGCATTACCGTCCCGCTCGTAGTATACCTCCCGTCGCGAATCATCACAAACTGTTCTGCGCCCTCTTCCGGCGGCGTTCTCGCCTGCGTCGCAGCCCCGGATCGCCCGCGGGCGATCCGGGGCTGCGCCATCGCGATGGCGCGGGAAGACCGGGCTGCCCGCGCGGCCGCGCGACATGGACGTTCGCCCGCAGCGCCTTCGTGGTCGATTCGGGCGAGAACCCGCGCCGGTTTCTCGGGCGCCCTTCCGGCGTCGAGGCTCTCCGCCGCCGCCGTGCGATCGGACGTGCGAGATCTGCAACCCTATACGGTTCAGGTACGCTATCCGGGTTACGAGGCGACCCTGACGGAGTGCTTGCAAGCCGTCGCAATCCTTCGCCGGGCGCGAACGGCGCTGCGCAGCACGCTCGCACTTCCCTGAACTTCGCGTCGCCTGCGGGCATCGGCCTACATCGCCGGAGATCCACACGCGTTCCCGGCTCCAGCCCGCTCTCAAATGCGGCCGAGGGGCGCCTCCCCCAGGACAAGCGGATACGCGAGCGCGGCGAGCGCGCCGTGAGACAGGCCGAGCGCCCACGTGTTGGGCCGGCATCTGAAGAGCAGCGACCAGCAGATTCCCGCCGCCAAGGTCAGCACGACGAGCGCCATGTTACCCCAGTGCACGAGCCCGAACGCAACAGATGTGACCGCCACCTCGAGCGGCGCGCTGCGCAGCACCACGCGCAGGCGCCTGTGGAGCACCCCCTGGAAGATCGTCTGCTGCACGATGCCCCAGACAGGGTACAGCGGCAACAACAGCGCCATGTCGGAGCGCCACAGCGGCACATTCCGCAGAACGGCGTAGGCGGCGATTCCGGTCGCCGCGAGCGCCGTGAACAAGCCCGCTGCGCCCAGCGCCGGCAGGAGGTTATCCATGCGCAACCCGAGATCGCGCCACGACTCGGTACCGGACCGCACACGAACGACGCCGAACGCCGCGAGCGCGACGCCCACGCCTGCGAACGTCCAGCGTTTCGGCACCGCCAGCAGCTCGAGAACGACGTATGCGACACACAGGCCCAGGACGAACAGCACATCGCGAAGCGCCTGGCCGCGCGTGACTCCGCTTTCTCGGCCCGTCGGATATCCCGTTGGCGTTGCCATCATCCGAATCATAGGGCGGCGAAGCCGCCCCCTAAGGNNCCTCCCGCCCGCAGCGTGAACATCACCAGCACCGGCAGCGCATCGAGCGCCTCGTCGATCGAGAGCGATTCCTCGGCCGAGTGCGCGACCCTGAGCTCGCCCGGCCCCCACACGATCACATCGTGTCCGAAACCGTGGAAGAGCCGCGCATCGCAGCTCACCTGCCAGCCGCGCGGCGCCTCCCACGGGCGGCCCGCGTCCGCCCAGGCCGCCTGCATGCACTCCAGGACGAGGCTCTCCGGGTCGCCCGCNNAGGCCGAGCCGCGCGGCATAACGCGCCGCGCCGCGCGCCGCCGCCTCCGCGAGCCTGCGCGTGATCTCGGCAATGCCGTGCGTCGGGACGAAGCCCTGGCCGCCCTCGAGCATCGCGCGGTCGCGCTCCCCGCTCGCAAGCGTCACCCTGCCGCCCGCCGCCGCGATGCGCTCGATCATCCAGGCCGCCTTGATGAGCGCGCAGTCGCACAGGTGAATGGCGCCCATGTGCCCGGCCTTGCCGAAGACATCGAGCCGCACGTGCCCGCCCTCTTCCGCCAGCGCGAAATGCGCCGCCACCTTGGGCGCGCCCGAGGCGGGGTCGATTTCCTTCGCCTTGTCGCCGTAGCGCGCGACGTATTCCCCGAGCGCAGCCTCGGCGGCCGCGCGCACCGCCCCGGCCGCCAGCCCCTCCACCGTGAACGCCGCGCGGTCGTTCACGGCCGAGGGATGCGCGCCGTAAGGGCCCAGAATCCCGTGGCAAGTCTGGACGTGGTGCGGCAGGAAGAGCGGATGCGCGCTCTCCTTCTTGATCGCCGCGCCCTCGTCCTCGAGCGCGAGAATCACCGCCGCCGCGAGCTCCGCGAGACGCACGTCCGCCGCCTCGCGCCTGAGCTCGGCCTGGTACCACACCGCGCCGCGGTTGGCCGGGTGGACCGCGCCGCCCGTGACCTCGAGGACAAGCGCCGAGTAGCCCTCGAGCGACCGGTCCATGAGCGCGGCAAGGGAACCGTTCCCGCCCGTCTCCTCCTCGATGACGAACTGGTAGACGCGCGGGGCGCGCACGGTCGTTCTCGTCTCCGCCGCCAGATCGCCGAGCGCCTTCAGGGCCGTGAGGAGCAGCGCGACCGAGCCCTTGTCGTCCGCCGCGCCGCGGCCGTACACGCGCCCGCCTTCCACGCGCGGCGCGATGTGCGGCGCCACGGTGTCGACGTGCGCGTTGTAGATCATCGGGATTCCCAGGCCCGCGTCGCCCGGCACGGTCGCGATCACGTTGTACCTGTCGTCGAAATGCTCGGCAAACGAGCGCCCGCCGGGCGGCGGCGTGTACTCCGGCCGCCGCGCGATCGCCCGATCGATCGGCCGCTTCTCGACGATGGCCGAGAGCGGCAGCACGTTCCCGAGCACGCGCCCGATGATGGCGCCGCACGCGGCGTCGCCGGCCGCGCACTCGGCCGGCTCGCGCCCGACGGTCGTGTCCGCCGCGCACAGCTCGACGAGCAGCCGCGTGAAGAACGCGCGGTGCGCCTCGCGCCGCGCCTCGAGCCAGGCCGTGATCTCCCGCGGCGTCATTCGTCCCCCGTCATGATCTCGAGCTCCAGCGCGAGCTCGATGCCGAACCGCTCCCGGACGCGCTCGCGTACGCGCGCGATCAGCCGCCTGACGTCCGCGGCGCGCGCGCCGCCTTCGTTGACGATGAAGTTGGCGTGGACGCCGCTGACGGCCGCGCCGCCCTCGACCCAGCCCTTGGCGCCCGCCCGCTCGATGAGGCCGCCCGCGGCCTCGCCCGGCGGGTTCCGGAACACGCAACCGGCGCTCGGGCGCGACAGCGGCTGGCGCGCGCGGCGCTCCGCGGCGAAGTCCGCCATCGCGCGCGCGATCGCGTCGCGGTCTCCCGGTGCGAGCCGGAGCGTCGCGCCCAGGATCGCGCCGCGCCCGCGAAGCGATGAGCTCCGGTACCCGAACGCGATCGCGTCGCGCGGCAGCACCGTCGTTTCTCCGCCGGGCCCGAGCACGGTCACCGACTCGACCAGCTCGCCGATCGATCTCCCGGCATACCCCGCGTTTCCCGCGAGCGCGCCGCCGAGCGTGCCGGGCAGCGTGCCGGCGCTCTCCAGGCCCGAGAGGCCGGCATCGCGCGCCGCGACGGCGAGCGCATGCATCGACGCGCCGGCGCCCGCGGCGATGCGCGTGCCATCGACCGCGTGCGCGGCGAGCCCGCCCGCGAGCCGCAACACCGCGCCCGAATACCCCGCATCGGGGGCAAGCACGTTGCTCCCGCCGCCGAGGATCCGCCACGGCAGCTCCCGCGCGGCGAGGATCTCCAGCGCCCGCCCGAGGGCCTCCGCCGTCTCGATCTCGACCCACAGGGCGGCGGGCCCGCCGATCCGGAACGTCGTGCGCCGCGCGAGCGCCTCGCCGGGCAGCACGCGCGCCGCCCCGGCGCGCGCCAGATCGGAGATCACGCGGTCGTCCGTGCCAGCCATGGCGCTGATTGTAGCCGAGAAGCCGCGCGGGACGAAGTGGCCGGACGTTCCGGAAACATGCCGCCGCGGCGCGCGCGGAGCGCGATCGAGCCGGACGGCGCGCCGCGATGCGGGACATCGCCCCGGCCACACGATACAATACGGTCGGCGCGGGCCGCGGGCGCTTGTCCCGGACGGCGGCCGGCGCAGGAACCCGGCGGCACGGCTCGGGAGCACGCCCATGCAGGCACACGGCGGACGGATCCGGCGGACGAAGCGTTCGCGCAGCGGCGCGCGGGGAAGGGCGTAGACGGTGCGCTGGTCCCTCCCGCTCGGCCGCCTGTTCGGGATCCCCATCAAGGTGCACTTCACCTTCTTCTTCCTCCTGGCCTACGTCTACTACGAGTTCGCCCACAACGGCAAGTCCCACGCCGCGGGGCTCGTGGCGGTCGCGCTGACCTGCATCCTGTTCGCCTGCGTTCTGGCCCACGAGATCGGCCACAGCCTCGTCGCGCGCTTCTTCGGGACGCGCACGCGCAGCATCGTGCTCCTCCCCATCGGCGGCGTCGCGCTCCTGGAACAGATCCCGCGCGAGCCCTACAAGGAGATCCTCATCGCGCTCGCGGGGCCCTTCGTGAGCGCGGTCCTGGCGGCGCTGTTCTTCGCGGCCGGCCTCGCCGTCCAGGCCGAGATCACCCTTGACTTCGCCGACATCACGCTCGGCACGTGCCTGAGCTCGCTCTTCCTGATCAACGCGATCCTGGTGGCCTTCAACCTGATCCCGGCCTTTCCCATGGACGGCGGCCGCGTGTTCCGCGGCATCCTCAGCCTGGCCTTCGGCTGGGAGCGAGGCACGATCTGGGCCGTCAGAGTCGGCCAGACGCTGGCCTTCGGCTTCATCGTCTTCAGCTTCTTCGCGAACCACCTCGGGCTCCTGCTCGTCGGGTTCTTCATCCTCTTCGGCGCGGGCGAGGAAGGGCGCCTGACGCGCATCCGCGCGGCGCTCGAGGGGGCCGTGGCGGCGCACGCCATGCGCCGCACCTTCGCCGTCCTCTCGCCCGACGAGACGCTCCGGAACGCGGTCCTCAAGGTCGTGAGCTGCAACCAGGACGATTTCCCCGTCGTCGCCGGCGGCGCGCTCCTGGGCATGGCGCGCCACGATGCGATGCTGCAGGGCCTGGAGCGCCACGACCCATCGACGCCCATCGCCGAGTTCGTCAGCACCCGCTTCACGTCCACGGAGCCCGGCGCGCCGCTGGAGGAGCTCTACGTCCTCCTGGCGCGCAGCGACCGCAGGACGATCCCCGTCATCGACGGCGGCGCGATCGTGGGCCTGCTGTCCCTGGAGCAGATCAACCGCTTCGCGCAGCTCAGGCGCACCCTCCGCGGCATCCGCCGCGACGAGAAGGCCGCCGCGGACCGGGCCGCCGAGACCTACGGCGAAGGCGGCCCGAGCTCGGGCAGCGCCCGCAGCACGGCGAGCGATGCCTTCGCGCCGCCCGCGGGCGACATGACGTAGGCGCCCTGCGCCAGATCGCGCATCCCGAGGAGCGCCTCCCGCGCGATCTCGATGCCCGCCTCGGCCGCGTACCCGCGCGCGTCGGCGTCGTGCATGGCCTTCCGGATCCGATCCGGAAGCTGCATGCCGGGCACCTCGTTGTGCAGGAACTCCGCCACGCGGGCGCTCGCGATCGGCAGGATTCCGATCAGCATGGGAATGCGATGCGGCGCGGTCTTCGCCAGGAAGCGCTCGAGCACCCCCCGATCGAACACGGGCTGGGTCAGGAAGAACTCGGCGCCGTCGTCGACCTTCCGCTTGAACCTGCGGACCTCCTCCTCGAGGTTGAGCGCGCCGGGATTGGCGCCGACGCCGATGTGCAGGCCGCAAGGCTCGCCGAGAGGGTTCCCGGCGACATCGAGGCCCCGGTTCAGGTTCGCGATCAGCCGCACGAGGCCGATCGAATCGACATCGTACACGGCCGTCGCGTCCGGGTAGTTGCCGAGCTTGGGCGGGTCGCCGGTCACGGCCAGGATGTTGCGCAGCCCCAGGGCCTGCGCGCCCAGGAGATCGCTCTGCATTCCCAGGAGGTTGCGGTCGCGGCAAGTGTAGTGCAGCACCGTCTCGATGCCGGCTTCCCGCTGCAGGATCGATGCCAGGCACATCGGGCTCATGCGCGCGCTCGCGCGCGGCCCGTCGGGAATGTTGACGGCGTCCACGCCGGCGCTCCGGAGCAGCGCCGCCGCGGCCCGCACCTTCTCGGGGTTGTTGCCGCGCGGCGGCAGGAGCTCGACGCTGGTCACGAACCTGCCCCGCGCGAGCTTGGCCGCCAGATTCGACTTCTCGGCGGCGGGGAGCACCCGGATCTCGGGCATCGCGCCGCGCACGGCCGCCGCCGCAACCGCCACGCGGCCGGGATTCAGCGCCCGGACGGTCTGCGCCAGCGCCTTGATGTGCGCGGGGCCCGTCCCGCAGCACCCGCCGATCAGGCGCACGCCGCTCCGGATCAGGCGCTTGGCGTAGGTCACGAAGTACTCCGGCGTGCTCACGTACATCAGGCGGCCGTCGACCTCCTCGGGCAGTCCCGCGTTGGGCTGCGCGGAGAGCGGCGCCCGCACCGCAACGGCCATCTCCTGGATGCACCGCAGCATCGGCCGCGGCCCGACCCCGCAGTTGGCGCCCACGACGTCCGCGCCGGCGTCCCGGAGCATCGCCGCCGCGCAGCCGACCGGCGTCTTTCCGAGCGTCATGCCGTCCCGGTCGCACGCGAGCTGGGCGACGATCGGCAGGGACAGGCCGGCGGCCGCGCGCGCCTCCCGCGCCGCCGCGACGGCGACGAGCAGCTCCTCGACGTGTCCGAACGTCTCCAGGACCAGGAGGTCGACCCCGCCCTCGATCATGGCGTCGATGCTCTCGCGGAACGCCTCGCGCGCCGCCGCCGCGGCCAGGCGGCCGTAGGGCTCGAGGGCCGCGCCGAGCGGCCCGACCGCGCCGGCGACCCAGGCCGACCCGCGCGACTCATCGCGCGCAAGGCGCACGCCCGCCAGGATGATCTCGCGCACCCGCCCGTCCAGGCCGTGCGGCCCGAGCTTGAAGCGGTTGCACAGGTACGTGTTGGTCTCGAGGACATCGGCCCCGGCGCTCAGGAAGCCGCGATGCACCTCCCGCACGAGGTGCGGTTGGGAGAGATTCAGCTCGTCGAAGCAGGCGTTGATCTGGACGCCGCGCGCGTAGAGGCTCGTGCCCATGCCTCCGTCGCAGACGAGCACCCGCTCCCCGAGCGCGGCAAGAAAGTCACCGGGCATACGTTCTCCTGGGGCGGCGGCGTGCGCGCCGCGGCCCGTGCGGGTCCCGATTCTGTGGTATCGGCCGCATCGGCGCAAGCCCGGAGTCGATGCTTGTGGCGGCGCGGCGCGACCCATAGGATGGAAACAGGGATGGGCCGAGTGCCATGGAGACGCCGCCCGTGAGCCGCATTCTTCTGTCCGCCGCCGGCATGCGCCGCGCCGCCGGCGCGGCGGCCGTCGCGCTGGCGCTCCTCGCCGCGCCGCTCCGCGCGGACGCGGAGCGCCTCGTCCGCACGATTCCGCTGCCCCAGTTCGCCCCCGAGGACATCGCGGTCGACCCGAGCGACGGCTCGTACTGGATCACGTCCTTCCTGAGCCCGGAGATCTACCACTACGACGCCGGCTGGAGGCTTCTGGGAACGATCCCGAGCCCCTTCTTCGAGTCGACGCCGCTCACCGGCATCGCCTGCGACGGCGAGCGCGGCACGCTGTTCCTGGTCAACCCGCTCACGGCCGAGGTCGTCGAGCTCGACCGGCTGGGAACGCCGACGGGCCTCTGGTTCCGGCTCGACCTGGACCCCGTCGTCAACGTGCGCGGGAGCCCGATCCCCCGTGCGCTCGCCTGCGTGCGCGCGACGCCGTCGCTCGATCCGCTGCTCCTCGTCTTCGAGTCGGTCGGCGCCAAGATCTACGGGTACGCGCTGAACGGCGTCCGCGTCTTCTCGTTCGTCCACATCGACGACCCCGACGGCTACCCGGGGCGCGGCGCCGGCGTCGGAGGCGGCGGGCTTGCGCCCGTGTACGACGAGCGCGGCGAGCTGGCCGGCGTCGAGTTCACCGGCTCCCAGGACGGAACCTACGTCATACGGCAGGTCGCGCTCACGGCGGCGATGGAGGCGCGCTACGACGGCCGTTACATCCCCCTCGAGGGCCTCTCCGGACAGGCCGCGGGATTCGTGCGCGGCCGCGACCGCGACCCCGCGACCGGGGCCGAGATCGATGTCTTCTTCTCGGTCGTCGACACGCAGCACTCGGTCTACGTCTTCAGGACCGACCCGCTGCCGCTCTACGCGCCGTTCGACCTGGCGTGCGCGAACGACGCCGGCGGCGGCGTCCGGCTCGCGTGGCGCAACGCCGAGCCGTACGACGAGGTCATCATCTCCCGCAACGGCGCGCAGCACGCGGCGCTCCCGGGCGATGCGGCTGACTTCCTGGACGAGCGCCTCGCGCCCGGCGAGTACGCCTACACGGTGCGGGGCATCCGCGGCGCGCTCGCGACCGGCGCGCCGGGCTGCAAGGCGGTGGCGGGGCCGGGACGCGTGCTCGCGCGCGTCGAGCTCGCCGCGTCCTCGCCCGGCGACTTCACGCTCGGCCTGGACGGCCTCGTCTGGCTCACCGATCCCGCGCTCTCGCTCGTGCGCTGCCTCGATCCGGAGTCGTGGTTCGAGATCCGGGCCGTCGCGCTCGCGATCGAGTCCCCCGACGACAAGGCCGTCTGGCCGCTCCGCATCGCGTGCGACCGGGAAGGCGGCCTCACGTACGCGATCGACGTCCGGCACCTCACGCTCCACGCCTTCGATGCCGGCTTCGCTCCGGTCGCGGACGCCGCGCCGCTCGCGCTCCGAGACGACCCCGACGACCCGCGCTACCCGGGCCAGCTCGTCTTCAATCCCGCCGGCAACGGCGGCGAGGGCAGCCTGCTCTTCGTCGAGGAGTACCAGGCCCTGATCCACGAGATCGCGCGCACGGGCGAGATCCTGCGCACCTTCAGGCACCCGGACTGGTTTCGCGAGGTGCCGCCCGAGGGCTCGCGATTCGCCCCGTGGGCCTGCGGCATGGCGCTCGCGCCGGTCGCCGGACAGCTCGACCTTGCGGGCGGAAGCGCGTGGGACGGCTGGACGCGCCGCATCCTGCGGGTGTCGCTGGCGGACGGCGCGCCGACGGGCTGGGAGGTTCCGCTCGCCGGCGTCGCGCTCTCGACGACGCCCGGGGAGTTCTCGCTCCTCCGGCTCGGGACACGGCTCGTGGGCCTGGAGGCCTACGAATACGAGGGCGTCGTCTACGAGATCGAAGCTGCGCCCGAGTCGCCGCTCCCCCCGACCGACCTCGCCTGGACGGTCGCGGAAGCGGCGGACGACGTCGCCATCGCCTTTCGCAACAACGGGCCGTACGACCGCCTGGAGGTCGCCCGCAATGCCGCGGTCATCGCAACGCTGCCCGGCGACGCCGCGTCGTTCACCGACCGCGGCGTTCCCGCCGGCATGCAGGCCTACACGATCACGGCGCACGCGCAGTCGGCGCCGCTCTGGCCGCTCGCATGCCGGGTCCGCGCCGGGCCGGGCGCCGCGGTTCGGCATCGCGTGCTCTTCCCGCCGCGGGGCCTGGACTGCGCGGCGCGCGATCCGACCGACGGTTCGTTCTTCGTGACGAGCAACGCCTACGAGGAGCGCCGCACGATCTTCCGCCTCGACGGCGAGGGCGCATTCCTCGCCGAGTTTCCCGCGCCGTACGACGGCGCCTGGCAGGTCGGCGCCGTCGCCGTCAGTCCGCACCCGTCCGGACGGCGCGTGACGACGATCGGCTGGCGCACGCCCGCCGACATCGGCGAGCAGCCCCCGCTCCTTCTGACCCACCAGGACGCCGCGGGCGCGATCATCGCGGGCCCGCTCACGTTCGCGCTGCCGATCCTGCCGCGCGAGCCCTTCGTCCTCTTCCCGGCGAGCATGCACTGGGACCGCGCCGGCGGCTTCTGGTTCCTGGAGCGCAACGCGGAGATCCTCTGGCACATCGATGCCGAGGGCGGCATCATCGGGCACTTTCCCCATCCGGCCCCGCCGCGGGAGCAGTTCGTCTACGGCCTCGCGACCGCCTTCTGCCCCGAGCGCGGCACGTTCCTCCTGAGCACGAGCCGGCCCGGCGCCGCGCGCCTCACGCACATGGTCGAGGCGACGCTCGACGGCGACCTCACGGGGTACGAGATCCCGCTCGACGGCCTGGAGCTGAGCAGCATCAAGGCCGTGCTCGCCGAGGGCCGGACGCTCCACGCCTTCGGGTTCCACGCGGGCATGCCGTCCCTCATCACGGGCAAGGCCTTCGCCGCGGGCCCGGCCGTGCGCGATCTCTCGGCGCGCCTCCAGGACCGCATGCCGGTCCTGACATGGCGCGTCGACGGCGCGGCCGATCGTATTCTCGTCCTGCGCGGCGGCGTCCAGATCGCCGCGCTCGGCCCCGATGCGCGGGCGTTCACGGACGAGCTTCCGGTCGTCAAGACGCGCAACGTGTACGTCGTGCGCGCCGCGCTCGGGGAAGAATCGGGGCCGCACGCGGCGGTTGCCATCTTCGCGCCGCCTCCCGAATCGACCTTCATGCGCGGCGACGCGAACCGCTCCGGAAAGCTCGACATCGCCGACGCGATCGCCTCGCTCGCGTACCAGTTCGCCGCCGCCGCGCCGCCGCCGTGCCTCGATGCGGCCGATGTCGATGACGACGGCAGGATTCTCATCAACGACCCGATCTACCTGCTCGCGTGGCTGTTCGCGGACGGCCCGCCGCCCCGTCCGCCCTTCCCGGACGCGGGGCCGGACACGACCGAGGATCAGCTCACCTGCTGGCCGTGAGCGGGAGGGGCGCCCTCCAGGAGTTCCCGCAGCTCGGCCAGGCCGAGGATTCCCGATGCGCCCGGGAGCCCGCGCGCATCCGGGAACGCGGCCGCGCCCGGCGCCGCGATCAGCGTTTCTCCGCGCACCAGGCCGAACGCGCGGCGCTCGACGCAGGCGATCCCCGCCGCAACATCGATTCCGAGCAGGCCGAGGGCGTGGAGCGCGCACCACGCGCGCAGAAGCCTGCCGCCGGCGAGCCGCGCCCGCGCGCCGCCCGCCGGATCGTACGCCGCGCTCGCGCGCAGGAAGCGCCGCCCCTCGTGCTCGATGACATCGGCGCCGCCGCGCCGTCCCTGCGCGGGCGCGCCGAGCAGCGCCTCGATCGTCTCCCAGGGGACGGCGCGCAGGCGGTACACGCGCAGCGCGCCGCGGCGCTCCACGGCATACCGGGTCGAATCGATCAGGCATCGCCTGCGCCTGCTCGCGCGGCGCCGGACGCCGTGGCGCGCCGCCGCCGCGCGCACGCGCTCCAGGAGCGCGGGATCCTCGCGCCCCGCATAGGCGGCGAGCAGCGGCTCGACGAGCCCGCCCTGGCCGCGCCCTTGCAGCGACGCGGCCAGCATGCCGAGGAGGACCGTCTCGACCCGGCGCGGAACGTACGGCAGGAAGCGCCCGCCGTGAAAGTCGATGAGATACACGTCGCCGCCCCTGACCAGAACGTTGCCGAGGTGCAGATCGCCGTGGGAGAACCGCGCATCGTGCAGCGTGCGGACCGCGGCGGCCAGCTTCCGGACGAGCGCCTCCGACGGCGCCGCCGGCCACGGCTCGGCGCCCTCCAGGAACTCGCCCGCGAACATCGCCTCGCGCCGCCCCCATCGCTCCCACAGGTAGCCGCGCGGCACCGGCGCGCCGCGCGCGCCGAGGCGCGTCAGATTGCGGCACTCGCTGCGCGCCTTGTCCGGAAGGACGAGGTACCGCGCGCGGTCGAACGCGCGCACGTAGCGGTAGTGCTTGACCAGCACCGATCCGTGGGTCGGCGTCGCGACCTTCCACACGGTGCGCATCAGGTTTTCCTTGAGCTTCTCGGCCGGCAGGCGCAGCTCCCCGCGGACGAACGCCCGCAGGGTCGCGGCCAGCGCTCCGGTGTCGCCGTGCTCTTCAGGCATGCACGCCCTCCCGCGGGACGATTGTGCGGGACGGGGGCACGACCGGTCAAGTGGACGAGTGCGCTCCGCCGCGGCGGCCCGCTCTTTCCTTCGGACCCGGCTGCGGCTACGATCACGCGTAGCGTCCGTGCCCGGAGGCACGGTGACGCACCGTGAACCCCGTGTCGTGGTGCCATGCGTAGAACGGCGCTCGCCGCGCTTCTGATCCTCGGGTTGTGCCGGGACGCCCCCGCCAGTGAGCGGCTCCTGGAGAAATGGCGCTGGCGCGTCTTCACGCCCCAGAACGGCCTGCCCGAGCGCAACTTCGCCGCGATCTTCCAGGCCCGGAACGGCCTGTACTACGCCGCGAGCGGCAACCGCATCTTCCGGTACGACGGCTACCGCTGGGACGAGCTTCCCTTCGCCGGCCAGGCCGGGCCCGAAGACCCGATCCGCGTCATCACCGAGAGCCGCGACGGCACGATTCTGGCCGCCACGGCGCGGGGGATCTGGGCCGGCCGGCTCGGCGCGAGCTTCCAGCGCGTGCTGAGCGCCGGGGGGCTCTTCCTGGCCGCAAGCGATGAGCGCCAGATCTACTTCATGGCGGCGGGCAGCCTGCACCGCCTCGAGGGCGCGCGCGTCCACCGGCTCCAGGCCGTCGAGGCGGTGCCCGCCGACGCGATCACGTGCATGGCGGTCGACGGCGATCAGACCATCTGGGTGGGCACGGACAAGGGGCTCCTGCGCCAGGAGGGCTACTCGTGGCGGCCCGATCCGGAACTGGCCGCGCTCGGCCTGGACGGCGCGGCGTGCCGCGGGCTCTTCGTGACGGGCGGGCTCAAGCTCTGGGCGAGCTTCCAGCACACGGACGGCGGGTGGACGCTCGTCGAGCGCCGGAACGGCCGCTGGCAGGCCCCCGCCGCGGGCGCGCCGGCCGCCGCGGTGCTCTCGCTCACGGGATACCCGGACGGCATCGTGTACGCCTCGACGACCGAGGGCGGCCTGTACCGCGGCGACATCGACGGGCGATGGGCGCGGTTCCCGAGCATCTGGCCGGGATCGGCCGTCACCGCGGCGAGCATCGTCGATGACCGCGGCGCCCTGTGGCTGTGCCTGAGCGCCGTGGGCATCGCGCGCTTCGATGCGCGCGGCGACCGCTGGCAGCCGCTGCCCATCGACGCCTTCGGGCCCGGCAACGAACACGTGCTCAGCCTGCTCGTCGCCAGGGACGGCACGACGTGGGTGGGCACCGAGCAGCGGCTCTCGCGCATCACGGGCGGCAGCGCGGAGACCTTCACCGAGACGCCCTCCCATCCGCTCCGCCGGATCTCCGCGCTCGCCGAGGACGCCGGCGGCGCGATCTGGACGGGAAGCCCCGAGGCGTTTCCGGGCGCGTGGGTCCTGGACGACGGCCGCTGGAGCCACTACCGCCTGCCGCCGCCGTACGAGGGCGTGACGCTGCATCGCATCACCGCCGACCGCGAGCGGCGGCTCTGGCTCATCGCGGCCGAGCGCCATCGCGCCGGCGCGTGGGCGAACGACGGCAGGAGCCTGACCCACTTCGACAGGGACGCGGGCCTGGCCGGCGATGTGGTGTACGCCGTCCACGTGAGCGCCGGCGGCGCGGTCTGGTTCGGCACCGACCGGGGCCTGAGCCGCATCAGCAACTTCACGAGCCGCATGTTCCGGCATTTCACCCGCGAGGACGGCCTGGCGGCCGACCGCGTCTGGGACATCGGCGAGGGCAACGACGGCACGATCTGGGCCGCCCACCAGATCGGCGGCGGCGCCAGCCGGTTCGACGAGCGCACCGGGAAGTGGACCCGCCACGGGATCGATGACGGCATGGCCAACGAGAGCGTCTGGTCCGTCGCGGGCTCGCCGCTCAACGATGTCTGGTTCGGCACGCAGAGCGGCATCACCCGCTTCGACGGCGCCGCGTTCTACAACTACGAGATCGCCGAGAATCCGCTCATGAGCAACGTCTGGCCGCTTGCCATCGTGCCGAGGGAGCGCGGGGTCCTCGTCGGAACGCTGGCGAGCGGCGCGTTCCTGTTCCGGCGCGAGGACAACGACCCGCCGGCCGTGTTCCCCGCCGCGAACGTCCGCGTCTTCCCCCACGGCCAGCCGATCCGGCTCTCGTGGGACGCCCGCGACCGCTTCGACCAGACCAACAGGGAGGATCTCCTCTACACGCTCACGCTGCTCACGCGCGACCAGGTCGCGTGGACGCGCATGCACCGCGAGCAGACGTTCGTCGCCGATTCGCTCCCCCACGGGCGCCACACGCTGCTCGTCCACGCGCGCGACCTGGACGGCAACCAGGCGCCCGTGCCGGTCAGGATCGAGTTCCAGGTGGCGCTCCCCTGGTACCGGAGGATCGCGGTGCTCGCGGGCGTCGGCCTGGCGCTGGCGTTCCTCGCCGCCGTCCACGTGGCGGCCTTCAGGTGGCGCGCGCGCGCGCGCCGCGCGCAGGCGCTCCTGCGCCGCGTCGCCGGGGAAACGGGCCGCACCATCGTGGCCGCGGGCGCGCGCGCCCGCATCGCGGCCGTGGAGGGCGCCGCGCTGCCGGGGCTGCGGCCCGGGCTGCGCCTTCGGGACAGCGCCTGCGGGCGGAAGCTCGCGCTCACGGCGCCGGGTTCCAGCAGCGTCTTCAGCATCGACGACCGCAGGTGGCGCGCCGATGCGTTCGTTGCCGGGGGCGTGCGCGCGTGGACGCTGGTCCCCGAACGCGACGATGCCCTGCCCGCGCCGCCCCCGGAGCTCGCGGCCCAGGCCGAGACGCTCGCCGCCGCGGCGCGCGCCCCCGCGCAGAAGACGGCCGTCGCGCTTCCGGACGTGCTGGCCGAGCTGCTGCGCGGGATGCCGCCCGAGACGGCGCGCCGCGTGACGGCGGCGATTCCCGTGCCCGCCGCGCTCTGGCGCGTTCTTGCCGATCCCGAGGACGTGCGAGAGATCATGTCCGCTCTGATCGCGAACGCGATCGAGAGCGCCGAGAACGCCCGCGTGTTCATCGCCGCGCGCAACCGCAGGCTCCCGCACGACACCGAGGGCACGGCGTTCGTCGAGATCGAGGTTCTCGACGAGGGCCCGGGCATCGCCGAGGGCCCGGGCATCGCCGGCGACCCGTGGCGCCCGTTCGCGGCCTTCCACACGACCAAGCCGGGGCACCGGGGCCTGGGCCTGACGATCGCGCTGGGGCTCGCGCGGCGGAACGGCGCGCGCCTCGCCATCGAGAACCGGCCGGAGCGCGGCCTCAGGGCGCAGGTGTGCCTGCCGGCCCGGCGCGGGTGACAGCGCCGCCGCACCGGACGTCCCGCGGATGCAAATGCCGTGCCGATCTCCTCCGTTCCGGCCCGTTCCCCGGCCGTTCCGGACCGCCCGTCGATATGTAGTGGCGGCGCCTGCTCCGGCCCGCGTCAAATTGGGATCCGAAAAAAAACCGGCGAAAACTCACAGAACAAACCCGGAAATCTCTTGATTTCTCCAGGCGCGAAAGTAGTTTATGCTTCGTAAACTACTTGGCACGGGCACGAGAGAACGGACCCCGCGCCGGCGACAAGGAACGGGCCCCGCGCGGGGGGCGCCGCGGACGCGCGATCGCGGCAAGGACAGGGCACCGAAGAGGATCGACCTGCAATGCGGACGCCGGATCCCGAGAATGTCTTGCTTTCGTCGCGGCGCTGTTTCTGGGTCTTCGTGGCGATCTTCAGCGCCACGGTCTTCTGCGCATCTTCCCAGATAGCGGCCAGGTACTGCCGTTACGTGGAGACGACGCATCAGGTCTCGCTGCCGGGCGACGCCCCGGCCGCACGCGGCGGCGTCGCGGCGCTGCCGGAAAGGAGTACGGAACAACAACCGGTGCGTTCGCACTCTTGACGACGAACACACAACACCTACACCTAGCGTACGGTCGCCGGAGAAAAGTGAAGGACTTCGTGTAAAGAGGTCCCCGAGAATGTTTGCGGCGTTGCGTTTTTTCTCCGGCGGCCTCTTTTTGTTCCCCGTGCTCCTTCACGGGACATCCCGAGCGCGATGATTCACCGCCGGTCCTTGGTGTCTTCGTGTCTTTGTGGCATCGTCCTTCCTTCATCCCCAGATGTGGGGGCAGCCGCGCGAAGGAAGACGTCACCGCTCGCAGGACATCGCACCCGCGGTCGTACGCGCCTGAACGGCTGCCTGTTCCCCCTCGCCCCCGCGCTCACGCCAGCGTGAAGTTGACGGCGTTGAAGCACGCGTGCAAGGCAACGCACGCCCACAGGGAGCCGCTCCACTCGTAGACGATCACGAAGAGGATCGAGAGGAGGAAGAGCGGCGCGAGCGATCCCTCGTTGAAGTGCAGCAGGGCGAACACGAGGGATGCGACGAGCGCCGCCCCCCACCGTCCCATGCTCTCCCGCAGCGAGCGATACAGCGCTCCCCGGAAGATCGCCTCCTCCAGGACAGGAACCACCCCCGCGGCGAGCATCGCAAACGCGCCGATGACCAGCGGCCCCCGGCCGAGCGGCGCGAGCAGCACTTCCTGCACATCGAGCGGCCGCCCGGCCGCATGCAGCGCGCATCGCCATGCGATCGCCGCCGCGAAGTGGATCGGCATGAAGGCGACGAAGACGAGCGGCATCGCGGCGAGCGCCCGGCCGAGCCCCGCGTGCGGCCGCAGATCCCACCAGGGGAACGGGCTCCCGCCGGCGCGGTCGCGCCGGAACGCCGCGAGCGCGCCCAGGCAGCCGATGTTGACCAGGATCGTGCCGGCCAGCCGCACCAGAATGTCATCCCACCCGAGCACCCGCAGGAGGCCCCCGATGGCCTGCCCGGCGGCGATGAAGATGAAGACGGCGCCCACGCTCTCGATCGTCGTGTTCGTCGGTTCGGGCAGCGGCCGGGACGGCACGAACACGCGCAGGACCGTATACACCATCCAGCCGAAGCCCGCGCAGATCGCGGCGGCGCCCAGCGCGACCGCAATCCCCCAGGGGGCCGAAAGCCCGCGCAGGATCTCCGTCACCGCATCGTCGCCGGGCGCGGACTCCATTCCGCGCACGAGGGGCATGAGGATGACCGCGATCACGCGCCGCGCCCTTCCGGCTCCGCCAGGCACTGGATCTGCACGCGGCGCGTGCGCGGCCCGTCGAACTCGCACAGGAAGATCGCCTGCCACGTGCCGAGGGCGAGCGCGCCGTCGCGGACGGGGACGAGCGCCGAGCACCCCGTGAGGCTCGATTTGATGTGGGCGTCGGAGTTGCCCTCCCCGTGCCGGAACTCGGCGCGCCGCGGGATCACGGCGCTCAGGTGCGCGAGCACGTCGGCCGGGACGTCCGGATCGGCGTTCTCGTTGATCGTCAGGCCGCACGTCGTGTGCGGCACGTAGACGAGGCACGCGCCGTCGCGCAGGCCGTGCGCGCGCACGGCATCGGCCACCTCGCGCGTGATGTCGACGAACTGGTTGCGTGCGGCCGTCGAAACCGTGAGGACGTGCATCGGTCTGCCTCCCGTCCGCCGCGCGGCATCCGCGCGCGGGGCCGCCGGCTCACGCGTATCTTGACACGCGCGCCGGGCCCTGTAAAGCGCGGCGGGCGGGGGGCTCAGCGGCCGGCGTGCGCCGCGCCGCCGGTGCGCTCGAGCAGTTGCAAGCGCCTGAGCTCCTGCACGGCCTTCTCCTGGTGCGGGCTCTTCACATCGGCACAGCGCGTGAAGTACTCGACGGCCTTGGCGCGCGCGCCCAGGGAATCGTGGCAGCACGCGAGGTAGTACAGCGCCGTCGGCTGCGCGGAATCGATCGCGATCACCTTCTCGAACTCGGCGATGGCCTCGGAGTACTTCTCCTGCATCGCCAGCGTGTACCCGAGCGCGAGCGACGGGCCGGTGAACCCCTTGCGGGAGCTCTCGGCCGCGCTCCGGAACGACGCCTCGGCCTCGGACATGCGGTTCAGCTCGACGTAGTACTCCCCCAGGAGGAAGTGAATCTGGCTGTTGCGCGGCTCCTTCTCGATCGCACGCGTGAGCGTCGCGATGGCCGCCTCGAACTGCTTGTCGTCGTGGTACGCCCGCGCGAGCCGCATCTGCAGATCGACGCGCTCGGGCATGGACTCGACCTTCTTCTCCAGCATGCGGATGCGGCTCTTGGCCGTGGTGGTGCCGTCCGGATTCTTCTCCTCCTGGCCCGCCAGCACGAACGCGTTGCTCCGCGTCGTCTCCTCGGTCACGCATCCCGCCGCCAGCGCGAGCGCACACGCTCCGCCCGCAATCCTCATGAACCTGCAATGCCTGGACATAAGGCTCCTCCTTGGGTCCGCATCGACGCTCTCCGGCGCTGATGCTATATCGGCTCGCACCGCGGAAGAACGCAGCGCCTCGGCTCGGGCCGATAACGTCGATTGCCAGTACATATTCGGTGAACCTGTGCGTCGAAACGTGCAATGAACGC
>DHGK01000058.1 GCA_002402755.1 Planctomycetes bacterium UBA4800
CCCGCCGGATTCCACGGTCGTGGAATATTCCACAGTCGTGGAAAAGTCCACGATCGTGGAAAACCCACGGGCGGATACGGACGGCGCCTCGGACAAGGAGGTGACGGCGGGATGGCACAGGGAATCCGGGGGCATCGCACGCGGCGACCGAGAGCCGCGTGCCGCTTCCTTCACGTGCGGAATCTCCCCCCGAGCACACGGGTCAGGACCTCCAGCACCGTGTCCCCCGCAAGCGCGTACCCGTCTTCCGGGGGCGGCAGGCCGGCCAGGTTCGCCTCGAACGCAGCCTTCCTCTCGGGAGAGCTCTCGAGCTCCCGCATGCGGCGCTTGAGCTCCTCGGCCTCGACGCAGCGCGGCGTCGCCTGATAGGCGAGCTGCGCGAGCGCGAGCTCGCCGCCGTCGAGCCACATGAGACCGCACCGCCGGCAGACATCCGCACACATCGCGACGCCGGGCAACCCGAGCGAGGTCCTGTCCATCGGGAGCGCGCACACCGGACACTTGGCCCGATCGCTGCAATCGCCCTTGTACTCCGCGAGCGTCTCGGCCTTCAGCTCCTCGGTCGTCTTCCGATTCGTCCGCTTGANNTCCAGGAGGTACCCCCGGCACTGCGCGCAGTGCGCGACGCGGAAACCCTCGTACTCGGTCATGACGAGGTCGATACGGCAACGCGGACAACGCTTCATGCGGTACCTGCGCGCGCACCGTACCCGGGCGGCGCGTACCTGCTCTCATCGGTCGCCGTGTCTCGGCCCGGAGGCGCGCTTTGAACGGCATCGCCGCCCGGTTCGCCGCCGGTCTCTCGGGGATCCGGGCGCTGCGCGTCGGCCTTCGGATAGCAGAGGCGAACGACGATGTTCTCCGCCCGCAGCAGATACCCCCCGAGAACCATGGGAATGATGCCGGTGAGCAGAAGCTGCTCCATCGCGTGCTTCCAGACGTAGGAAGCGGCCGCTCGCAGGTCGCCGACGTATTCGGGAGGCAACGTCTTCGCGACGCCGGCCGGTAGCATCCGTGCGGCATCGGGGTCGTGGAAGAAGAGCGCGACCGCGCCGAGCGCCGCGATGATCCCCTGGCAGAGAAGGACGAGCCCCACGATTCTGCACGCGAGCTGGAACGACTGGCGCGGACTCATTGGATGCTCCTGTCGAACGCGACGGCCGGCGGCAGAGCGACGCGGAGCGACGAGCTCCCCGATCGCCGCCGGCTTTCCAACCTACCACCGCCGGCGGCGGGGGGCAAGATCGTGTCGTGCGGCGACACGCTTCCTCCACGCCGGGTACTCGACCTCCAGGAGTTTCTGCGGCCAGGTCCCGTACCATGCGTACCCGTTCCGCCGCTCGTACCCGATGTCGGCCAGGCTCGACTTCGGCACGCCATCCCGATCAACAAACATCGGCGCGCCGGTCTCGATCGCGTAGAATCTGGCCCACAGCGGCGGGGCGGCCGGGTCCGTCCTCACCACCTTGTTCCGGCCCTTCGGCCCCTTCTCATCCTTCACCGAGACCACGCGGATGCCCGTCAGCCTTGCCGTCTCGAACCACGCGACCGCCGCCTCGACCGCCCGCACTACCTCCGGCGGCGGGTCCTCCAGGCTCATCAGCAGCCGCGTGATGCCGACCGACTCGGACCCGCTCAGGGAGGCGAGCTCGTAGCTGCGGCCCGGCCGCGGGCGGAAATCGATCTCGTCGTGCTGGGCGCACCACGCCGTCAGCCTGTCGCCGACCTTGATCTGACACTTCAGGATGCACGCGATGCCAAGCTCGAACGCGCGCGCAGCGCTCTTCCGGCGCGCGTCATCGACGAAGGTATAGCCGCCGCCCGTCGCCACCTCCCGGAGGAACTGGAGGAGCCTGACCATCGCATTGTCGTTGAAGGTGATGTGCCGGTGGTAGCCGCCGCCCGGCGGCCGGCGCTGCGGCCATCCTCCGTTCGGATACTGCCCATCGAGCACGTAATCGAGGCCGCGGTCGAACGCGGCTCGGTACGCGGCGCCCTTCGTCACGCGGTGAATCCGGGCGAGGAACCGCAGCTCGTCGGTGGTCGCCCCGTTGTCGTAGGTCGGCACGAGCTGCCTGCGATCGCCTTTGTACGGACCGGCCGTCGTGGACACGTTCTTCGGCCACCCGCCGAGCTCGGATTGGTGGGAGAGGATGTTCGCGGCGATCTCCTTGGCCTCGCGCCCGGCGAACCAGGCGTCGGGCCTCTCGAGGTACTCTCCCGGGCCGGCCGCGGCGGGGCCGGCCATCACGCGAACACAGACGGCGGCGACAATGCAGATTCGACGCATTCTTCTCCCTTCATCATCCACGATCCTAATCGGGGACTCCCCCGCCGTCAAACGACCGGCGCGGGGGCTCTCGAAACGCCGTGAGCGCGGCCGCATGCCGATTGACCGAGGCGCGCGCGGCTCATAGCATCAAGCTCATGCGAATGCCGGCTTGAACCGTCGACGCGAACCGGAGGAACGGCGCCCCATGAGAACCCGCCTCACGTTGAGATACGGCGCGGCAGCCGCGCTCTTCGTCCTGGCCGCGTGTGCCGCGGAAGCCGCGGAGCCGCGTGCGGACGGCGACGATGCCGTCGCTCGACAGCGCCGGGAGCTCCGCCACCGGCAGCGCCGGATCATCCTGAACAACGATGGCTGCGACTGCCTGTACTTCCCCGCGGACAAGGAGCCGACCCCGGCGAACTTCCTCGCGCTGCGCACCTCGCCGCTCGCCGGTTCGCAGGTCGATACCGTCTTTTACTGCACGATCAGCTCGGGCTTCAGCAACTTCACCCACCGGACCGCGATCGGGAGCATCCTGACAAGGCAGGTCGGGGAGGAGCTGAACGTGGAGGGGAAGACGAACATCGCCCGGGCCCTCATCGATCAGGGCACCGATCCCCTCCGGCTGGTCAGCGAGTGGTGCCGCGCCAACGGCATCGA
>DHGK01000178.1 GCA_002402755.1 Planctomycetes bacterium UBA4800
TCATTGCGCGTTTCGACGCACGGGCTCACCGAATATATACCAGGGCGAAGAATCCGGGCCCGGCTCCGGCACGCGGCGCGCGGCGCCGAACGAAAGGCCTCTCGCAGAGACCGCAGAGATCGCGGAGAGATAGCGGGTCAGCCATGGCCGGGAACGAGATCGAGAGCGCGGTGACCGTTCACGGTTTTCCCGCCGTGTTCAGTTGCACAGGCAGGTGTCATCCGACCGAAAAGAAACCACAGAGGCACGGAGAGCACAGAGAAGAAAACGGAGAGAGCCCCCGCACTTGACATGGAGTTGCGTAACGTCTCACGTTCCGTTCTCTGTGTCCTCTGCCTTCTCTGTGGTGAATCAGAAGGAGCACCACGAAGAACGCCGGAATGTGTTGTACTGAAGGCGGAGATTCGCGTGTTCACGATGCCCTGTGAACGGTTCCGAAAAACCGGCCACGTGCCCGTCTTGGGCTCTCGCCGGGTCCCTGATTCCTCAGCGCTGCTGCAACCGGCGTGCGACCCGGAGAGACCTTTTGCGACAGGCTCCCAGGGCTTACAATGCCTCCCGGCTCCCGGGAGGAGAGAGAGATTGAATAGCGACCTCGGCCAGGACGTCCAAACGGATGGCGCGGCGACACGCGAGGACGCGTTTCTCCGCGACCGCGAGGACGAGCGCCTGGTGCTTCAGTTCCTGGCCGGCAGGAAGGAAGCCCTCGGCGATCTCTTCCGGAGGCACCGCGAGGGAGTCTTCAGGATTGCGTACCGGCTCACGAGCAACCGCGACGACGCGCTGGAGATCACGCAGGAGGTGTTCATGAAGCTGATCGAGCACCTCGGCGGCTTCCGGCAAGGCTCGCGCTTCTTCACCTGGCTGTACCGGGTGACCGTGAACCACGCGCTCGACTTCATGCGGCGGCGCACGAGGCTCGCGGCCGCCCCGCTGGACGACGCGGCCGTGCAGATGCCGGCGGGTGCGCCGGACCCCGCGCGCGGCGCCGAGCGGGCCGAGCTGCGCGAGCGTCTCGCGGCGGCGCTCGGCCGGCTGAGCGAGAAGCACAGGACCGCCGTGGTCCTGCACGGCGTCGAGCAACTGTCGTACAAGGAGATCGCGGAAATCACCGGCGTCTCGACCGGCACGGTGATGTCGAGGCTTTTCTATGCGCGAAAACGTCTGGCGGAACTGCTGGGTGACCGATGAACACGAACGACTGCAGCATCATTGAGCCCCTGCTCGGGGCGTACCTCGACGGCGAGCTGCCGCGGCCGGCCGCGGAGCGCCTCGACGTGCATCTCGCCGCCTGCGAGGGCTGCCGGGCCGTGCTCGGCGAGCTCGCCGAGACGGACCGCCTGCTTGGGGCCGACCCGATCCCCATGCCGACCGACCGCGAATGGGCGGCGGTGGAATGGCGGCTCCTCGCGCGCACGCGGAGCGTCTTCGCGGGCCGGCTCGTCCGAACCTGTGCGCTGGCCGCGGCGGCGGCCGTGCTGCTCGGGGCGCTCGCGTGGCTCGCGGTCCAGGTATTCCCGTCGGGCGGATCGACGGAGAGCCCGGGCGGCTACACCGCCCAGAGCGGCACGACGTCCGGCGGAGACGAGGAGCCCCTGGGAATCTCGGTCGAGCACGGCGAGCGGTTCTGACAGGCGGGGCGCGTTGCGCGCCGGCGCTCGTCAGCGCGCCTCGGAGGGGAAGAGAAGGACCGCGGCGAGCACAATGAGCGCGACGAGGATGATCCTGACCGCGTATCTCCACGCGGTCCGCGCCGGCGGCCGGCTCGCCGCCGGCGGGGGCTCGGGGCGCGGCGCCGCCGGCGCCTCGCGCAGCACGGGTTCCTGTACCCTCACGGTCTCCATGCCGTGAATATCGGCCGATGCGCGGCTTCTTCTGAATTGCGGCCCTCGCGGCGCCCGAGTTATGGCGCGCCGTGCGCGCGCGCTTGCCGCAGGAACTCGTACAGCGCCGCCGCCGCGCGCGCGGGGATTCCGGCCCGCGCCGCGAGCTCCTCGGCCGAGAGGGCGCGCATCTCCTTGAAGCCGCCGATGCGCTCGAAGAGCGCGCGGATGCGCTTCGGGCCGAGCCCGGGCACGTTCCGGAGCCCGCCGGTCAGCGCGTGCGCGCCCCTGAGCTTCCTGTGGTGCGCGATGGCGACGCGATGGGCCTCNNCGAGCCCGGGAGGAAGATGCGCTCCTCGGTGCGCGCGCCCTCCGTGCGCCGGCCCTTGGCGATCCCCGCCAGCGGGAGCGCGCCGCGGCCCGCGGCGGCGATGGCCTCGGCGGCGCGCGCGACCTGCCCCGGACCGCCGTCGACCACGATGAGGTCGGGAAGGGGCTCGTTGCCCGCAAGGCGGCGCGCGAGCGCCTCGGCGAGCATCGCGAAATCGTCCATGCCGCCGGCGTGCCTGATGCGGAAGCGGCGGTACTCGCTCGGCGCGGGCTCGCCGTCGAGCATGACCGTCATGGATCCGGTCGCCTGCGCGCCGCCGGTCGTCGAGATGTCGAAGCACTCGATGCGCCGGGGCGGGCCGGGCAGCCGCAGCGCGCGCGCGAGCTCCGCGAGGGCTTCGGCGCGGCGCTCCTCGCGCAGGGCAGCGCCGTGCGCGGCTTCCTCCGCGTTCCGCGACGCGAGTTCCCGGAGCCCGCGGCGCTCGGCGCGCGTGCCGAGCAGGAAGCGCACGCGGCCGCCGCGCCGCTCCCGCAGGAAGGCCTCCAGCGCGGGACGGTCGTCGGGCATGACGGGGACGACGATCTCGGGGGGGATGTCGCGCCCGGCGAGGTAGAACTGCATGATGAAGCTGCGCAGCGTCTCGGCGAGCGGCAGCGCGGTCCGGAGATGGAACGGCGCCGCGTCCAGGGCGCGCCCCCCGCGCACGAAGAGCGGCTGCACCGTGACGCGCCGCCCCTCCGCGCATACGCCGAAGACATCCATGTCGCCGAGGTTGAGATCCTGGGCCGCCTGCCGCTCGCGCGCGCGCTCGAGCGCCTGGATGCGGTCGCGCAGCAGCGCGGCGCGCTCGTACCGCAGCTCGCGCGCGGCCGCCGTCATCTCGCGCCGGAGGCGCGCGAGCACGCCGCCGGTTCTCCCGCGCAGGAACTGGAGCACCTCGCCGACCTGGCGCCGGTACTCCTCGCGCGTGATGCGGCCCGTGCACGGCGCCGCGCAGCGGCCGATCTCGTGCTGGATGCACGGCCGCGTGCGCCCGCGGAAGAAGCCCGGCGCGCAGGTCCTGAGCGTGAACACGCGCTTGATGATCCTGAGCAGCCCGCGGGCCGCGGCCGCCGATGCGAAGGGCCCGAAGTACACCGCGCCGTCGTCGCTCGTGCGGCGCACGGGGATGACGCGCGGCCATTCCTCCCCGACCGTGACCTTGAGGCTGAGGTAGGTCTTGTCGTCCTTGAGGCGGACGTTGTACTGCGGGCGGTACTTCTTGATGAGATTGTTCTCGAGGATCAGCGCCTCGGACTCGCTCGCGGTCACGAGGTAGGCGACGTCCGCGACCCTGGCGAGCAGCAGCGGGACCAGGGCGCGCGTGTCGTGCAGCGCCCGGAAGTAGCCGCACACGCGCCGCCGGAGGCTGCGGGCCTTGCCGATGTAGAGCACCTTCCCGGCCGCATCGCGCATGAGGTAGACGCCGGGCGTGTCGGGGAACGCGCGCGCCGCGGCGCGCAGGGCCTCGGCGCGGGCGGCGGCGTCAGGGCGCGCTGGTGCGGACATAGACGAGGGAGTAGATGCAACGGCCCTGCGCGCGCCACTTGCGTTCGTAGAGCGTTTCGTGGGAGAGCGGGCCCTGGAACGGGGCGAAGCTGCCCGGCCCGTATTCGTTGCGCAGGAACGGCGCCTTCTCCAGCACATCGAGCATCCGGCGGCTGTAGGCCGGGTCGTCGGTCTTGAGGAAGATCCGTCCGCCGGGGACCAGGCGCGAGGCGAGCAGCCGCACCGACGGGCCGCTCACGAGGCGCTTGTCCTCGTGGCGCTTCTTGGGCCAGGGGTCCGGAAAGAAGACGTAGAAGGACTCGACCGACTCGGCGGGCAGAAAGCGCGCGATGCACTGGAGCGCCTCGCTGCGCACGAGCCTGACGTTCGCGACGCCGGCGCGCTCGATCTTGCGCGACAGGCGCTCCACGCGGTCGCGCGAGTACTCGAACCCGAGCATCAGGCGGTCGGGGAGTTGCCGGCCGAGTTCCAGGAGCAGCGTGTCGCGGCCCGCCCCGATCTCGACGTGGAAGAGCCCGGGCGCGCCGTACACGAGCGGCCAGTCCTCGGGACCGCGCAGCGAGTCCAGGGAGACCTCGACCGCCGCCGCGCCGCGAATCGCTTCGCGGGCCGCACGGAGCGCACCGGCTCCGGACTCCTCGCCGGAACGGCACGATACGGTGTCGCGTAAGTTCTCGCCCATGGTGCACCTTCCGGGGCCCTACGGGGCATTGTACCACCGCCCCGGGCCGGGATCTCCAAAAATCCGCCGGCCGAGTGCAGCCGCATCCGCGGAGCGGGGGGCGCTACGGCGTGCAGACGTCGGGGCAGCCCGTGACGGGCGCGCATTGCGTCCCGTAGGCCGGCGAGGGGCCGTTCGTGAAGAGATAGGCGAAGAGGTGCAGCACATCGGCGAGGTTCACGGCCGCATCGCCGTTCACGTCGAACAGGACCGCGTTGCCGCCGTCTGCGAGCGTCGCGCCCGTACACGGCAGCGTCTCGTTGGCGGTGCCGTACAAGGTCTTGATCAGCGTGACCGCGTCGGAGATGTTGACCCGGCCGTCCTGGTTCGTGTCGGCGGGGAGCTGCCGGCCGCCGGCAGGCTCCGCCCGGCCGGGCGAACCTCCTTCCGCGGCGCTTTGCCCCCAGTTGGCCTGCTCGCCCCAGCGTTCGAGCGGCGTGTCGAGCGGCGCGATGAAGACGAGCGAGTACCCGCCGCCATCGGTCGAGGGGACCCACGAGTCGCGGTAGTACACCTCGACGCACGGCTCGCCGAGCGGCCCCAGGACCTGGACCGCCTCGCCGACGTCGCTGAGCAGGCCCGTCCAGGGCGCGACGACCGTGATGCCGTCCGTCCCGTACACGGCGGCGAAGGCGTTCAGGTCCCTGGCGACGACGACGCGCTCGCCGGGGTCGAGCTGCGCCGGGCCGGTCGCGGGGAACTCGAACGTGACGCCCTTGGAGAACCTGACGCCCGGAAGCGCGATGGGGACGTCGCCCGCGTTCGCGAGCTCGAGGAACTCGAGCTGGCTGGACGAGTAGGGGCTGGCAGGCTTGGGGTTGTACATGATCTCGGTGAGGACCAGGCGCGGCGTCGCGATGATGAACGTGGCCTCCTTCATCGTGCTCCAGCTTCCTCCCACCTGGACGCGCGCCCTGACGCGGGTGTTCTGCGTGATCGTGATGGGCTCGGAATACGTGAGGAGCAACGGGGAGCTCTGGATCTCGGGACTCGAGGGATCGGGGCCGTTGAGCGTGTACATGATCGCGCCCGCCGGCGCGGTGATCGTGAGCACGAAGCCGGGGTCCACGTTGCCGCCGTTGCTGCTCAGGACGGGCGGCACGAGGAACTGGCTGTCCATCCACAGGACGCGGTCGCGGATCCAGGCCCGCATCCAGTCGACCTCGGCATCCCACGTCGGGCCGATGTACCAGTTGGGCCACACGTAGAGGCCGAGCACCGGCCAGCGCTTGAAGTTGCGCGCTTGGGCTTCGCGCACGATGTCGCACTGTGCGTCGACCGAGGCCGTGAGCGCCGCCTGCGAGAGGGGCCCGCCGCGCAGCTCGAACCAGCGCTGGCGGTACAGCTCCATGAACGCCGGGTCCTGCATGAGGCGCCTGTAGAAGGGGTACTCCTGGTAGGAATTGAGGTAGATCGTGTAGTACCACCCGGTCGTGAGCCACCCATCGTTGTAGTTCGCGTTGCCCAGGCACAGGTTGTAGTCCCAGACCGGTCCCATGTTGAGCTTGCCGCCCTTGTCCTTGTACATGAAGGTGCTCAGGCGGTAGCCGTCGATGTTCTTCGTGAGCTCGACGATGATGTGGTGGTCGATGAAGGACAGGGGGTCGATGTACGCGGCGTAGCCGGCCGAAGGGTCCTTGAAGTTCGCGCCGTGGAGCGCGGTCTGGAAGCGATTCAGGTAGTTCGTGATCCAGGCCTTCTGCTCGGCCGTGGCGACCTCCTGCGGAGGCCTGGTCGCGTTCTGGTTCTCGTGCGGGTAGACGTAGCACAGGCGCACGCTGTAGCCCCCGCCGCTCGTCACGAACCCGGCATCGCCCGGGTCCAGGCGGTCGTTCTTGAGGATGTAGCCGCCCGTGATCCCGGGCTCGGTCTTCTGGGAGGCGTACAGGCGCTCGATGTCGACGCGGTCCCCGCCGCGCTTGATCTTCTCGATGAGGACGTAGAGGCCGAGGTAGTGCGTCGAGTAGCGCAGGCCTCCCGTCGTGCTCGTGTTGAGGAACATCTCCATGTAGCGCGTGCGCGGCGCCCAGCGTCCGATGTCGTTGCTCCACCGGTACGCGAGCACGTCGCGCATCAGGGTCTTGTCGTTGTAGGCGGGGTAGAGGATCCAGTCGGATTCCTCGGCGAAGCCGAGGAGCGGCGCGTCGAGCTCCTTGTCGCGCTCGTTCCACAGCTCGAGAGCGTACATCTTCTTGGGGAATCCGATCGAGCTCGATCCGCGCAGCTTGAGGCCGGCGCGGCTCGCGAAGGGCGCGAACTCCGCGAGCGCGGTCCTGCCGCGCGGGTTCTCCGCGAGGAAGAGCTGGCACGGCACGTACGTCGTCTCGTTGATGGCCCCCCCGAACGTGGAGACGACCATGAGGGGCAGGTCGGAGGTGAAGTTCGCCGTCGTGGCATCGAGGAGCACCGAGTAGGTGTAGCTCACGACGGGGCTCGGCAGGCGCCCCGGCGCGAACGCCCGCGCGCGGATCATGCTTGTGCCGGTGACGCGGATCGGGCCGGCGTACACGGTCGACTCGCCGGTCGGGACCGTGCGGTTCGTCGTGTAGTAGATGACGGCATCGGGCGCATCGACGGCGAACGAGACCGTGATCTCGGCCGGGTAGCAGCCGCTCGGGTGCGACGGGCGCGGCTCGTCCACGACGTCGGGGACGCCGCCGCCGTTGAAGAACCCCGGCGTCGGGACGTCGAAGTACACCGCCCGGTCCGCGTCGATCGACCCCAGCGAGACGGCCGTGAGCGACGCCGCGATCACGAAATCGTTCTGGTTGACGGGCGAGCGGTTCAGGCCGTGGATGGCGAGCACGTTCGCGCCCGCGCGGAGCAGCTTCTTCACGCCCGAGACGATGATCTCCTCGGCCTTGGCGCCATCGTGCGTGACCGTGGCGATCGCGTTCCAGGGGAGCGCCGCCGGCGCGTTGCGGCGCGCGATCTCGACGCCGTTCAGGTACGCGACGAAGCCGTCGTCGTAGTGCATCGAGAGGATCGCCGCATCGCAGCGCGAGACGTCCGCGACGTCGAACGGCATGCGGATGTACGCCGACGTGTTGACGTTGTACAGGCTCGCCTCGATGTCGGTGCCGATCAGCGTCCTGTACGTCGGCGTCGTCTTCCTGTCGAAGCCGACGCCGCCCGTGCCGGCCGTCCACGCGCCGTCGTCGAAGTCGGGGTCGAGCCAGGCCGCGCCGAGGCCGTTGTCCGCCGGCACGAGCACGCGCACCGGGCCGTTGATCGGCACGAGCTGCATGCTGTCCGATGTCATGGCGAGGCCGTACGAGACGTTGGTGTACTGGCGCGGGAAGACCGGGCCGAAGCCGGCGACCACGCGCCCCTCGGGCGTGGCGAGCGCGATGTACTCCCCGCCCGAGCTGAGCTTGAAGTTCGTGTGCAGGTTGGCGGCGGGGTCGCGCCGGTCCTTGCCCGAGGCGAAGATGACGAGGACCTGGCCCGCCTCGATCGTCATGGCGGGGAATTCCCACGCGCGCAGGTTGCCCGGATCGTCGCTCAGGAACCAGCCGGCGAGATCGACGGGGTCATCGCCCGCGTTGAGAATCTCGATCCAGTCCGCGCAGTCCTTGTCCTCGTCGGTGAACGAGTACTCGACGGGGGGGTACGTGCTCTCGTTGAACGCGAGAAACTCGGTGATGTACAGGTCGTCGGGGCCGGCACACAGCATCGCGCCGGCCATCGCCGCGAACACGACCGCACAGGAATGCGTGCGAGGGGTGCGCATCACACGGGCCTTTCTCTCGAATGCGCCGGCATGGAACCGGCGCACCGCGTAATCCCTGGGGGGGGGGTCAACCCGCCTATGTCATCACTGCGATTCTATCACGGGAGCGGCCCGGGACAAAGGCGTCGCGGCTTGCAAATCGCCCCGCGCCCGCATATAAAAAGCCTGAGCCGGCGCGCGGGGCGCCGGCGCCGCGGCAGGAGCAGACATGCAGACGCCATCGATCGCGCGTTCGGAGTACATGCAGCGGCGTGCGAGGGTTCTCGCGGCGCTGAAGGGCGGGGCCGCCGTCGTCTTCGCGGGCGGCTCGTCCCAGCCGCTGCTCGGGCCCTGGATCGCCGATGCGAATTTCCAGTACCTGACGGGGCTCGACGACGAGCCGGAGGCCGCCGTGCTCTTCGACCCCTCGGCCGAGGACGAGCGGCGCCGCGTCGTCCTCTTCCTGAAGCCGCTCAACAGGGAGGCGGAGCGCTGGGACGGCTACCGCGAGGAGATCGGGTCGGGCCTGCGGGCGCGCACGGGCTTCAGGACCGTCATGCGGACGACGTCGCTCGCCGCGCTGCTGACCGACGCGGCCCGCCGCGCGAAGCGCCTGGCGTGCCTGCACCCCTTCGCGGTCTACGATGCGGCCGTGTCGCCGGACCTGGCCGTCTACCGCAAGGTCGCCGAGCGGGTGCCGGGCGTGGCGATCGAGGACGGGACCGAGCTGCTCAAGGGCATGCGCGCGCGCAAGTCGCGCGCCGAGCTGGCCATGATGCGCAGGGCGATCGCGGCGACGGCGGAGGGCTATCGCGCGGTCGTCCGCATGCTCGCGCCCGGCGTCAACGAGCGCGACATCCAGCAGGCGCTCGAGACCTCCTACCACCGGCACGGCGTCACGCGGGTCGCGTTCAACACGATCGTGGGGGCCGGGCTCAACAGCACGGTGCTGCACTACATGGCCAACAAGGCCGCGGCGGAGGAGGGGGACCTCGTCGTGATCGACTCGGGCGCGAGCTTCGGCGGGTACTGCGCCGATGTGACCCGCACGCTGCCCGTGAGCGGCAGGTTCACGAAGGAGCAGCGGCGGTTCTACACGATCGTGCTCGACGCGCAGCGGGCGGCGATCAAGGCGGCGCGGCCGGGCGTCCACATGTGGCAGGTCGAGGAGACGGCGCGGTCGGTGATCGAGAAGGCCGGCTGCGGGGACGCGTTCATCCACGGCGTGGGGCACCAGCTCGGTCTTCTGACCCACGATGTCACCCCCGCGGGCCCGCTTGCGCCGGGAATGGTCGTCACGATCGAACCGGGGATCTACTTCCCGGACCGCAAGCTCGGGATTCGCATCGAGGATGATGTGCTGATCGGGCGCGCCGGCAACCGGGTGCTCAGCTCCGCGGTCCCCAAGACGATAGAGGACATCGAGAGCGCCATGCGGAAGGCCCGCAGGGCGCGGGGAGGCCAGGCATGAAGCGATGGCGTTGCAGGGTGTGCGGGTACGAGTGCGAGGGGGAAGAACCGCCCGAGAAGTGCCCGGTGTGCGGGGCGGACCGGAGCTTCTTCACGTCGGATGAGGCCGAGAAGGTCGATGCGTCCGGTGCGGCGGCGCAGGAACCGGCGGCGCCCGCCGCCGTGACCGCGCCGGCGGGACCGGCCGCGCCCGTGCGGGGGGCGCCGCCGGTGCCGGCCGCCGGTGCCGGCGCCGCGGCGGCCGCGGGCTCCGGCAAGGCAGGGAAGCTGACGGTGTTCGCGGCGAAGTGGCTCGTGCGGCTGCACGCGCACCCGGTCTCGGCGCACGTTCCCAACGGCGTCCTGCCGGTCGCCGTCGTGTTTCTCTTTCTCGGTCTGGTGTTCGACTGGCCGGCGCTCCGCGACGCGGCGTTCTACAACGTCGTGTTCGTGATGTGCGCGATGCCGCTCGTCCTCTGCTCCGGGTACCTGGACTGGAAGGTCAAGCTCAAGAAGGCGCGCACGCCGATCATCGCTGGCAAGATCGCGTGCGGCGCCGTGGTGCTCGTCATCGGCATCGGCGTGATCGTGTGGCGCGGCTTCGGCGGCGAGGCCTCCGTCGGCTGGCCCTTCTTCTTCGCGCACCTCGTGATGCTCGGCGCGGCCGGCGCGGCAGGCTATCTCGGCGGCAAGCTCGTCTTCACCCGCCACGAGGGCCTCGACTGAGACGCGCGCCGCCCGCATGACGCCCGGAAGGGGGCTTGCGGTCGTTCCCCGGAGATATACAATATACAGTTCGTTCAGGCCCCCGTAGCTCAGCTGGTAGAGCAGCGGATTCTTAATCCGCGTGNNGTGGGTTCGATTCCTACCGGGGGTACCAGTCACAAGCAAAGGCCGTAACCGAGGTTACGGCCTTTTTTTGTCGCCGGGCACGTACGTATTCGGTGAACCCGTGCGTCGAAACGGCCAGAGAACACGTCCGTTGCGCAGTTGCGGCTCTGCCGGCGCTATGGGGGCGGGGACCGGAGGTCTCCGCGGCGGCAATCGCTCGGCGTCCCTG
>DHGK01000299.1:0-168 GCA_002402755.1 Planctomycetes bacterium UBA4800
GCCGGCCTGGCGCTGCTCCTGCGGCTGCTGCCCATCGATGCGCTCTTCGACACCGCATCGGGGCTCTCGCCGAGCCGGAACGCCGGCTGCGGCCTCGTCGTACTCGGCGCGTGGCTCCTCGGGCGCGGCGTCATCAACGATCATGCGTGGCGCGTCGCCGGGCGCGCG
>DHGK01000299.1:213-863 GCA_002402755.1 Planctomycetes bacterium UBA4800
TGCACGATCTGGGCCGTCTATCAGATGGTATTCATCGCCCTCGTCTTCGCCCTGTGGATCGACGGCTGGCAGATCCGCTCGCGCTTCCCGGTGCGCGTCGCGGCCGTGCTCGCCGTCGCGTGCCTCGCGTTCGCGTTCGGGCCGAAGCGCATCGGCAGGCAGGAGGCCGCCCCGCCGCCCGCCGACTGGGTTGGGCGCCTGTCGGAGCGGCTCGACGCGATTCCGAAGGAGGGCCCCTTCGTCTTCGTCGCCGCGAGCGGCGGCGGCTCGCGCGCGGCGCTCTTCACGGCGCTCGTCTACGAGGCGCTGGCGGCGAGCGCGATCGAGGTTCCCGGCGTGCAGAAGAAGTACAACGCCGCCGACCACATCGCGCTCGTGAGCAGCGTGTCGGGCGGCTCGCTCGCCACGGCGTACTACGCGCACAGGGTGGCGCGCCGGGGCGCGCCGCCGAGCGAGAAGATCCCCTGGGCGCAGGACCTCACACGGCTCCGAAGCTCCATGCGGGGCCACCTTGCCGCCCTCATCGCGAAGGAGGCCGAGCGCCTGGCGCCCGTATTCGGCGACGACCCCGAGAAGGACGTCGCGCGCGCGGCGCTCGAGGAATGCCGGACGTCGCCGGCCGCGCCGCCGAGCGCGCCGTGGCTGCTCGC
>DHGK01000299.1:878-4737 GCA_002402755.1 Planctomycetes bacterium UBA4800
CGCGGCGTCGCCGTCGAGCGCTTCTGGAAGCGCAGGTTCGAGTGGCCGGACGCGCCCTACCGCACCCCGCAGGCGCCGCTCGTCCTCTACAACGCCTGCGAGGTTGACACCGGCCTGCAGGTCGTGATCGGCGACCCGCCGCTTCCGCCCGGTTTCTTCGCGCGGGCGAACGCGCTCGAGGCGGCGACGCCGACCGCGGCGGCGCTCGCCGATTACAGTCCGCGCCTGGCCCTGACGCGCAGCGAGGCCGTGCGCGCCTCCGCCAACTTCCCCTGGGGCTTCGAGATCGCGACGATCGGCAGGGCGAAGACGGACGGCGCGGCCGGCCGCCCGAATTCCGGCGAGCCCGTTCACCTCATCGACGGCGGGGTGTTGGACAACACGGGCATCGCGACGCTGCGCCACGTCCTGGAGTCGCTCGAAGAGCGGGCCGACCCTGCCGGCGGGCACAAGGATGCGGCCGCCGCCCGATCCGTGCTCGCGAAGCTCCGCGAGCGCGGCGTCATCCTGCTCCAGATCGACTCGGGCGCCAAGCGCACGCGGCCCGGGTGGCTCATGCGCCGGCTGAGCGGTGCGTTGGGGCCCGTTCAGGCGCTCGGCAACGCCGCGTACGTCAACGCCGACTTCGCGACCTGGCAGCACATTCAGGTCATGAAGGATGTGCTCACGCACTCGATCCGCGGCGTCCCCGTGCCGCGCCTCCACCCGCTCCGCATCCAGTGCAACCACGAGGAGAACGTCATGACGGCCTGGGCGCTCGGCCCGAACGACAAGGCCAGGGTCATGGTGCGGTTCCTGACCGAGATCGCCATCGCGCGCGAGACGCTCGCGGGCGCCGTCGAGAACGCGCTCGAGCTCCAGGCCGAGAATCTCGCCCGGAGCGACGCGCGCACGATCGCCGACAAGATCACCCGGGTGACGGCGCTCCAGCAGGAGATCGGCCGGGCAAGCGAGATCCGCCGCCTGCGCGACCGCGGCGCGCAGGTCCCCAAGCAGCTTCTCGATCGGCCCTTCACGCAGATCAAACCGCGCGCGAAAGGCTTCGATCCGCGGCAGCTCCGCGTGGCGGAGTGACGCCTCGGCCGGCGGCTCTTGACCCCGTCCCTTCCCTCGACCATACTCGCAGCGTTGTTCACACGGGAATCAGACGCACGGCGAAGCGTCTCGGGAGATCCGGCGCTCATGATCGTGAAGATCCCTGAGCCTTTCGCGTCCGCCCTGCGCGTGGGAAGGCCTTCCGAGGTCTGCGATGCGGCGGCCGACACGCCGGAGGCCCTCTTCGGGCGGGCCCTGGCCCGCGGCCAGGTGGGCAGGAGCCGCGAGGCCCGCGCCGACCTCGAGGCCGCCGAACCTCGCCTCGGAGAGGCGTGCCGTCTGGAGATCATCCTCATCGAGCTTCGAGAAGGGAAGGCGCTCGAGGACCTCAAGAAGGAGTGCGCGCGGATCATCGCGAAGGTCGCGCCCGACAGCACGCTGTTCGCGAAAGCGTGCCACGTGCTCGGCCTGGTGGAGGGGAAGCTGCGCAACGTGGGTGACGCGGCCGAGTGGCTGACCAGGTCGATGGAGCTCTACCGCCGGCACGGGGACCGCGCCGAGCTCGCGCAGGTCCAGGACACACTGGGCTCCCTCCACGCCTCGATGGGGAGGCTGGATCTCGCGCTCGCCGCTCACGCAGCGTCGCTGGTCGAGAAGACATCGGAGGGAGATCGGTTCGGCATGGCCATCACGCTGGGCAACGTGGGCCGGATCCACCTCCGGCTCGGGCGCTATCACGATGCGCTTCATTGCTTCGATCTGAACCGGCGCATCGCCGGAGAGCTCGGCGATGTGCGGGGGCTCGCCCGCATGTCGTGCGACTTCGGGCGCGCGTACATGGGCGCGGGCGACATGGAGAAGGCGGAGGCGGCTCTGCGGGAAAGCCTCGCCGCCGCGACGCGGGAGGGTTACGCCGACCTGGAGTTCTACGCCCGCAAGGATCTGACGCGGCTCCACATTCGGCGAGGGGATCTGGAGTCGGCCGAGCGGGAGCTCGCGCTGACCGAGCAGGCGGCGTCGCGCGTCAGCCAGCCGTACCTCGATCTGCTGCTCCGCGCCGTTCGCGGCGAGCTCCTGCTTGCGCGCGGCGATGAGGGGGCCGTGGATTCTCTCGAGGATGTGGCTCGGCGGTACGCGGAGCTGAACCTGCCGGACGAGGAGATTCCCCTTCGCATCTCTCTGGCGCGGGCGTACGCGCGCTCGAAGCTCAAGCACATGGCCGGTGCCTGTCTCGCCATCGCCTGCGAGCGCGCTCGCCGGGAAGGGTACGAGCGCTACCTCCGGCAGGTGCGGGAGGCCATGGCCGAGATCGGCACGGTCGAGGGCGTGCGCCTTGAGCACGACCGTCTCCCGGCGCCCGGGGCTGACGCCGCGCCCGACCCCGCCATGGGGTACACGGCGCTTTCCTACGTGTGCAAGGGAGCGTTCGGATCGGTCTGGCGCGCCTACGACTCGCTGCGGGACGAGATTGTCGCCATCAAGCGCATCGAGCTCGGGCGGGTCTACGATGCCGGCCGCCGCCGCGATCTGCTGGCGTCGTCCCGGCTGGAGCTCGAGGCGGCGGCGCGCCTGCGCCACCCCGGCATCGCCCGGGTCTTCGCCCTCGGGGAGGATACGCAAGGGGGCATCTACCTGGTCGAGGAGTTCATTCGCGGGAAGACCCTCCGTCAGATCATGGATGCCGGGAAACCCGAGCTGAAGATGGCGGTTTCCAAGACACGGCTCATCTGCGAGGCCCTCGACGCCCTGCACCGCGAGAACGTTGTCCACCGCGACATCAAGCCGGCCAACATCATCCTTCGGGATCCCGAGGGCACTCCCGTCATCGTCGATCTGGGCATCGCGCACCTGGGCGGGTCCGGCGAGGGCTTCGATGCCTCGGCCATCGTGGGCACGCCGGCGTACATGGCGCCCGAGCAGTACGAGGGCGGCGCGGCCGACCCGAAGATGGACATGTATTCGGTCGGGGTCATCCTGTGCGAGTGGCTGACGGGATCGCGGCCGATCGACCTCTCCGGGCGCGATCCTGCTCCTCGCCCCATCGCGCCCGCGGCGCTGCAATCGAAGCTGGAGGAGGCGCCCCCCGGGTTCGAAGCCCTGGCGCGGCTCTGCGCCGAGCTTCTCGATCCGGAGCCCCAGCGGAGGCCGAGCGCCCGCGCGGCGGTGGATGTTCTCGCGAGGCTCGAAGGGGAGTCCGCGCCCGATTCCGGTCACTCCACGACGTCATGGGCGATGCCGTGCTTGCCGGAAGACCTCCGGGGCGTTCTCATGCAGGACGAGACGAATCTCCTGTAGGCGCGACAAGGCGCTCGGCCGCGGCGCGCCCTTGGCCGACGGCCCCTTCTCTCGTAGCATCGTCGATGCAGGCCATGAAAACCGGACGCATCGTCGCTCTTTTCGCAGCCTTGCTCTCGGCGGCGGCCGACGGCGCCGCCCCGAGCGACGGCGGCGCGGCGCTCCCGCCGCTGCCCTTCCTCGGCGACGACGCGCCGGCGATCGCCGGGCTGCTCGATCCCGGGGCGGGCTTCTCGCTGCCCGCGGCCGATCAGGCGGGCGTCCGGGTGACCCGGCGCCTGGCGAGCGAGACCATCGCCGAGGACCCGGCGACGGGACTCGTCGTGACGCAGCGTCAGACCGTGCTTCCGGGTGGCGGCGCGGCGCTCATCGCGACCTCGGTCGCCAATCGCGGCGCGCGGGCCGTCGATGCGGCGGCCGTGGGGCTCATCGACTGGCGCTTCCGGCTCGGGGCCGGCGAGGACTTCTTCCGCTACCGGCCGCTCGCGCATCGCAACGACATCTGGTACGACTCGACGTTCTGGACGGG
>DHGK01000015.1:0-25111 GCA_002402755.1 Planctomycetes bacterium UBA4800
TCCCCGCCTCCATGGCGCCGGCAGAGCCGCAAGTGCGCAACGGACGGGTTCATTGCGCGTTTCGACGCACGAATTCACCCACCATATACATATACGGCCGCGGCACCGCCCCCGGAGCCGCAACCCTCGTTTCCCGAACGACTTACGCGGAATCGCGCTGCTGCCCGCGCCGCGGGACCGTGCTCCCCTTCCCGAACTGCTTGCTCGCCACGACCTCGGGAGTCACCACGAACTCGGCGATGTCGCGGCTGTGGGTCGGGAACTCGTACATCACGTCCAGCATGACGTCCTCGATGATGGCGCGCAGCCCGCGCGCGCCGCCGCCCCGCTGGAGCGCCTCCTTGGCGATCATGCGCAGGGCCGCCGGCGCGAACGTCAGCTTCACATCCTCCAGGCGGAAGAACTCCTGGTACTGCTTGGCGATCGCATCGCGCGGCTCGGTCAGGATCCTGACCATCTCGTCCTCATCGAGAGGCGTCAGGACCGAGATGACCGGCAGCCGGCCCACGAACTCCGGAATCATGCCGAACTTGATGACGTCGTCCGCCTCGGCCTGCTTGAGGAGCTCGCCGCGGCGCTTGTCGTCGCGCACGTCGGTCCCCGCCCCGCCCGGGCTCTTGAACCCGATGAGCTGCTTGCCGACGCGCCGCGCCACGATGTCCTCCAGGCCCGTGAACGTCCCGCCGCAGATGAAGAGGATCCGCGACGTGTTCATCGGTATGTACTGCTGCTCGGGATGCTTCCGGCCGCCCTGCGGCGGCACGTTGGCGATCGTGCCCTCGAGCATCTTGAGCAGGCCCTGCTGGACGCCCTCGCCGGACACGTCGCGCGTGATCGACATGTTCGGCGCGGCCTTGGCGATCTTGTCGATCTCGTCGACGAAGACGATGCCCTGCTCGGCGCGCTCCAGCGACCAGTCCGCCGACTGCAGGAGCCGCAGGAGCAGGTTCTCGACATCCTCGCCCACGTAGCCGGCCTCGGTGAGCGTCGTCGCGTCGCCGATCGCGAAGGGCACGTCGAGAATCCGCGCGAGCGTGCGCGCGAGATGCGTCTTGCCGCATCCCGTCGGCCCGATCATGAGGACGTTGGACTTCTCGACCTCGACGGCCTGGGCGCGGTTCTTCGCCGCCATCCACAGGCGCTTGTAGTGGTTGTGCACCGCGACCGAGAGGACCTTCTTGGCGCGCTCCTGGCCGATCACGTACTTGTCCAGCTCGCCCTTGATGTGCTTCGGATCGGGGATCTCGCGCAGGAACATCGGCGGGGGCTGCGGCGCCGCCGGCGCCGACCGGTCCTCGCGGATCAGCGAGTGGCAGATGTCCACGCACTCGTTGCAGATGTAGACGCCCGACGGGCCCGGGATGAGCTGCTCGACGTCGCGGACGCTCTTGCCGCAGAAGATGCAGCGCTCGATCCGCCTGTTGTTCCGTCCTGCGCGCGCCATGCGGCCCTACCTCTTCTCCCTCAGGGACTGGAGCACCTCGTCGACGATCCCGTACGTCCTGGCCTCCTGCGGCGTCATGAAGAAGTCGCGGTCCGTGTCCTTCTCGAGCGTCTCCCGGCTCTGGCCCGTGTGGCGCTGCAGGGCCTCGAGCAGGAGATGCTTGTTGCGCTTAATCTCGGCCGCCTGGATGACGATGTCATCGGCCGTCCCCGAGGCCCCGCCCCAGGGCTGGTGGATCATGATGCGCGAGTGCGGCAGCGCGTGGCGCTTGCCCGTGGTGCCGGCCGCGAGCAGCACGGCGGCCATGCTCGACGCCTGGCCGATGCAGTAGGTCGCGATGTCGCAGGGCACGAACTGCATCGTGTCGTAGATCGCCAGGCCCGACGTCACGATGCCGCCCGGCGAGTTGATGTACATGTTGATGTCCTGGTTCTTGTTCTCGCTCATCAGGAACAGGATCTGGGCGACGACGAGATTCGCGCTGTAGTCGTTGATCTCCGGGCCGATGAACACGATGCGGTCCTTGAGGAGGCGCGAGTATATGTCGTAGACGCGCTCCCCGCGGCCCGTCTTCTCGATCACGGTCGGCACGAGAAACGCGGCGGGCTCGGGAAGCCCCTCGATGCGCTCGTGCGTCCTCGATCCCGCCCCCGGACGCGCGGCAGGCATCCCGCGCGGTCGAGCCCTCGTTCTCATGCGCGCTCCTCTCCGCCCGCCGCGGGCGTCTCCGCGCCCTCGGCAGGCCGTTCTTCTTTCTTCTCCTCGACGGCGACCCGGCAGTTCCTGCGCAGGTGATCGTACACCTTCACGGCGAGCAGCTCCTGCATGATCCGGCGCATCGCGCCGCGCGCCTCGAGGCGCCGCTTGAGCTCGACGAGCTCCTTGCCGCGCACGCCCTGGGCCGCCTGCAGGTACTCGTCGACATCGTCCTCGCCGACCTCGATCTTGTGCGACTCGGCCAGACGGTCCATCACGACCTGGCGTCTGAACACCTTCTCGGCCGCCTCGCGCAGCTCGGCCGAGGCCTCCGCCCGCTTCCTGGATTCCTCGGCCGCCGCCGCGGCGGCGGCATCCGCGCCCGCATCCTCCGCCGGCGCCGTCCCTTCCTCCGCCCTGATGGCCTCCAGGTCGGGCATCGCCTTCGGCGCGTACTCATCGATGCGCTTCGTGACGCCCTCGGGGATCGGGAAGCCGACGCGCTCCATGATCCTCTCGAACGCGCGCTCCCCCAGCGCCCTCTCCGCCGCGTGCTCCTTCTGGGCGCGGATGCTCTCCGCGATCCTGGTCCTGAGCTCGGCCACGTTCGCGCACTTGAAGAGCCCCGCCCATTCGTCGGTGAGCTCCGGCGGCGTGCGGCGCTTGACTTCCCCGGCCTCGAGCTCGATCCGGACGCGCCGCGCGCGCAGGCGCTCGTTCTCGTTGTCCTCGGGCACCTGGATCTCGCAGTCGATGCGGCGCTCCCCCGCCAGGAGCTTGTCCTTCAGGTCGGGGACGGGAAGTCCGTAGACATCGTTCCGCCCCACGAGGACCGCGTTGCCATCGTTCTGGACGATCACCTTGCCCCCCGAGGTGATCTTCGTGGCGGCGACGACGACGTCGCCCTCGGCCGGCGGCCACACGTCGACGACCGCCAGGTCAGCGTGCTCTCGCAGCAGGTGCTGGAGCTGCGCATCGACTTCCTCGTCGGACACCGCGACGGCATCGCGCGCCACCTCGATGTCCTCCAGCGGCGGCAGCGCGAAATCGGGAACGACCTCGACCACGGCCTCGAACTCGAACGGCGCGCCCTCGGCGAGCTCCGCGCGGGCGAACTCGGGCGTGCCGACCATGTACAGGCCGCGGTCCTTGGCCACCTCGCCGATGGCCATCTCCTTGAGATTCTTCTCCAGCTCCTCCATGAACTTGGAGCCGACGATGCGCTCCAGCAGCCGCCGCGGCACGCGCCCCTTGCGGAAACCGCGCCGCTGCACCTGCGCTCCAAGCTCGCGCCAGTTCTCCTTGAAGATCTCCCGGATCTTGTCGGCCGGGACGCGGCCCTTGATGCGCCGCGCGGTGGGCGAGAGCTCCTCGACCTCGGCCTCCGTGCCGAGGCGATCGTCCTCCGCCGCCTCGTCCGTATCGACGTCCGTGTCCGCGGCATCGGCATCGACGCCCTCGCGCTCGGCCGCCTCGTCCGCGTCCGCGCCCTCGAAGCGCTCGTCCTCGACCGCCTCATCCTTGCCGGTATCCGCGCCCTCGGCCGCCGCCGCCTTCGCCGCCCGCAGGTCCGCCTCGATCCGCTCGACGGCCTCCGCCTCGGCCGGCACGTCGATGTCGTCCGCGCCATCCGCACCGTCCGCGAACTCCTCGCGCCGGTCTTCGTCCTGATTCGCTTCCTGCGCCACCGTGATCCTCCGGGGGAACGAACATGCACCGGCCGGCCGTCGCGGCCTGCGCGGAGGACGTCCATGCCCCGCCGCGGGACATGCGACGCTTTCGTTGAAACCTTCCCACTATAGCAGACAGGATGGGGGTGTCAAGCGCGTCCGGCGGCCCTCAACGCGCGCGCGCGACCTTCGCATCCATGCGCGGATGCGTCTCCTTCACGTACGCCAGAACGGCGTCGAACGCCGCCGCGGACCGGGCCTCGGCGCCGGCGGCGATGCGGAACGATGCGCCGTCCCAGACACACGCGCCGCCTGCGGCCTGCGCCGCGCGCTGGAGCAGCAGCCCGAGCGCGCACCCCTCCGTGTCGATGGCGAGCGCCGACTCCTCCAGCTCGCGATCGACCTCGACGGGCAGGCCGTAGACCGCCGTCACGGCCCGCGCAAGCTGCGCCATCGAAACCCGCGCCGCGCTGAAGGCCGGCACGTCCGGCAGCACGCAGGGAAGCATCGCCGCGTGCTCGGCCGCAAGGGCGACATCGACCCGCCACAGCTCGAACGGCCGGCCGCGCATCTCCGGCCGCGGCGGCAGCAGCCGGCCCCAGGCGCGCACGAACGAGCCCGGCGAGAGTCCGCGCAGCTTCTCCTCGTTGCCGAAATCGTAGATCCTTGTCATCTGGCCGACAACCGCGTACCAGCCCCGCGCGAGCGCCTCGATCGCCGCGGATGCCCGAGGAGTCCACACGAAGGGCGCCAGGCCGAGTTCCTCGCCTTCCTCGATCCGCACGAGCGCCTTGGTCACGTCGGCATCGCCGCCGTGCGTGCCGAGCATGACCGCGTCGACGCGAACGAACGCGCGGTACTTCTCCGGGAAGGCGGCGAGCTCGCGCGGCGAGACGGACGGCGCGGCGCCGAGCACCGGCGCCCCCCCGATGCTCCCGCCCCCGAGGACGAGGTACGGCTCGACCGCGCGCGCGAACTCCCCCGCGTACCACACCAGGAAGTGCCCGCGCGCGGTCCACTCCCTGAGCGCCGCCCAGCGAGCCGCGCCTTCGAGCACGCGCTTGGGCGCCGCGGGCGCCGGCCCCAGGCTCTCCTGGAGCGGCGTCAGGCGCGGCGATGCGGGAATCAGCGCGGCACGCAGAAACGCGCGCCCCTCCTTGGCGTCGATGTTCCCAAGCACGTGGGCCTCGACCTTGCGCAACGCGCCCGTGAGATCGCCGTCGTGCACGGCGCCCCGATCGACGAACGCCTCGGAGAAGGCCTTCAGGCCGGCGCGCGCCGCCTTGGACCAGCCCGCGAGGTCAAGCCCGGCGCCCAGGCAGGCCGTGCACGCGTGCTCGCCCAGGCCGCGGCACCTGCCGCAGGTCTCCCTGACTTCGCGCTCCGTCCGCGGCGTGATCCGCTTCTTGACCATGACGTAGCCGCGGCCCTGGCATGTCACGCAGGCGATGTAGCCCGGCACGGGGGACTTCTTGCAGCGGTCGCAGCGGTCGGGCGCCGCGCCGCCGGCCGCCAGCGAGGGCGCGGCACGAGGAAGCGCCGCCGCGTTGCATCGCGCGAGGCGCAGGAGAATCGCCTCGCTCGATTCGAACGCGTCCTTCGTCTTGCCCGCCGGCACCGTGTCGAGGGCCGCCTTGTAGTGCCTCGCAGCCTCCGCGTAGGCCTTCGCGGCCTCGGCCTCGGCCGCCTTGCGGAGCGATTCGGCCTGTTCGCGCGTGCGCCCCGAACGGCCCGATGCCAGCAGAGCCGCCGCCTCGGCATCGCCCGCGGCCGCCAGCGGCCGGAGCAGCTCGAAGGCCGCGATGCCGTTGCCGCGCTCGATGTCGCTCGAGATCCTGAGAAGGAGCGCCTTCCGCCGGTGCGGCGTGTTGCCGAACTGAACGACGCGCCGCGCGCAGGCCGACGCCCAGCCGAGCCGGCCCGTCGCGCGGCACCACTCGGCAAGCTCCATGATCGCGTCGCAGCTCTCGGCCGGCGCCGCCGCAGCGCGCGCGAGGAACTCCTCCGCGCCGGGCTCGGCGGCGCACAGAACTGCGAGGAAGAAGGAGGCTGCGAGCATGGGGAGGCTCCTTGCGTCGATTCTATTGTAACCAACGCAGGCTATAGCCTACAGCCTCCGTCCTCTGTCCCTCTCGCGCCCCGTATGCTATGATCCGCCTCTATGAACACCTCCGCCCGGCAGATGCTCAAGCTGCTCCTGGAGTCGCAGGCGCTCAAGTTCGGCCAGTTCACGCTCAAGAGCGGCCGGCAGTCGCCGTACTTCGTCAACCTGGGCGATCTGTGCTCCGGCAGCGACCTGACGATCCTCGGCGAGGCCTACGCCGAGGTGATCGAGGAGGCGGTCGGCACCGAGTTCGATGTCGTGTTCGGCCCCGCCTACAAGGGCATACCGATCGCCGTCGCCGCCTGCGAGGCCCTCTGGCGGCGCCACGGCATCGCGGCCTCGTACGCGGCCGACCGCAAGGAGGAGAAGGACCACGGCGACTGCGGCCTCATCGTCGGTGCGGCGCTCGGCGCCGACACGCGCGTCGTCTACGTCGATGACGTGATCAGCGCCGGCACCTCCATGCGCAACACGATGCATCTCTTCAACACGAATTTCGGATGCAAGGTCATCGGCGCCGTCGTCGCCGTCGACCGGCAGGAGCGCGGCACCAGCTCGCCGGTCTCCGCCGTCCAGGAAGTCGAGCGCACGTACGGCGTCCATGTCCACGCGATCCTGCGCATGCGCGAGGTCGTCGAGTACCTCCACGCGACGGACGTCGGCGGCACGCGTTACATAGACGACAGGCTGCGCGATGACATCGACGCCTACCTGCGACGCTATGGATCCGAATGAGCGCCGGCTTCTCGGGCCGCGCCTGAAGGCGACCTCGCGGTCGTTCTACCTCTCGGTCAGAGTTCTGCCCCGCGCCATGCGCCGCCCCGTCGGGCTGGCGTACCTCCTCGCGCGCGCCGCGGACACGCTCGCCGATTCGTGGGGCGGATCGCACGCCGAGCGGCGCGCGCTCCTGGACGCGTTCTGCGCGCAACTGGCCGATGCCGCTGCGGGCCGCCCCGCGAGCCCCGCGCTCCCGCCCGCGCCCGCGCACGTGCCGGACGCCGAGCGCGCGCTCATCGACGACCTGCCGGCCGCATTCGCGCTCCTCGCTTCGATGCCGCAGGAGCTGCGCGCGCCGATCGGGACCGTCGTCGCGACGCTTGCCGAGGGCATGCGCGTGGACCTGGCGCGCTTCGCGGGCGCCGCGCCCGGCGCCCCGGCCGCCCTCCCGTCGGCGGCGGACCTCGACCGCTACACGTATCTCATCGCCGGCTGCGTGGGCGAGTTCTGGACCGATCTCACGATCCTGGCGGGCGCCTGGCCGGCCGCGGCGCGCGACACGTACGCCGCCTGGGGCGTGCGCTTCGGCAAGGGGCTCCAGCTCATCAACATCCTGCGGGACGTGCGCGGCGACGCGGCGCGCGGCCGCGTCTACCTTCCCGAGGAGGAGCTGCGCTCCTCCGGGCTCGCGCCGCGCGACCTGCTTGCGCCGGAGACGTTCGAGCGGCTCAGGCCGCTCTACCGGCGCTGTATCGCCCTTGCGCGCGGGCATCTGACCTTCGCGTCGCGCTACATACGTGCGATCGGGCGCCGCCGCCTCCGCCTCAGGCTGGCCGCGCTGTGGCCGCTGTGGATCGGTCTCCGGACGCTCAATGCGCTCGAGGCCTGCCCGAACCCGCTCGCCGCGCCTCCCGTCCGCATCTCGCGCGGCGCGGTCTACCGCCTCATTGCCAGGTCGATCGTCTTCGCCCCGAGCAACCGCCTGCTCGACAGGGAATTCGCGCGCCTGGGCGGCGGAAGCCCTCCGTCATGACCCCGGCGCCCGCGCGGGACGCCCCCGGGCGGCCGGCGCCGCCCGCCGCCGCGCTCACAGAAGCGCGCGGACCTCGTCCAGCTTGCCCGCGCTGCCGAGCACGGCGTTCTTGTGGGCGATGTACTTGGCGTACTCGGCCTGGAACACCTTTCCCGGGGGCCGCAGGTCGAAGTTCTCGGGGTTGTCCCTGAAGTGCTCGCGATGGACGCGGCACCACACCAGGCGGCCGTCGGTGTCGATGTTGACCTTGGTCACGCCCATCGCGCCGGCCCTGGTGATCTGGGCCTCGTCGACGCCCTTGGCGCCCTTGAGCTTGCCGCCGGCCGCGTTGATGCGGGCGACCTCGTCCGCCGGCACGCTGCTCGAGCCGTGCATGACGAGCGGAAAGCCGGGCAGCAGGCGGGCGATCTCCTCGATGACCTCGAAGTGGATGCCCTGGCTGCCGCTGAACTTGTACGCGCCGTGGCTCGTGCCGATCGCGCACGCGAGGCTGTCGCAGCCCGTGCGCTCGACGAATTCCTCGGCTTCCTTCGGGTTCGTGAGGCACGCGTCGGCCTCGCTCACCGAGACGTGCTCTTCGACGCCGCCGAGCTGCCCCAGCTCCGCCTCGACCACGACGCCCTTGGCATGCGCCGCGGCGACGACGCGCGCGGTGATCTCGACGTTCTTCTCGAAGGGCTCGTGGCTCGCGTCGATCATGACCGAGCTGTAGAACCCGCTCTGGATGCAGTCCATGCACGCGGCTTCATCGCCGTGGTCGAGGTGCACCGCGTAGACCGCGTCCGGGAAGATCTTGTCCGCGGCGCGGATCATGGCCTCCAGCAGCCGCTTGTCGGTGTACGACCGCGCGCCCTTCGAGATCTGGATGATGAACGGCGCCTTGCTCTCCAGGTTGCCGCGGAAGAGGCCCATGATCTGCTCCGCGTTGTTGATGTTGTAGGCGCCGACCGCGTAGCGCTTGTACGCGTGCTTGAAGAGGATCTTCGTCGATACGATCATTGCGGGACTTCCTTTCTGCGTGCGCGCGGCGGACGGCGCCCCCCGGGGCCCGCCGTACCGCCCGCCGCCCGCCGGCCGCGATGGGTACAAGGTCCCAAGGATATACCAGGCCGGGGGGCCGTGTCAACGTGCGCGCGCGGCGCGGCCCAGTTGCTCTCGGCCCTCGGGCGCGGTATCCTCGGGCCGTATGGACTCCCAGGGACGTTATGCCCGGCGAGGCGTGTCCTCCGCCAAGGAGGACGTCCACCGCGCGGTGGCCGCCCTCGACAAGGGCCTCTTCCCGGCCGCGTTCTGCCGGATTCTCCCGGATGTGCTCGGGGGCGATGACCGCGACGCCCTCGTGCTCCACGCCGACGGCGCCGGCACCAAGAGCATCGTCGCCTACCTCCTGTGGCGCGAGACCGGCGATCCCTCGCATTTCGCGGGCATCGCGCAGGACGCCGCCGTCATGAACATCGACGACATGCTGTGCGTCGGCGCGACCGGGCCCTTCGTGCTCTCGAGCACGATCGGCCGCAACAAGAGCCTCGTCGGCGGCGAGGCCATCGCCGCCGTGATCAACGGCTTCCACGCCTTCGCGGCGCGCCTGGGAGCGCTCGGTACTGAGCTCGTGATCGGCGGCGGGGAGACGGCCGATGTGGGGGATCTCATCCGCACGATCGCCGTCGACGCGACCTGCGCCGCGCGCCTGCGGCGCGCCGAGGTCATCGACAACGGCGCCATCGGCCCGGGCGACCTGATCGTGGCCCTGTCGAGCACGGGCGCCGCGGCCTACGAGGACAAGGAGAACTCGGGGATCGGCTCGAACGGCCTCACCTCGGCGCGCCACGATCTCCTCGGCCGCGCCTACGCCGCGCGCTATCCGGAGACCTGGGCGCCGAGCACGCCCGAGAGCCTCGTCTACTCCGGATCGTTCAGCTTGAGCGACGCGTTGCCCGGCAGCTCCCTCACGATCGGGGAGGCTCTCGCCTCCCCCACCCGCACCTACGCGCCGATCATCCGTGAGGTCCTGGCGCGCGGCAGGCGCCTCATCCGCGGCATGGTCCACGTGACCGGCGGCGGCCAGACCAAGTGCCTGCGCTTCGGCGGCGAGGTCCGCTACGTCAAGGACAACCCCTTCCCCGTGCCGCCGCTCTTCCGCCTGATCCGGGAGAGGTCGGGCAGCTCGTGGCGCGAGATGCACGAGGTCTTCAACATGGGGCACCGCATGGAGCTCTTCACCTGCGAGGAGGGCGCGGCGCTCATCGAGGACGCCGCCGCGCGCTTCGGCGTGGAGGCGCGGCGCATCGGGCGCGTCGAGCGCGCCGCGGGCCGGAGGGAACTCGTCATCGCCGGCCCGGACGGCACGCTCGCCTGGGAGCGCGGCCTGCAATGAACCGGCGGGGCCTTGCGGCGCACGCGCGCGCGGCGTGCGTGCTCGCGTTCGCGGCCGGGTGCGGCACTTCCGAGGATACCATGCGCGATCTGCGCAGCCCGAACGCGCTCCAGCAACTCCGGGCGATCAACGAGATCATCAGGAACGGCGACGCGGGCAGCGACGCGGTGGCCCTGCTCGCCCTGCGCCTCGAGTCGCCGGTGCCGCAGGTGAGCGTCCGCGCCGCGCACGCGCTCGGCACGATCGGGGAACGCGGCGTGCCGGCGCTGGCGCGCGGCCTGAAGAGCCCGGAGTCCGAAACCAGATGGAAGGCCGCCTGCGGGCTCACCGTCGCGGGATCGGCCGCCCGGGAGGCCTCCCCCGCGCTCATCAACGCCCTCCTGGACGCGAACGCGCTGGTCAGGCAGCAGGCCGCGGTCGCGCTCGGCCGCATGGGCGCGCGCGACGCGATAGCCGCGCTCAAGGCCCGCCAGCGCGAGGAGGGCGACCCCATGGCCCGGGAGGCCATTGCCGGCGCGCTCCACATGCTGGGCGATGCGGCGCCGGCCGCGACCGGGACCGTGCGCACGATCGAGGGCCGCGGAGGGACCGAGACCCCGCCGTGAGGCCGCGGGCCCCGGCCGGCCCGGCCGTTTCTTTCTTGTGAGAAGGGGCCTCCGCCGCTATAATCGCCGGTGGATAAGTCCGTGCGTGGGACGCCGCCCGAAAGGAGGTGAGAACCATGCGGCAAGACAAGATCTACGGATTCACGCTGGTCGAGCTTCTCGTAGTCATTCTCATTATCAGCGTACTGGCTTCGTTTCTCGTACCGGCGGTATTCAAGGCCAAGGACAAGCTGTACCGGACCCAGTGCATGAACCGCTTGCGGTCGATCGGCCAGATGGCCATGCTCTACGCCGACGACAACAAGCAGTGGTTCCCCGTGGCGGCCACGGACGAGCCGCGGGCGCACGAATCGCTCCAGCTCATCGTCAACACGATGAAGGACGCGCGCGATCCCGACATGTACATCTGCCCGGCATCCAACGACGCGCCCGTCGAGGGCTGGAACGAGGACAGCGAGGAGCCCTTCATCCTCGATGAGGACAGCGTGAGCTACGCGTGGCGCAACAAGAAACTGCGCTCAAGCGGCGGCGCGGGCAGCAAGACCTGCCTCGGCGCCGACAACAGCATCGCCATCTCGGACGAGATCAACGAGAACCACCAGGACGGCATCAACATGCTCTACATCGACGGCGCGGTCAAATTCCTCACGATCTCGGCCGATCTCAAGGACATGAAGGGCTTCGAGAACCAGGATCTGGACGAGTTCCTCGCGCACAAGCAACTCGGCAAGTAAGGAACGTACGACACGGACGGCGCACGGCGGACTTTCCACGCGGGCGATTCGATCGCCCGCGTTTTTTCATGCCCGGCGCTCTCCGCGCCGGACGGCCGTCATTCCGGTTCCCCCTCGGCCGCGGCGGGCGCGCCCTCCGAATCCGGCAGATCCTCGCTGATCGCATGCCGGCCGGAGAGCCAGTCCCCCAGATCGACCAGGCCGCAGCGCGGGCTGCAGAACGGATAGGACGGCGGCCGCGGATCCTCGGGCACATCCTTGCCGCACACCGGGCAGGGGCGCGGCACCGTCAGTCCTCGGCAGTGCCGGTCTTTGTGCCGCCGGCGGTCTTCCCGCCGGCCGCCGCCGCGGCGGGCGCGGCCGCGTCCTTCTTCGGCTCGGACGCTGCGGACGGCGCCGGCGTCGATTCGGGCGCGCGCTCCGCTGCCTTGCCGTTGGCGCCCTTGCGCTTGTAGTCGGTCTCGTAGAAACCCGAGCCGCGGAAGATGATCCCGGCGCCCACGCCGATCCGCCTCGTGAAGCTCCGCGGCGCCTTGCACGCGGGGCAGCGCTTGGGGGCGCTCGCGCTCATGGGCTCGAAACGCTCCTCCTCGTGCCCGCATTTCTTGCACTCGTAATCGTACGTCGGCATGCTCACTCCTTCCCGGCGCCTTCCGCGGGTTCCGCGTCCGCCGCATCGCCGGCCGCCGGAGGCTTCGCCGGTTCCTTGGCGACCACGACCTGCGAGGCCCGCAGCACATCGCCCCGCATCGTGTACCCCCGCCGCATGTCCTCGACCACCGCGCCGGCCGGCGCATCGCCGGTCTCCTGGAAGCGGACGGCCTCGTGGAACGCGGGGTCGAACTGCGCGCCGGCGGCCTCGATCTCCTCGATCTTCCATGCGCCGAAGACGCTTCTCGCCTTGTCGCGCAGCAGCCGCACCGCCGTGCACACATCGTCCGGCGACAGCGCGCCGGAGAGCGCCGCGTCGAGCCGCTCCATGTCATCGACGACCGGCAGGAGATCCTTCACGAACTGCCTGAGCTTGGCTTCCTCCGCGAGCTGGCGGTCGCGCTTGACGCGCTTCTGGAAGTTGTCGAGATCCGCCACCGCGCGCTGCAGCCGCTCGAACAGCTTGTCGCGCTCCTCCGCGCGCCGCCTGAGCTGCGCCAGCTCCTCGGGCGGCAACGCCCCCGCCGCCGCGGCGGCGCCGGCCGGCGCCGTCTCCTTGGCCGCCTCGGCCGCGGCCTCGTCCTTCGTGGGTTCCTCGCTCATGGCTCGTATCCGAAGCATTCCTTCAGTTTGCCGAGGAACGACTTCAGCCTCGGCATGCCGTTCCGGTTCTTCTGCTCGAGCAGCGCCAGCTCCTGGAAGAGCTTGCGCTGCTCGCCGCTCAGGCTCTGCGGCGTCTCGATCATGACCTTCAGCAACTGATCGCCCCGGCCGCGGCCGTGGAGATGCGGGAATCCCTGGCCGCGCAGGCGGAGCACCTCGCCGGACTGCGTGCCGGCGGGCACCGAGACCTCGGCCCGGCCGTCGAGCGTCGGCACGCCGATCTTGGCGCCCAGCGCCGCCTGGCTGAACGTGATCGGAATCTCGCAGATCACGTCGTCCTCGTAGCGCTCGAACACCGCGTGGGGCTTGAGCCTGATGACCGCGAAGAGGTCGCCGTCGCTCCCGCCGCGCACGCCGGCGTTGCCGAAGCCCTGCTTGACGATCTTCATGCCGTCCCTGATGCCGGGCGGGATCTGGAACTCGCAGTCGGTCTTCTCGGTCGCCGTGCCGCGGCCGCCGCAGCGCTCGCAGGGCCGCGCCACGCGGATCCCCTCGCCCCGGCAGTGCGGGCACGTCGTCGTCATGCTGAAGAAGCCCTGCATGGCCTGGACGCGCCCCATCCCGCGGCACGTCGGACACGTCTCGACGCGGCCCTGGTGGGCGCCGGTGCCGTTGCAGGCGCCGCAGGCCGTCTCGCGCTTCAGGCCCCGGATCTCCTTGACGACGCCGCGCGCCGCCTCCTCGAACCCGATGCCGATCTCGATGCGCAGGTCCGCCCCGTCGCGGCCCCCCGCCGGGCGGCGCGACGCCCGCCCGCCCATGCCGAAGAACTCCTCGAAGATCGAGCCGCCGCCGCCGCCGAATATGTCGCCGAAGGCCGAGAAGATGTCCTCGACGTTGTGGAAGCGCGGCCCGCCCATGCCGTGCACGCCCTCGGCGCCGAACTGGTCGTACCGGCGGCGCTTCTCGGGGTTGCTCAGCACCTCGTAGGCCTCGGCCAGATCCTTGAACTTCTGCTCCGCCGTCTTGTCGCCCGGGTTCTTGTCGGGGTGGTACTTGAGCGCGAGCGCGCGGTACGCCTTCTTGATTTCCGCCTCGCTCGCCGTGCGCGACACGCCGAGGATCTCGTAGAAATCCTTCGCCATGGTGGTACCCGCCGCTCCCGCGCGCATCGCGGCGCCGCTATGTCACGCTGCCCGCGACCTGCGTCGTGTCCTCCTTGAGCTCGGTGATGGCGGTGCCCGTGCCGATCGTCAGCGCGGCGATGCTCGCCGCGCTCTGGAGCGCCACGCGCATCACCTTCGCCGGGTCGATCACGCCGGCCTCGAAGAGATCCGTGATGGCGCCCGTCATGCCCTCGAAACCGACGCGGTTCTTCGACTCCGCGACCCTGGCGACGATCTCCCCGCCGTCGAGGCCCACGTTCTCGGCGATCTGCCGGAGCGGCGCCTCGAGCGCCTTGAGCACTATGTCCAGGCCGTGCTTCTCATCGCCCTTGAGGCGCAGGCCGGCAAGCTTGTCCCGCACCCTGATGCCCGCCGTGCCGCCGCCCGGGATGATACCTTCCTGCACGGCCGCCTGCGTGGCGTTGAGCGCGTCCTCCACGCGGTCCTTGCGCTCCTTGGTCTCCTTCTCCGTCATGCCGCCCACGCGGATGATGGCCACGCCCCCCGACAGCTTCGCCAGGCGCTCCTGGAGCTTCTCCAGGTCGTACTGGCTCGTCGTCTGCTCCATGAGCTGCTTGATCTGGCCCACGCGCCGGTCGACGTCGGCCTTCTTGCCGCCGCCCTTGTAGAGCGTCATCTTGTCCTTGGTCACGACGACTTTCTCGGCCCTGCCGAGGACTCCGATCTCGATCTTGTCGAGCTTGATGCCGCGGTCCTCCGACAGGAACGTCCCGCCGGTCAGGATCGCCAGGTCCTCCATCATGGCCTTGCGCCGGTCGCCGAAGCCGGGCGCCTTGATCGCGCAGACCTTGAGCACGCCCCGCAGGCGGTTGATGATGAGCGCCGCCATGGCCTCGCCCTCGACATCTTCGGCGACGATGAGCATGGGCCTGCCCGTCATCACCACCTTCTCCAGTATCGGCACGATGTCCGCGGCCGAGGACAGCTTCTTCTCGTACAGGAAGATGTAGCAGTCCTCCAGCACGCACTGCATCCCCTTGGGATCGGTGACGAAGTACGGCGACAGGTACCCGCGATCGAGCTGCATGCCCTCGACGATGTCGAGGCAGGTGTCGGTGCGCGTGCCTTCCTCGACCGTGATGACGCCGTTCTCGCCGACCTTGCGCATGGCCTCGGCGAAGAGCTCCCCGACCGTCTCGTCGTTGTTGGAGGCGATCGTCCCGACGCGCTTGACGTCCTCCTCGTTGCGCACGGCGATCGCCAGCTCGTCGATGCACTCGACCGCCTTCTGGACCGACTTCTCGATGCCGCGCTTGATGGCCTGCGGATCGAACCCCGCCGCGATCAGCCGGAACCCCTCCTTCAGCATCTCGTGGGCGTAGATCACGGCCGTCGTCGTGCCGTCGCCCACCGACTGGTTGGCCTTCTCCGCGACCTCCTTGATGAGCTTGGCGCCCATGTTCTCGAAGGGGTCGGGAAGCTCGATCTCCTTGGCGACCGTGACGCCGTCCTTGGTCGATCGCGGCCCGGAGTGCTTCCCGCCGAAGATCACGTTCTTGCCGGTGGGGCCGAGCGTCACGCGCACCGCCCTGGCGGTTTGCTCGATCCCCTGGGCAAGCGCCCGGCGCGCTTCATCGCCGATCAGCATCTGCTTTGCCATGTGCAATCCTCCTGATCCTTCCCGCGCGGGGAAGGCCTGCCGTGCTCCGATTCTTCCGTGCCTGCCTGCGCACCGTGCCTCCGCCGCACCTACATGTGCGGGGGGCCGTGGTGATGATGATGGTGCGCCCTGCCGCGGCCGCCCTTCTTGGACTTCTTCTTGGGGATGTCCGTGACGACCGCATCGGTCGTGAGTAGCATGGCGGCGGCGCTCGCCGCGTTGATGAGCGCCGTCGTGACGACCTTCACGGGATCGATGATGCCCGCCTTGACCATGTCGGCGCGCGCTTCGGCCACCAGGTCGAAGCCCTCGAGCTTGCCCCCGGCCCGGATCTCGCGCAGGACGTTCGACGGCTCGCAGCCCGCGTTGGCCGCGAGCTGCCGGGCCGGCATCTCGAGGGCCTTCCGGACCACGGCGACGCCCGCCCGCTCCTCCTCGGACCCGGGCTTCACCGCCTCCAGGGCCTTCTGGGCCCGCAGGAGCGCCGCGCCGCCGCCCGGCAGAATCCCGGTCTCGATCGCGGCCTTGGTCGCCTCGACCGCGCTCTCGGCGCGCGCTTTCTTCTCCTTGACCTCGCTCTCGGTGCCGCCGCCGATGTTGATCTGCGCGACGCCGCCGACCAGGCTGGCGAGCCGCTCCTGCAGCTTCTCTCGGTCGTAGTCCGAGGTCGTCTCGTCGAGCTCGAGGCGGATCTGGCGCGCGCGGTCCTCGACCGCCGCCTTCGTGCCCGCGCCCTGGACGATCGTCGTGTCATCGTTCGTCACGATGACCTTCTTCGCGGTCCCCAGGTGCGAGAGCTTGATCCCGCGCGGCTCGATGCCGAGATCCTTGGAGATCACCGTGCCGGCCGTCACGATCGCGATGTCGCCGAGCAGCGCCTTGCGCCGGTCGCCGTACCCGGGCGCCTTGACCGCGCAGCACTGGATGGTCTTGCGCATGTTGTTGACGACCAGGGTGGCAAGCGCCTCGCTCTCGACGTCCTCGGCGATGATGAAGAAGGGCCGCTTCGCGGCCAGGACCTTCTCCATGATCGGGACGATCTGGCTGAGGTTCGAGATCTTGTCCTCCATGATGAGGACGTAGGGCTCGCGCAGCTCGGCGACCATGCGCTCCTGGTCGGTGACGAAGTGCGGCGACAGGTAGCCGCGGTCGAACTCCATGCCCTCGACGACGTCGAGCGTGGTCTCCAGCGCCTTGCCTTCCTCCACGGTCACCACGCCCTGCTCGCCGACCTTGTCCATGGCCTCGGCGATGATCTTGCCGAGCTCCGCATCGCCGTTCGCGGCGATCGTCGCCACGTGGCGGATCTGCTCGTTGTCCTTGACCTTCAGGCCGGCCTTCTCGATGTGCGCCACCACGGCGTCGACGGCCGCGCGCAGGCCCCTGACCAGCAGCATCGGATTGCTGCCGCTCGTCGCCGCGCGCACGCCTTCCAGGTACATCGCCTCGGCGAGCACCGTGCACGTCGTGGAGCCGTCGCCCACCTCGCGGGAGGTCTTCTGGGCCGCCGCGCGCACGATGCGCGCCGCGGCGTTCTCCACGCGGTCCTTGAGCTCGACTTCCTCGGCGACGGTCGCGCCGTCGCCCGTCACCTTGGGCTCGCCCCAGCTCCGGTCCAGCACGGCATTGAGGCCCCGCGGCCCCAGGCTCGACTTGACGGCGCTGCCGATCTTCTTGACGCCCCGCATCAGCTTCTCACGGCATTCCAGGTCGAATGTAAGCTGCTTGGCCATCCCTCACTCCTGAATCCATGGGCGCTTCGCGGCGCGCGTCCGGCGCCCGGAAGGTCGAGTCCCGGGCGGAAAGCCGCCGGGAACGGCCGCCGAGGCGCGCGCCTCGATTCACGATTCACAAGCGCGCGGCGCCCGCAAGCCGCAGGCCCCGCGCTGCTCCCGCACGGACAACCGCGCGGCACGTACCTACATACAAGGCAGTCGAAAGAGCAAAAACGGTGCCAAGATCCGCCTCCCGTGAAACCCCTCAAACGCCATGGCGAGCGGAGTTTCAACCCAGAATGGCAGTCGGCGCCGAGGTGCGAGGGCCAATATGGCAGCCGCGAGCCGGATCGTGACTGCCAAAATGGCTTCCGCCTTCGCCAAGGCTTCGGCGGACTTCGCCCTCCAGGTGTCTACGCCATGCCGGCGACAGCCCTGGCCATGGCGGCGGCGGCCAAGGGGAGTTCCTCGGCCGCATCTCCCGCCACGCAAGCCTGGATCGAAAGGAACATGCCGGGCCTGCACCCGGCAAGGGCCTCCATGCTCGCCCCCAGGAGGGCATCCGACCCGTCCGGAACCCTGCGCCCCTCGCCGCAGACGTGGACGTACCGCAGGCAGTCGCGCACCGCCTGAAGCGACGCGGCAAGGCCCCCCTCCTCATGCCGGGCGTGGTAGCAATCGGCCGCAAGGCCGAGCCCGGTGCCGCGCGCGCCCCGGATGAGCGCCGCCGCCTCGGCCAACCCGGCCGGGAACGACGCCCCGGCGCCGCGCACGGGCTCCAGAAGCAGCATGGTCCCCTCGGCCGCAGCCGCCTCTCCGAGCGCGGGCAGAAGGTCGGCAAGCACGCGCCGCCGGTCATCCTCTCCGAGACGCGACCCGTCCCCGCGCATGCCCGCCGCGACGAGCACGCCCGCCGCGCCGAGCCCCCCGGCAACGGCGAGCAGCGCCCGCACCGAGGCCGCGGCGCGCGCCCGGACGGCGGCGTCGTGGTGCGCGAGCGCGCCTTCCACGCCGCCGCACACGGCGCTCACGGCAATCCCGGCCGCCCGCGCCGTCCGGCCGAGCGCCGCGACATGCGCCGCGCCCGCACCGCGAAGGGGCGCGCCCGAGAGCTCGATGCCGTCGAATCCCCAGGCGGCGAGCCGCGCCGCCTTCGCGCCGAGCGTTTCGCCCGGCACGACCCATTCCTGGCACGCGACGCGAGGCCCCGCCGGGGCCGCGCCGCCGGCGCGGACCGCGCCGCGCGCGCACGCCGCGCCGCCCGCAAGCAGCATCAAGAATCCGCGTCGCTTCACCGGCACGCCTCCTCCGAGATTGTACGTCCTCGCGGGCCTCGGCGCGAGCCGGAGGGCGGCATTGACACCATCGAAAGGCCGGTGCTACCATATCCCGACACTCCTGCGAAAGGGTGCCCGAGGACCGTCGTGCGGCGCGCGCGTGTGGAACGAGCGGCCCCGTCTCCTGAAGCCCGAAGCAAGAGGACGCCGATGCGCTGTCCGTTCTGCAAAGCCACCCGCGACCGCGTGCTCGATTCCCGGACGAGCCACAACGGCGGCACCGTGCGCCGCCGCCGCCAGTGCCTCAACTGCAAGCGCAGGTTCACGACCTACGAGCGGGTGGAGATGGCGCCCCGCATGGTCGTCAAGTCCGACAACCGCCACGAGCTCTTCAGCCGCGAGAAGATCCTGCGGGGCATCGCCAAGGCGTGCGAGAAGCGCAACATACCGATCGGCAAGATCGAGGAGACCGTCGACCGCGTCGAGGCCGAGATCTTCGGCAGGTACGAGCACGAGGTCCCCTCCGCCGTCATCGGCGAGGTCGTCACGGAGGCGCTCAAGAACCTCGACCAGGTCGCCTTCGTGCGGTTCGCGTCGGTCTATCTCCGCTTCAAGGACATCTCGGAGTTCGAGAAGACCATCGCCAACCTCGCCAGGAAGGACGCGCCGCATGCCAAGGATAAGTGAGATCCGGAAGCGGGACAACCGGATCGTCCCCTTCGACCAGTCCAAGATCGGCGACGCGATCTACAAGGCGGTGCGCTCGGTCGGCGCGGGCGACCGCACCCTGGCCGACGACCTGGCGGCGGCGGTCACGCTCTTCCTGGAGAAGAAGTGGAAGGGCACGATTCCCAGCATCGAGGACATCCAGGACATGGTCGAGACCGTTCTGGCGGAGACCGGCCACACCGAGATCGCGGCCGCGTACATCGAGTACCGCACGAAGCGCGCGCGGATCAGGGAGATCCTCAAGGTCCACAAGGACGACCCGCAGGGCCCCGAGGTCGAGCCCGGATCGCACCGGTCGCCGGCGCCCTGGAGCAAGGCCAAGATCGTCGCGGCGCTCGTCAAGGAGGCCGACCTGGACATCGCGGTCTCCGAGCAGATCGCCGCCTCGGTCGAGGAGAAGGTGTTCAAGTCCGGCCTGCAGCGCATCAGCACCGCCCTGGTCCGCGAGCTCGTGGACAACGAGCTCTTCGAGCGCGGCTACGCCGCCAAGCTCGCGCGCCAGGCCCCCATCGGGGTCCCCAAGTACAACCTCAGGCAGGTCATATTCTCGGTCGACGCCAAGGAGCCGTACTCGTTCGCCAAGGACCCCGAGGACATCGACCGCGTCGTGGCGCGGCACATCCTGCACCAGTACGCCGTGGAGGAGATCTTCTCGCCCGAGGTGGCCGAGGCCGCGCGCGACGGGCGGATCGTGCTCCACCGCGTCGGGGAACCGCTGCGCGCGTACCGCATGGACCTCGGCGCCTTTCCGGACGAGTGCTTCGCCGATGACGGCGTGACCCTCAAGCTCGTGCGCCTGCTCAGGACCGCGAGCAAGGAGACGTGCGTCCCCTGTCCCTCGTCGCCGGCGCTCCTGCGGGAGCTGGGGCTGCTCGCGTATCGGTCGCGCGCGCTCGCGGTGACCGTGTCGGACGCCGCGCCGCTTCCCGACGTCCCCGATCCGCACAGCCCGGCCGCGGCGCTGCACTACCGCGTGGAGCTCGACCCCGCCGACCCGGTCTCGAACGAGGCCGCCATCGCCGCGGGGGCCGCGTGCTACGCGCGCGGCTTCCCGGTCAGCTTCCTGCTTGCGCCCGAGGCGCATCCCGGTCTGGTCCCCGCCAAGGTCTCGCTCAACCTGCCGCAGCTCGCCTGCCGTTCGGGCAGAACGCAGCTCGGCGATATCTTCGGGGAGCTGGACCACGCCTTCGGCCTGGCGATCAAGGCGCAGCTTGAGCGGCGCACGTTCCTCGGCATGGCCGCGCGGGCGAGCGACCTGCCGCTCTGGGAGCTGCTCGGCGCGGAAGACGGCCTCTTCGAGCTCCAGGACGGCACGTTCGCCATCGGCGTCTTCGGCCTGGCCGACGCGGTCAAGTTCATGACGGGCAAGGAAGCCTTCGGCGACCACGCCGCCTTCGGGCTCGGCGTCAAGATCATCGAGCACCTGGCGCAGAAGACGGCGCGCGAGTCGCGCACGCTCGGCCTCCGGCTCATCCTGGAGGAAACGCGCAACGCGCGGATCGAGGAGGAGCAGCCCCGGCGGGACGCGCGCCTCTTCCCCGAGCTGAAGGAGGTCTTCCGGGGCCGCCCCGAACCCCTGTGCTATTCCCCCGGCGTGCGATTTCCCCCCCAGGCCCCTCTTGATCCTTTGACCAAAAACAGGTATCTTGCTCAAATCGCGCCGTTCATAGCGCTCGATGGGATCGTCGATGACGACCCGGAGCTGCGCGCGGGCGGCGCGGAGGTGCTCGTCAGCCTGCTCGAGGAGAGCCTGTCCTTCTTCGGAGGACGGGCGATGCAGGTTGCGCGCGCAAGCGTGAAGGAAAAGTAGCGCCGCGCGCGGCGCGCCCCGAGAGGGAGAAGCCGGGGCGCGGGCCGTGCGCGGGGCTGAAGGACCGCGTCGACGCGGCCTGAGAAGAGAATGTACCTGAAGAGACTCACCCTGCACGGCTTCAAGTCGTTCGCCGACCGCACCGCATTCGATTTCTCGGGGGGCATGACCTCCATCGTCGGCCCCAACGGCTGCGGCAAGTCCAACGTGGTCGACGCCCTCAAGTGGATCCTCGGCAACCAGTCGGCCAAGGAGCTGCGCGGCAACGAGATGAAGGACGTCATCTTCGCCGGCACCACCGCGCGCCGCCCGCTCAGCTTCGCCGAGGTGTCGCTCATCTTCGACAACGAGGACCGCAGCCTCCCCGCGGACCACGCCGAGGTCGCCATCGAGCGCCGCCTCTTCCGGTCCGGCGAGAGCGAGTACCGCCTGAACGGCATGAAGTGCCGCCTGAAGGACATCCGCGACCTCTTCACGGACACGGGCATCGGCCAGGAGTCGTACTCGATCCTCGAGCAGGGCAAGATCGATCTGCTCATCCAGTCATCGCCGGTCGAGCGGCGCGTGATCTTCGAGGAGGCCGCGGGCATCTCCCGCTACCGGATTCGCCGCGAGGAGGCGCTCCGGCAGCTCGTACGCACCGATGAGAACCTCTCGCGCCTCAACGACCTCGTCGGCGAGCTCGAGAGCCGCATTCGCAGCGTCAGGATCCAGGCGGGCAGGGCGCGGCGCTACCGCGAGCTGGAGGCCGAGCTCAGGCAGCTTCGCCTGCGCCTGGGATGGGAGGACCTGACGCGCGTCACCCGGGAGCGCGCCGAGCAGGCGGCCCGCCGGGACCTCGTCCACAAGGACATCGCCGCGCTGGACGCCGAGCGCGAGGCGCTCCAGAGCGAGCTCCGCCGATGGGAGGAGGAGCGCCGCACCGCGGAGGAGGAGCGCCACGCGCGCGCCGGCGAGCTCGGCAACGCCCGCGGCACGCAGCAGAGCATCCGCGAAACGATCGCGGTGACCGAGACGCACATCGGCGAGCTCACGGCCGCCGGCGAGCGCTGGGCACGAGAGGCTCGGGATGCGCGCGCGGCCATCGCCCAGGATGCCGCCGAGATCGAGACGCTGGGCGCGGAATGCGCCCGCGCCGAGGCCGAGGAGCGCGACGTCGTGCAGGTCGCCTCCGCCCGCGGCGGCGAGCTGGCGGCCGTGATCGCCGAGCTCGGCCGGGGCGAGGAGGCGCTCGGCGCCGCGCGGCGCGCGCTCGTCGACACGCTCGACGCGCTGACCGGCCTTCGCAACCGGCACTCCCGCGCCGAGGCGGATGCGCAGATCGTCGCCGCCCGCCTGGAGCGGCTGCGCGGCGAGGAGGCGCGCGTCCGGGACGCAGCGGCGCTCTGCGCGGCGGAGGACGCCGAGGCGCGCAACAGCCTGGCGGCCGTGGCCGCCGAGCGCGCATGCGTGGAGGAATCGCGCGCGGGGCTCCTGGCGGACGTCGCACGCGAGGAGCGAAGCCTCGAGGACAAGACGCGCCAGCACGCGGAGGCGACGGCGCGCCTGCACTCGCTCACGACGCGCCGGGACCTTCTCTCGCGGCTGCTCGCCGACCTGGACGGCGTCAACGAATCGACGCGCAAGCTCATTCAGGCCTCGCGCCAGGGCGAGCTGCCGCAGGTGCGCGGCCTGCTGGCCGAGCAGCTCGCGGTCGGCGCCGGCGATGCGCGCGCCATCGAGAGCGCGCTCGGCCCCTGGGCGCAGGCCGTCATCGTCGCGACGCGCGAGGACCTCGATGCCGTGCGCGCGTTCCTCGGTCCGGACGCCGCCTTCGCGGCGGTGTGCCTCGATGCGATCGACGCGCCGCCGCCCGCCGCCGCCCCGGCGCAGGCCGCGCCCGAGCCGGCGCGCGGCGCCGACCGCGACGCCGGGAATTCTCCGGACGTTCCTCTCCCGGACGCCGTTGCCGCGGACCCCGTCCCCGGCTTCGTGACCATCCTCGATCCGCAGCCCGAGCCTCTTCCCCCGCGCGCGCCCGCGCCGTCGATGCACGACCGCGTGCTCGTCGATTTCTGGGCGGCGGCGTTCGCGAGCGAGCCCATGGCCGCCTGCAACTGCCCGCCCGCGATCATGCTGGGCGCGGCGCCTCCGCATGCGTCCTCACCCGACTTCGCGCCCGAGGCCGAGCCCGCGCCGGAGGCCGCCGCGCCCGCATGCGCGCTCTCGACGGTCCCCGATGCGCCTCCCGCCGCGTTCGAGGCTCCGGTCCGTCCTCCCTTCCCCCACCGGGCCGCCCGCGAGCTGGTCGTCTGCCCTCCCGAACTGGAGGATGCGGTCGGCGCGATACTGGCGCGCGCCCTCGTCGTCGATGATCCCGTCTGGGAGCGCGTCGCGCAGTGTCCCGCCTGGCAGCTCGTGAGCTCGTCGGGCGCGGTCAGGGAACCGTGGGGCGGGCTCAGGTGGGGAATGCCCGCGGGCGTCCTCGTCCGGCGCTCGGAGCTGTCGCAGTGCGTCGATGAGATCGCGCTCCTCGAGACGGTCGACGAGGAGCTTTCGCGCCGCGTCGCGGAGCAGAAGTCCGTGCTCGCGCGCCTCAAGGAATCGGTGGCGGCGGCGGCGGCGGCGCTCACGCGCCTTCACGGGCGCATCGAGGCGATCGAGGAGATGCTCAAGCACACCGAGCGCCGGGCGGCCGACCTCGCGCTGCAGCGCGACGTCATCGCCAAGGAGTCGCACGGGCTCGCCGGCGAGCTGGCCGGGCTCGACGCGCGCCGCACCGAGCTGGACGGGCTTCTCAGGGAGAAGGAGCGCGAGCGCATCGAGGGCGAGCGGACCGTGACGGCGCACGACAAGACCGTGTCCGACCTGCGCGATGCGCGCCGCGCCCTGGAGCAGGCGATCGCCGAGCTCAGGGTCACGGAGGCCGCCGCCAGGGAGAACGTGCGCCGCCTCAGGGAGGCCGGCGCCCGGCTCCGCGAGCTGTGCGAGGAGCGCGGCCGCCATCTCGCCGAGGCCGAGGAGGAGCAGGCGCGCGCCGGCCGGCTCGCCGAGCGCGCCGCGGGCGAGATCGAGACGCTCCGCGCCCAGAGCGCCGAATGGGAGCGCAGGGCGGCCGAGTGCGCGGCCGCGCTCGCGGCCGTCGAGGCGCGCATGGAGACCATCGCCGCCGAGCTCAAGGAGCGCGAGCGCGCGCTCGCGTCCCTGGCGCGCCGGCACGAGGAGCGGCGCGAGGAGCTCGCCGACATCCAGCTCGAGGAGCGCGAGCTCGCGGTCAAGGCCGAGCACATCAGCCAGGGCGTGCGCGAGGAGTACGGCATCGATCTGGACGCGTTCGCGCGCGGCGAGCTCGAGCACGAGGAGCTCCGCGCCATCGCGGCCCTGCCTCCCGAGAACGACCTCAGGGAGCGCGCGGCCGACGTCAAGGACAAGCTCGCCCGCCACGGCAACGTCAACCTCGCGGCGATCGACGAGCTGGCGGAGATCGAGAACCGCTACGGGCTCCTCGCCGCGCAGCGCGACGACCTGGTCAAGGCCAAGTCCCACCTGGCCAACGTGATCAACGACCTGAACCGCAAGAGCCGCCGCATCTTCGCGGAGACGTTCGACGCGCTCAACAAGGCCTTCGGCGACCTGTTCAGGAAGGCGTTCGGGGGCGGCAAGGCCGAGCTCGTGCTCGAGGAAGGCAAGGACATTCTCCTGGCGGGCATCGAGATCATCGCCTGCCCGCCCGGCAAGAAGCCGTCGCACGTGAGGCTGCTCTCGGGCGGCGAGCGCACGCTGACGACGCTCACGCTGCTCTTCGCGGTGCTGCGCGTGCGGCCGACGCCGTTCTGCGTGCTCGACGAGGTCGACGCCCCCCTGGACGAGGCCAACATCCGCCGCTTCCTGGTGCTCATCGACGACTTCACGGCGAAGACGCAATTCCTCGTCATCACCCACAACAAGCTCACCATGGTGAAGGCCGACCGCCTCGTCGGCATCACGATGGAGGAGAAGGGCATCTCGAAGATGATCGACGTCAACGTGCGCGAGCTCGAGGAGTCGGACGAAACGCCCGAGTATCTGACGACGGCGACGGTGATGAACTGAACAGGGCGCGCGACCGCCCGACACCCACAACACGAGTTCTTCGCCGCCTCTTCGCTCTCGTCTTGTTTCACCACAGAGAAGACAGAGGGCA
>DHGK01000015.1:25124-36016 GCA_002402755.1 Planctomycetes bacterium UBA4800
TCTCCGTGTCCTCTGTGCCTCTGTGGTTCTTTCCGTCGTCGTCCTTCCTGCCCTCGTATCCTCGCGTCTGATTCCGTCTTCGCGTGATCGCGGCAACCGCTACTTCCCGATACAGAACCTCCGGAAGACCTCGCCCAGGACATCGCCCCCCAGGCCCTCGCCCAGGATCTCCCCGAGCGCGTCCTCCGCCGCGCGCAGCTCCGCCGCGCAGAGCTCGGGGCGGCCGGCATCGTCCTCCGCTCGCGCGAGCGCCTCCAGCGCGCGCGCGAGCGCATGCTCCTGCCTCGCGCTGACGAGCGCGCCCGGGCCGTGCTTTGCGGCGACCGCCGCCGCGATCGCCGCGCGCAGGCGCTCGATGCCCTGCCCGGTCACCGCCGAGACCGGGACGAGGCGTTCCGCCCACCCCTCGGCCGCAGCGGCGCCGAGCAGATCGATCTTCGTGCCCGCGAGGACATCAACCGCTCGCCACGCCACGATCTCGTCGAGCGCCACACCCGCATCCGACGCGGCGATGTCGACGACCCCCACCGTGACATCCGCGTCGGCGAGCGCGCGCTCGCGCACGCGGCCGGCGGCCTCGGCGAGCGGACCGCCGCGCGCGCCGGTCCCCGCCGTGTCGACCAGCGTGCACGGCGCCGCGCCGATGACCGCATCCGCCGTCACGGCGTCCAGCGTCGTCCCCGGCTCCTCGTGCACGATGGCGTGCTCCCTCGCGATCAGCGCGTTGAAGAGCGTCGACTTGCCCGCGTTCTCGCGGCCCGCGAGCACGATGCGCAACCGCTCCCGCCGCGGCGGCGCCGACGCGCGCATCCCCGCGAGGTTCTCGCGCACGCGCCGTATCGCCGCGCGCGCCGCCTCGCACGGCAGGAAGCGCACATCCTCCTCCTCGGGGAAGTCGAGCTCGGCCTCCAACTCGGCGCGCACGCCGAGCAGCGCCTCCCGCGCGGCCGCGATCGCCTCCCCCGCCGCGCCCGCGAGCGCGCGCTGCGCGTGCCTGAACTCGGCCTCGCCGCGCGCCTCGATCAGCGCCGCGACCGCCTCGGCCTGCATGAGATCGATCCGTCCGTTCAGGAACGCCCGCAGCGTGAACTCGCCGGGCTCGGCAGGACGCGCGCCCGCCTCGACGAGGCGCGCGACGATGCGATCGAGCAGCGGCGGCGCGGCGCAGGTGTGAATCTCGGCGACATCCTCGCGCGTGTACGAGCGGGGCCCCGGCATCACGAGCACGTGCGCCGGGGCGCGCAGCCCGTCCGCGGCGTCGACCTCGCCGAAGAGCACGGCCCGGCCGGCAGGGCGCGTCCCGCCGCGGAAGACGGCGGCCGCGCACGCGAACGCCTCGGGGCCGCTCAGGCGGACGATGCCGCGAAGGCCCTCCCCGGGCGCGGAGGACACGGCGACGATCGTGTCGTTCACACCTTCCCGCCGTCCGGTTTTTTCGCCGGCATCGCCGCGCTCTCGGCGGCCAGCTCGCGCCGGATGATCCTCTGCTCCACGATGCCCAGGGCCGCGCTCATCAGGAAGTACAGGAGCAGCCCCGAGGAGAAGTTGTAGAAGATGAACCCGAAGAAGATCATCATCAGGCCCATCATCTTCTGCTGCTGGCGGGCCTGCGCGTCCTTCGGCACCGGCATCATGCGCTGCTGAACGATCGTCAGGAGCACGTACAGGATCGGCAGCGTGTTGAAGTACTCCCACCCCAGGAACGGCACCTGGAACCCGAGGGGGAACGTCCGATCGGGGAGCGTGAGGTCGCCGATCAGGCCGAACATCGCCGGCGCCTGCCTGATCTCGATCGCCACGCGGAAGACCTGGATCAGCGCGATCCAGACCGGGAGCTGCAGGAACATCAGCAGACAGCCGCCCAGCATCTCGTTGGGATTGACGCCGTGCTCGTGCATCGTCTTCTGCATCTCCTGATGCAGCTTCCGGCGGTTGTTCTTGTAGCGCTCCTTGAGGCGGTCCAGGTCGGGCTGGATCTTGGCGAGCTTGGCCTGGTAGCCCTGCATCGCCTTCTGGTTCTTGCGGTTGAGGGGATGCAGGCACGCCTTGACGAGCAGGGTCAGGATCAGGATCGCGATTCCGTAGTCCCTGACCACCGCGAAGAGCGCCTTCAGGACCACGAGGAAGAACGCAACGAGCCAGCCGGTCCAGAATCCGTAGTCGATGATGCCCTTGTAGTTGAGGCCCTTGTAGGCATCGAGGACGGCCGGGTCCTTGGGGCCGAGGAAGAACTCGTACTCGTGCGCGGCGTCCGCGGCCTCCTTTGCGACCAGCACCGGGCGGCCGGTCCGCGGCAGCTTCGCCAGGGCCTCGGTGCGCTCGGCGGCCGTGAGGGCGGCCGGCGCCTTGCCCTTGGACAGCGCGTGGGCCGCGAGCGCGGCCTGCGTGCGGGCGGGATCGATGTCGGGCACGATCTCGAAGCGCCCCTCGGACAGGAACTCGGCCCGCGCCCCTCCCGGCGGCGGCAGGCCGCGCATGACGAGCGCGAAGAAGCGGCTCGAGACGGCGCCCCAGACGATGCCGCGCGCCGGCGCGGGGTTCACGGTCTTGCCCGCGATGGCGACGGCCGCCACGTGGACCGCGCCGCCCTCCGTGAGCGTTCCGAAGTGGCCGACCAGCTCTTGCGCGCCGGCCGTGATCTCCATCTCCTCCTTGAGCGCGAACCCGCCCGCGATCCTGTAGCCGGCCGGCGCGCCCGTGATCCTCACGGCGACGCGCACGTGGCGCGCGTTCGCGGGCAGCGTGAACTCCTTCTCCACGCGCGTCCCGCCCGCCTCGATGCGGTAGGCCACGGCGCGCGGCTCCTCCTTGATGACCTCCCAGCCCGCACGCTCCAGATCGCGCGCGTTCAGCCGCTCGAGGGCGAGCGCACCCACCGGCGGGGCGCCCGCGGGAAGATCGAAGAGCACGAGCTGGTGCGAGGGATCGCGCGCCTTGCGGTGCGCGGCGCTGTTCCAGTAGTCGCGCAGCTCGACCCTGCGGATGCCCGCGCCGAACGATGTGAATTCGAGCGCCAGGAACTCGTTCCTGAGCTGCGACTTCTTCTCGGGGAATTCCTGAACCGCCGCGGGCGCGGGCGCCGCCGCCGCCGGCGCCGGCTGCTGCGGCACGGCCGCCGGCCGCGGCGCGGCACGGCGCGCGGCGGGGGGCGGCGGGAACAGCGCCTGCCAGGCGACGATCACGAGGAAGCTCAAGGCGAGGGCCGCGAGCAGGCGCTTCTCCATGCCCGCCTCGGGTGTGGGCGCCGGCTGCACGTTACTTCCCCTCGCGGAGCCGGCGTGCCAAGTAGGCGGGGAGCGGCGTGCTGGAGAAATCCCCCACCGCCCTGTCCAGATCGTACTCGACGCGGCGGTACGAGACCGTCTCGAAGTCGAAGATCACGTAGCACGCGCGCGCATCGCCGTCCCGCGGCTGGCCGACCGAGCCGACGTTGATGAGCGCCTTCTTGCGGCCGAGCGGGTACGTCCCGCCCAGGTCGCGCGGCGTCCGGAAGGAGTAGTCCTCCTCGAACACCCCCGGAATGTGCGTGTGGCCCATGAAGCAGGCGCGGCCGTCGAAGGAGGCGAAGATCTCGTTCATCTTGTGCTGATCGAAGCGGTCCTGCGCGAACACGTACTCGCGCGTCGGATCGCGCGGCGACCCGTGCACGTAGGCGAACTCGCCGTCTTGCTCGGACTTCCGGAGGCTGCCGATGAAATCCCACAACTGCCGGTCCCGCGCGACCGCGTCGTCCCCGTCCATGCTGCCGCCCGTGAGCAGCTCCTCGCGCGTCCAGTCGATGGCTTTTCTGGCCTTGTCGTTGAAGCCGACCGCGCCGAAGAGCACCGCCTCCTCGTGGTTGCCGAGCAGCGTGAGCTTGTAGTCGAGCGCCGTGACGAGGCACTGGCGCGGGCGGGGGCCGTAGCCGACCACGTCGCCCAGGCAGATGATCTCGTCAACCTTCTGCGCCTCGATGTCCGCCATCACGGCGAGGAGGGCCGGCTCGTTCCCGTGAATGTCAGAGACGATCGCCTGCCGCACTCACTTTCCTCCGCACGCCTTCTGCCCGCGACCACACCTTCCCTGGCAAGGCGACTTCACAGGTTCAGAAGATGAAGCGCTAATTCTATCACCTGCCGATGAAGCATGTCAAGGAAACGAGAACGGCCGGCGCGGGGCACCTGCGCCCCGCGCCGGCCGTCCATCCGCGCGTTCCTCGCGCGGGCGCCCGCTCCCTCGCGGCGCCCCCGGCGATACGTTCCGCGCCGTCCCCGCGCGCCCTACAGGCCGCACCCGACCAGGGCGTCGGGCGTCGGATCCAGCCCCGCCGCCGGGAACGGCGCGGGCGGAGGCGGGCCGCCGCCGAAGAGGTACGTGTAGAGGTAGCGCGCGTCGTTGGAGTTGATCACGCCGTTGTCGTCGGCGTCGGCCGCATCCAGGGGCGCGGCGATCGGCCTGATCCCGTGCAGGAAGTCGAGAATGAGCTGCGGGTCGGCCAGGTTCACCACGCCGTCGCCGTTCGTGTCGCCGCGGATGAACTGGATGCCCGTGTACGTGAACTGGGGCCCGTTGATCGTGATGCCGCCGTACGTCAGCCTCAGCGTGACCGCGGTCGTGCCCTCGGGCGCCCGCGGCGCCAGCACGAGGAGCCGATGCTCATCGAGCACCGTCACATCGGGCGCCGCAGTGGTCCCGAACGTCACGCTCATGCCGTCGTGGAAGCTGCTGCCGGTCACCGTGACCTCGGCGCCGCCGCAGATCGTGCCGTTCACGGGCAGCATGCTCGCCGCCGTGAACGCCTCGAACGTGAAGGTCTGGGGCGCCGGCACCATGGCGCTGTCGGGATTCTTGAGCGCCACCGCGACCGCTCCCGGCGCGTGCGCCGGGGTCCGCACATCGATGGCCGTCGTCGAGACGACCGTCACCCTGTCGGCCGCGACCGCCACGCCATCGACAAAGACCTGCGTCAGCGCGTGGAAGCCCGCGCCGGTCACGCGGACGATCGTGTCGCCGAAGCGGCTGCCCGCCGCCGGGGCGATGCCCGCGACCTGCAGCACCACGGTCTGGTACGTGTACGTGAACGATGCCGTGCTGCGCGCGGTGCCCGGGTTCTCGATGGCCACCGGCACCTGCCCGACGCCGGCCGGCACGATCACGTTGAGCTGCATCTGGCTGGAGAACGACACGCGCGTCGCCGGCACGCCCCCGAAGAAGAGCATGGTCTCGGGGATGAAGAAGTCGCCCGTCACGAGGACCGTGTTGCCGCCCGTCGAGGGACCGGTCTTCGGCGTCATGTCGGCGATCACGGCCGCACCGTCCTCGTAGGTGAACACGACCGGCGCCGTGACCGGGGTCTGCCCGGCGAAGCTCGCCGTCACCTGCACCTGGCCGAGGCCCGGGGGAGTGACCGCGAGCATCTCCGTCGAGCTGCGGACCTGGACCGAGGCCGCCGGCACGCCTCCGAAGAAGACCTGCACGCCGGACTCGAAACCCTGGCCCGTGAACGTCACGCTCGTCCCTCCCAGGAACGTGCCGCGCCGCGGCTGGAACATCTGCAGCGCGAGCTTGACGCCGATGTACTGGTACTGCGCGACGGCCTGCCCGGCCGCCGTGCGCACGACCACGTCGACGATGCCCTCCCCGGGAGGCGTCACCGCCTCGATCCGGGTCGGCGAGACCACGTTGACGCTCAAGGCCTCGATCGCGCCGAACAGCACGCGCTGGACCGCCACGAAGTTCTGGCCGTCGATGAGCACCGTCGTGCCGCCGTTGGCCGAGCCGGAATCGGGCGCGATGCTGAAGATCGAGGGCAGCCCCGCCGTGTAGGTGTAGCCGCCGGCGAGCGTGCGCTGCTGGCCGTCCGGCAGGCGCACCGTGACATCCACGGCGCCGACCTGCGCACCCGCGGGAACGACCGCGACCAGCGACGTCCCGGCGGATGTGTCGACGCTGCCGACGACCGCGGCGCGGCCGCCGAAGAAGACCTGCGCGCCCTGCGCGATGCCATCGCCGAAGATGCGGACCTGGCCGCCGCCGGCGAGCGGACCCGCCGCCGGCTCGATGCTCGTCACGGCGAGCGGCATGTAGCGATACGCGCCGGCGAGCGTGTCCGACCCCACGGCGTTGATCACCGTCACCGCGACGGCGACGGGCGCCGACGGCGCCGTCGTGTACGCGAGGGCCGGCACGGTGCAGAAGATGTGCTCGTCGTCGAACTGGAGGACGGTCGCGGCGCGAGAGCCGATCCTCACCGAGGGCATGGTCTGGCCGAAGTTGACGCCCGTGATCTCGATGCGGTTGCCGCCGGCGAGCGGCCCCTTGGCCGGCGCCGCGACGAGCTGCACATCGGGCGGCGCCGCAATGTCGACATCGCCGTTGATGCCCAGCTCGAGGTACTCGCCGATCACCCAGTTGGCCGGGCTCATCATGGGCCGCTGCGTCTGCCCGTTGAGCACGATCGGGGCGATGCGGATCTCCTGCGCCCCGGGCTTCGGCGCGCCGACGGCCTTGAACTGCAGGAAGGCCATCACGCGGTGGAATCCCGCCGTGAAGGTCACGGGCGGGGTCGCCTGGAGCTGCGCGATCCACGCGATGTAGGCGATGCCCTGGGTGTTGTCGTGCCCGCCGGCGACGAACAGCGCCGGCGGCGTCTCGGTCTCTTCGACGGTCTCGCCGAGGCACTCCAGCACGTCCTTGTCGTAGTTGAAGGCGAGCGTGAAGCCGACGATGTTCTCGTCGAACGTGCCGAGGATCGGCACCGAGAACGAATCGCCGACGGCCAGCCCGTCGACCGACGGCACCATGAAGTAGCGGCAGCTCACCTTCACCGTCGAATCGACCGCGGACAGCGCGAGCAGGCTCTCGCCCGGATAGCGGACGCGCACCTCGGCGAGCTGCGTGGCGACCGTGCCCCTGGCGTTGTCCGGCGGCTCGACATCGTAGCCGTACAGGACGAAATCGGACCCGGTCTGCGCGAGAAACTCGCACAGCCGCACGTTCTCGCCCGGCCCGACCGGCCCCGTAACCTTGACATCGACGCTGTACCAGACGTTGTCCGCCTTCACGGGGTCGCCGAAGGTGAGCGACGACACGCCCGGCCCCGGCACGCACGCCGACACCGTGAGGCGGCCGCCGCCGCCCGCGTAACGGAACTTGAACGTGATCTCGTCGGCGGCGCCGACCAGCCGCGCCTCGACCGGCAGCGCGATGTTGTTGAGGCCGGCGCCCGTCGTCACGGCGAGCGGGTAGACCTCGGTCGCGAACTTGACCTCGCACGCGGGCGGGTTCAGGGACGGCAGGAGCGCGCCCTGGTAGCGCACGCGCAGGACGTACTTGTAGGTGCCGGAACGCTGGGCAACCGTGTCCGTGTAGCCCACGGCGTCGTGCGCGAGCTCGCGCGCCGGCAGCTCGACGGGCAAGCCGGTCACGGGGACCCACGTGCGCTGGAGCACGATGCTCTCGTACGCGAAATGGGTGTACGGGAGGCTGGGATTGGTCCACCGCAGGGCGACATCGAAGCCTCCGGCAAGCGAGCATTGCAGGTTCCCGCACAGCGGCAGCACGACCGTGAACGGCGACGCCGTCACCGCGGGCTGGAGCACGCCCAGCGCCACCGCCCTGAGCTTGTAGGTGTAGATGCCGGGCGCGAGCTGCGTATCGAGATACGTCGTCACGAGCCCCACCCGCGCGATCTCGACATCGTTCCTGAGGATGGCGATCTGCTCGTATCCCTGCCCCTGCGTCCACGTGAGGCGGACGGCGAAGGGATCGGTGACGACCACGCTGCCGACGAAGCTCCTCGGCAGCCTGATGTCGACCTGGTTGCCGCCGATCACCGTGTTGCACCACGCGGTCCGGCTCACGACGCCCTCCAGGACCGCGCTCACGCCGTAGAGGTGCGCGGGCTCGGTGGTCACGTTGGTCTCGCGGAACTCGTTCACCTCGGGCCCGAACGTGCGGTACGGCGTCGCGCCGCCGTCGCGGTACAGGAAGAAGCCGTTGGTCTGGGCCGTGGCGTGCCACCGCACCACGACCTCGGTGCCCTCCAGCACGCAGGCATCGATGGCCGGCGCCGCCACGAAGAAGAGCGCGCAGGTCTTGGCCGCGACGACCGCGCCGTCCGCGCGGACCGCAACCGCGTACGTGTTGGCGCCGTGCTCGACGCCCGTGTCGGTGAAGCCGCCCTCGCCGCTCGCCGTGTGAATCAGGGTGCCGTTGCGCGTCACGAGCACCTCGGGAAGCGGGCTTCCCTGCGGCGAGGACCACGCGATCGCGGCCGTCGCGCTCAGGCCGTTCTCGGCGGGCTGGAGCGTGCAGGCGATCTCCAGGTACTCGCCCTGCCCCTGCACGCTCACGTCGGGCGCGGGCAGCCCCGCCGGGACCCACGAGTCCTGGGAGGCCATGTGGAACGAGTTCTCGACCGCCGCGTTCGACGCGTCCAGCAGGCCGTTCATCAGGCTCACGACCGTGGGCTCGCCCGTGGCCCGCCTGAAGCGGAACGTGAACATCAGGAGATCGACTTCCTTGCGCACGTTGAACGCCGTGGTCGTGCTGAGCACGGCGATCACGCGGTCCGTGCAGCCCTGCGCCGCGAGGCACGTCGCGATCGTCGCGGTCTGGTTCGTGAAGTACGAGGCGGGCGCGAACGCGACGGCGACGAGCTCCAGGTTCTCGGGCTCGTACTTGAGCGCCATCTTGACCTTGTCGAAGTCGAACTCGCTCATGCCGCGCACGATGATGTCCACCGTGCCCTCGGCGTCGTGGTAGATGACTCCCGCCGGATCCAGCGCGAGCTGCGCCGCCGAGACGGGGGGCGCGACGACATCGCTCTCGCAGAGGATGATCGAATCCTGCAGCCCCGCGAACAGCTCGACCTGCCGGTCGTTCTGGCTGTCGGCGACGCACAGCGCATGCACGCCGCCCGCGGCGGCCGGCATCGCCTCCGCGGCCCAGCCCTCCGCGCTCTTCGTCACGGCGACCGTGTAGAACCACTGCCAGGCGGACGCGCCGAGGATGAGCTGGCTGCCGCCCGCGCCCGTGAAGTCGCGGGCGAGAAGCCGCGCCTCGCCGCTCGCGAGCGCCGGCACGCCGAGCGCGCAGCGCACCGCGGCGCCCGGGCCCGCGTCGCCGCCCGGGAAGATGTCGAGCGCCGGCTCGCCGCCGAGCCGGGTCACGACCGTCTCCGGCAGGCGATCGCCGTCGATGGGCGCGACGGCGTACGCGTCGCGCGGATCGATGGCGGTCAGGACGCGCACGGCGCCGAACTTGTCGCCCGCCCAGAGCGAGACGCACAGGTTGGCGCCCTGCCTGAAGACCAGGTCGAGCCTGCCATCGCCGTTCAGGTCCGCGCACGCGACATCCGCGGCCGACGACACCGACGGCAGGATGCCGGTCGCGCGCGTGAACTCGATCTCCGTCTCGCCGAGGAGATCGCCCGGGATTCCCGGGATCGCGGGGAGCGCCGCCTCGCCGCCCTCGCGCACGAGGAGGGCCAGGCCGCTGCCGCCGCCGAGCAGGATGTCCATGACCGCATCCCCGTTGATGTCGGCAATGTGCAGGGAGTCGAAGCTGCCCGCGATCTCGAACGGCTCGCGTTCCTCGACCAGCGCCGCGAAGCCCTCGGGCTTGAGGAACATGATCTTCGTCGTGCCGCCGACGCGGCCGAGCGCCGTGAGCAGCGCCTTGTTCTTGTCCAGGAGGTCCGCGAACGCGATGGCCGCGATCGTCCCGCCCGCGGGCTTGAACCCCTGCGTCACGACCTCGGGCCATCCCTTGGGCGTGACCAGGTACGCCGCGCCGTCCTCGCCCAGGACGCCGAGCTCGAGGCCGGGGAGCGACGTGCGGAGGTCCCCGCCCACGATCGCGCGCGGACGGATGCCGGAGATCGTCTGGCGGGCGTCCCACAGCCCGCCCACGGCGGCGCTCGCCATGACGAAGCGGAAGGAGTACGGCGCGAACGTGTCCCGCGCGTCCTGGCCGGCGATGCCGCTGCCGAGATACACGGTCAGGGTCTCGCCGGAAAGGAAGCTCGTCTCCGGAACGAACACCGCCGTCTGGATGAGATCGCCGGTCGCGCCCGGAAACGACACGGCGCCCTTCCGGAGTCCGGTCCAGCCGCCGTACACCTTCATGCCCGCCGTCACGGTGCTCTTCGTCACCTTGCGCGAGAAGTTCACGGTCACCGGCGTCCCGAGGGGCACGTGCTCTCGGCCGGGCGGCGGGGTCGTCGACGTGACCCGGATCGGCCCGAGGTACGAATCGGGGACCTCGCCCGTGACGTAGAAGGTGAACCGCTTGCCGTCGTAGGGAATGTTGTCCTGGCCGACGATCCCGTCGGTGAGGATGACCGTGACTTCCTCGCCCGTGAGGAAGCCCGCGCCGCCGTCCCCGCGCGTGCCGACCCTGAAGGTGAAGGCCGTCGCCTCCGTGTTCGCGGTGATCTCGCCGGGGTAGTCGTCGCCCAGGTAGCGGCCGTACACGCGGAACGTGTCCGGCGTCACGGTCTCGGCCTTCATCTTGCGCGAGAACTTGATGAAGACCGGGGCATCAACGGCGACGTTGCGCTCGCCGGGCGCGGGCGACGAGTCGTAGACCTCGGCGCTCTTCTGGCAGCCGGCAACGCACGCGATCGCAATGAACGCAAGTACAACGGATATCCTGGTACCACTCATGCGTACAACTCCGCTTCTCGGTGGTTCCTCGCATGCACGAGCGGCCCGCCCCGTCGAAGATTCCTTAAAGTGCCGGGTTCGATTGTACCACAGGCGGCGCGAGGCCAAGCCTAATTCGACGGCGAGTCCGCAAGCTGCTTCGCCGCATGGTGTTATGGGAATCTCCCGGGGACGGTCTCCGGTACATAGTCGGTGAACCCGTGCGTCGAAACGCGTAATGAACACGTCCGTTGCGCACTTGCG
>DHGK01000113.1 GCA_002402755.1 Planctomycetes bacterium UBA4800
GGCGTCGCCGTCCCCCGCGGGATCGCCGAGGACGCACTCGCCGGGCGGCAGCCTGAGAAGTTCCATCGTCACCCCGCCGCCCAGATCGATCGTCCTGGACGAGATCGCGGGCGGGACGGATGGCGGCGCGGGCGGCGCAATCGTCTCCGCCGGCGCGTTGCCGGACGGCGCCGGCGCGTTGCGGGCGGCCGGTGCGGGCGGCGTTGTCCGCGTGCGCGGCGCCGGAGGCGGAGGCTGCCGGCGCTCGAAGTCGACGTCGAGGCAGCTCCAGGCAAGCTGCATGGCCCGCCGGCGCGCGCGCTGCCTGCCGACGCGCTCGGCGCCGCAGATCTCGGTCCAGGTGCCGTGCGCCGGCGCATTGAGGTCGATCCACGTGATCAGGCGGTCCCAGGCCTCGGCATCGAGCCTGACGCCGTGGTGCCCCGCGCGCAGCATCTGGACGAGCCGCGTCGTGTCGGCGTGGTACTCGTAGGGCGGCAGGATGTGCAGGTCGCTTTCCTTGGTCGGCGTGCGCACGTGGCGGCGCAGGGCGTAGTACGAGGGCGTGAAGCGCGCGTTGAGGTTGTGGGGGGAGGAGTTCTGCCGGAGCGGGGCGGGCTCGCCGTCGGTGAGGTCGGGGATCGCCGTCCCGTCGGGGCGCGGGCGGCCGTCGTGGCAGCCGATGCAGAGGCGGTCGAGGACCGGCTGGACCTCGCTCCGGAAGCTGAATCCGCGGGCCGGTCCATACCACGGCGCGATCGGGTCGGGCGGGCGCGCGGCGGCGCTCGGCATGCGCACGGGCGGCGCCGTGTTGAGATCCTCGTGGCAGCCGACGCACGCGACCTCCTCGCCCGGCATCGCCGTGAACCAGCTCCGCATGAGCTGCACGGCCTTTCCCTCGGCGTCGAGCGGCTGGACGGCGATCGGCATGTACGCCGGGACGCTGAAGCGCGCCGAGCCGTCCTCGCATACGGGGACCGTGCCCAGGATCAGCTTGGGGTCCCACGGCCCGTCCAGGCCGACGCTGTCGGGCTCGGCGCCCATTCCCTGGTACGCGAACTGGTAGGAGATAACGCGCAGGGCCTTGATCGTCCCGCGCGGAACGCCCGCAAGCCCGGGGCCCTCGTACACGTCCGCGAGCAGCACCGCGGCATCGCGGCGCGAGAGGTCGACCCTGTCCGGCACGACGGGCGGCCGCGGCGTTTTCCTGAGCGGCACGGGCTCCAGCAGCGCGTACCCGGGCTCCTCGCGGATGAGCACGATGTTGTCGAAGACATCGACGAGGTAGATGCCCCAGAGCGCATCTTCCGACGGCTTGCAGGCCGCGAGCATGTACTTCTCGTCGAGCGGGAAGGGGTGGAGGAACCGCGGGTAGCTCTGCGCGGTCGTGAGGTCGAGCACCGCCGCCTCGACGCGCCGCCCGCGCCCGGGGATCTTCCGGACGGCGCCCTCGGCCTCGAAGCGCCCGCGCGCCGGGTCGAAGATTACCAGCTCGCCCATGCGCGGCACATCGTGGTGCCCGCCGACGACCGCGACAAGCTTTGTCGGGTGCCCGGGCAGCGGGCGGGCGAAGAACATCGCGTTCGGCCAGTACGAGTTGGTGCCGTAGCAGGCCATCTGCTCGGTGCCGTCCGGGTTCATGTGGAAGAGAATCCGGGAGAAGGCGTGGGGGGTGTCGGTGTACTCCCAGCGGAGGTACAGAACCCGGCCGTTCGCGAGCATCGTCGGGCACCAGTCGTGATCCTGCTCGACCGTGAGCTGCCGGATCGTTCCGTCGCGCGCCGCCAGGTACAGGTTCGCCACGTGCTCGCTCCCGCCCACGCAGGGCACGCCGGTGAAGCACGCGGTCGAGCTGAAGATGATGCGGCCGTCCGGGAGGTAGCAGGCGTCGTAGTTGTCGACGTCCGGCTCCTCGATCTGGGGGACGAGGCGGAGCCCGGCGCCGTCCGTGCCGATCTCCCACACGCGCCAGCGCCCGCGCGCGTCGGGCATCGAGAAGAGGAGCCGCTCGGCATCGAAGTCCAGGTCGACATCGCCCGCGAAGCGCCCGCCCTCCGGCTCGTAGAGTGCGGCGAGGGTTCCGTCCGGCGCGACGGGCGAGAGGATCGCAATGCGGTTGTCGTAGCCGGCCGGCGTGAGGCTCGTGTTCCCGAGGTAGTTCGCGGGGAGGCCGAGCGCGTCCGCACGGCGCCTGATGACGAGAAGGCGGTCGAAGTCGATGCGGGGATTCGCGCACAGCGCCGCGCGCTGGAGATCCGCAAAGGCGCGGCGGATCGCGGCGGGGTCGTCGCTGCCGGCCCACCGGGCCTCGAGCTTCTCAAGATCGCGCAGAAACTCGCCTCCGTGCGGATAACGCGCGCCGAAGGTTTCCGTCAGGTCGACAATGGCGAGCCTGAGCGCCTCCCAGTCGGGCGGCGCGGGGCGCGTGCTTGCCGGCGGCTCCCAGGCCGCATCGCGCCCGAGGTACGCGAGGAGGTTCGCGAGCAGCCCCCTGAAGTTCCTCGCGTACGCCGCCGCGACGTTGCGGTGCGGGACGCCGAGCCGCCAGGCCGCGGCGATCGCGCGCCCGCCGCCGCGCCGGTACTCGACCAGCGGGACGGGCGCGTCGCCCGGCGTCCGCGCGAGGACGATGCCGCCCGCCGGCTCGAAGGCGGCGAACGCCGGGTAGGCCGCGTTGCTGAACCACAGGACGCCGCGCTCGATGTCCAGGCCGGCGAACGCCGGGTGCCCCTCCGCGACCGGCACGAGCCCCGCCTGGGAGCGGTCGTTGCCGAAGGTCAGGGGCTGCGTGCGCGCCGCGTCGATCTGGAGGGCGGCCAGGAGCCCGGCGGCGGTTCCCGACAGGAGGAGCCGCCCGCCGTCCTCGACGTACCGCGCGAGCGCGCGGAGCGAGGCGGCATCCCAGCGGGGCGGCGCGATGCCGTCCTCGTGATGCCACACGACGCGGAACCGGGAGAGCGGCACGTCGCGTCCCTCGCCATCGACGAACCGTCCGTCGGCGCGTCCGTGGAGGAGCGCCGCCGCCCCGAGATCCCGGGCCAGCGTCCTCGCACGGTGAAGCTCGATCCCGAGGCGCTCGGCGGGCCCCTGCCTGATGAGAAAGGCGACCCCCTCCGCGCCGCTGCCTGCGGGCGCGGGACGCGGCGCGGCGATGCAGAGGAGCAGCGCCGCGCCGAAGATCTTGGCACCGAGGGGGCGAGGCATCGGATGTTTCCTTTCGGCCGCGGGCCGGCGCATCCCGCGCGGCGAGGCGCGCGGCCGGCATCGCCAGTATACGGGCGCGGCGCGAAAGGGGACAAGGGAGCCCGTCAGTCGAGCGAGTATCCATCGACGCGCCACGTGCCGTCCGGATCGCGGACGACGACGACCGTCTCGACGGCCTTCTCCTTACGTTCGAAGGTCGTCTCGAACTGGACCGTCACGCGCTCCCCGCCGGCGGCGCCGCCGGATCCGGCCGTCACGCGGCAGGATTTCATGGTCCGCGCGTTCGCCTTCCCGAGGCCGCCGCGCAGCTTCTCGATGTCCTTGAGCCACGTCTGCTTCGGCACGGTCTCCCTGAAGCGGGCCGTTGCGTCCTCCCAGCCCCCCGCGTACCTCTCGCGGTCGAGGAGCCATACCCAGTGGTCGGCGCACAACCGTCCCGCCCGTTCGGGGCTCGGGGGCTTCGCCGCGGCGCCGCTTTTCGCGCCGCCGTCGCAGTCGATCGGAAACTGCTCGAGGGGAAGCGGGGGATGCGCCGCCATCTCCTTGATGATCTTGCGCGTCTCCGCGCTCGGCTCGAACCGCGCGACCAGCGCCTCGGTTATGTCGATGACATCGAGCGAATCCACGCGCCAGGCGATGTCGACATCGCGCACGATGAGGGCCAGGCGGTGCTTCTCGGCCTCCGCGGCGAGCGTGGCCTCGAGATCCTTGAGGATATCGGGAATGGGGGCGTTCCCGAAGACCTGCATGTGCGCCAGATGCTGCCGGGCCTTGCCCTGCGCTTCGAGCGCCTCGACCCGCGCCTTGTCATCGCGGCGCTTGGCCATCTCCGCGTCCATGAGCAGCGCGTCCAGGCGCTCGGCATGGAGGCGCGAGCGGAGGTAGGACAGCGCGACGGCGCGCGAATCGTAGACGCCGATGCGCGCCGGCGCCTCGGCCGGCGCGGCTGCTGCGGCGCATCCGGCGGCGACGGCCGCGCACGCAACGCACAGCACGAACGACTTTGTCACGATCGACATGCGACTCCTTTCCGCGGGAAGAGTCCCGCTGCACGGTAAAGTAAGCATATACCTACAATATGCGGCAAAAAAACAGGCTCCATCGTCACGGGGTCCGCACGCCCGCCAGGCGCCCTCCGATGTCCTTCAGGAGCCGCTTCCTCGCGCGCGGCGCCATCAGACGCATCTCGCGCCCCATGGTCGCCATCGTGCCCAGGCCGATGATCGCCCAGGCCGCGAGCGCGGGGTCGATGGCGCGCCGCCCGCCCGCGCGCAGCCGGCGCCTGATGAACTCGTGGAAGTCGCGGTAGAGGCGGCGCAGCGCGGCGCGGATGTCGGGGTCGTCGGTCTCGCTGAATCCGGCGAAGAGAATGCGGTGGTTCCCGAACTCGCCCAGGTGCTCGGACTCGTAGGCGAGGACGGCTGCGGGCGAGAACGCGCCGCCGGGCCGCGTCCCCTGCTCGCGCCAGACCCGCAGGGCGAGGTCGTGCACGTGTCCGATCGCGGCGATGAACATGGCCTTCTTGTCCGGCCAGAGGCGGTAGAGGATGTTCTCGCGGACCCCGCAGCGGCGCGCCAGGGTGGCCGTGGTCGCGCGGCGGTAGCCGAGCTCGCTGAACGCCCGGGCGACGACCGGGAGCAGCGCCGTGCGCTTCTGTGCGAGCATGCTCGGCCTCGGCATAACTGTAAGCTCCTGCTTACAAAATACTGTACGGCATCGGCGGCGGCGTGTCAAGAGGCTCGCAGGCGCGGCCGTAGGGG
>DHGK01000120.1 GCA_002402755.1 Planctomycetes bacterium UBA4800
CCGCGTCCGACGCGCCGCTTGAGCACGTAGTCGCCGATCACGGACCGTCCGCCCTCGCCGGACACGCCCGCCTGAATGCCCACGAAGACCTCGAGCTGCGACAGGATCTCGTCGGCAAGATCGGGATACTCGCGCCGGATCTCCTCCGGGTCGATCTCCGTCCCCCGGTTCAGGCGGTCGACGTACCCCGCCACGAGCTGCGTGACCAGGGCCTCGCGATACCCCGAAGAACCGCTCCAGGAATCAGGCGCGCGGTCGTTCGCCATCGCCCCCCTCCGCTTCCGGCGCGCGACCCGCCCCGCCCAGCATGCGATCCGGCAGGCTCATGCTCTCCGTGTCCCCGAACCCCTCGCGCAGCCGCTTGAGCGCCCGCGAGAGCAGCATCGACACGGCCGCGGCCGAGCGGTTCATCCGCACCGCGATCTCGGCGATCGGGAGCCCCTCGATGCGCGCCAGCCGGATCACCTGCCTGTGCTCCTCCGGGAGGCGCGCGAGCGCCCCCTCGAGCCGGTCGAAACGCTCCTCCCGCCGCGCCGCGCGGCTCGGGGACGCGTCGGCCGCCGCGACCTCGTGCCGCAGCGAGATCACGGGTTTGCGGCGCCGCGCATCCGCGGCCCTCAGAATCACGTGCTCGCCGATCGACCGCAGCCAGGCGCGGAGCGCGCCCGCCCCGCGGTGCTCGAACTTCCCGAACGACGCCACCGCCTGCGCGAACGTCTCCTGGAGCGCGTCTTCCAGGTCGAGGCGCTCGCTCAGCCCCGCGCCGATCCGCCGCCCGAGCCAGTCCCTGAGCGCGGCCTCCTCCTCGCGGAGCAGCGCCTCGAGCGCCCCGCGGTCTCCCGCGTGGGCCCGCTGAATGAGCTGCGTGTCTTCGTTCGCCATGATTCGCGCCCTGTCATCAGCATAAGCCCGCGGCGCCCCGAAATCTAACGCCGAAAGTAGCACGAATCGTCCGCCGCCGGCGCAGCCCTCGAACCGGCGCTGACCCCCCTTGGAAAAAGGACCGCGGAAGGGATAGAATTGAACCTTCCGTGCACCCCTCCCGGAGAGCGCCGGGCGCAAACACCAGGCCGGGGCGGGCGCGTATCAAGAATGGCAGAGGATGGTCTCGGACCTGTTCAAATCGGCCTCGTGCAAGGAGAGATGGTCATGACTCGGAAGCTCGAAAAAGTATCCAGACGCGGCTTCATGGGCACGGTTGCGGGCGCCGGCGTCGGCGCCATGGTCGCCCCGTCGCTCACCGCCGGGACGGGCGCCGGCGACACGATCAACGTGGGCTTCATCGGCATGGGCGGCCGGGGCAGCCACCTCCTCGACGAGACGCTCAAGCTCGCCGACAAGAAGGTGAAGCCGGTCGCCGTCTGCGACGTCTACCAGGTGAGGCTCAAGGCCGCCCAGGAGAAGGCCAAGCTCCCCGACGGCGCCGCCTACGCCGACTTCCGGAAGCTCCTCGCGCAGCCCGACCTCGATGCCGTCGTCATCGCCACGCCCGACCACTGGCACGCACCCATGGCGCTCGAGGCCATCAAGGCCGGCAAGGACATCTACCTCGAGAAGCCCTTCACCCACACCTACAAGGAGGCCCAGGAGGTCAAGGATGCGGCCGAGAAGGACAAGCGCGTCGTCCAGATCGGCGTCAACTCCTGCTCCGAGTCGCTCTGGCGCGATGCGTACAAGCTCATCGAGGCCGGCAAGATCGGCAAGGTCCTGCTCACGACCGCCCACCACTCGCGCAACAGCAAGGGCGGCGAGTGGAACTACGACATCGACAAGGCCGCCGACCCCAACAAGAACCTCGACTGGACCGGCTTCCTCGGCGCGGCGCCCAAGACCTCGTGGTCGCCCGAGCGCTTCTTCAGGTGGCGCAAGTACTGGGACTACTCGGGCGGCATCGCGTCCGACCTCTTCTTCCACCAGCTCACGCACCTCATGGTGGCGCTGGACGGCGACTCGCCGGAGTTCCCGCGCCGCGTGAGCGCGCTCGGCGGGATCTACCAGTTCTGGGACCGCGAGGTGCCGGACACCTTCTCGGTCCAGATCGACTACCCCTCGAACCACACCGTGATCCTGATGGCGTCCATGGCCAACGACTTCGGCATCCCGGAGGCCATCCGCGGCCACGAGGGCACGATCGTCTTCGACGGCGACAAGCTCGCGCTCCACTACCAGAAGAGCGTCGTCGGCGAGCGCGAGGCCGTCACGGTCGAGAACCAGCGCAAGGGCGGCGCCCTGGAGCACCTCGAGAACTTCTACGCCTGCATGCGCGACCGCAAGAAGCCCGCGTGCGACGTCGAGCTCGCCTACAAGATCCAGGTCGCGGTCGACATGATGGTCATGTCCTTCCGCGAGGGCAAGACCGCCTACTGGAACCGGCGCAAGGAGGAGATCGGCTTCTAGCGCCGCCGCGATCGATTCACGCAGCCGGCCGAGGCCCGCGTCGGGCGGTTGCGCCCACACATCTAAAGTGGGATATCCCACTTGACATTATCCCACCGATACGGTAGTATCGACTGAAAGAGCCTCTCACGCGGTCCCTGGGCTTTCCGCGGGACGCTCCGCGAGGTGCCGGCCATGAAAACCGCGATCACGCTGCGCCCCGACGCCAAGGGCCGCGTCGGCATCAACGCCCTTGCCAGGCAGCTCCAGGACCGGCTCGGCGGGCAGACGATCAGCGGGTACACCGCCGAGGTCACGGCCGACGGCGCGATACTTCTGCGGCCGCGCGTGGAGGTGGACGCCCAGGAGGCTTCCACCCTGATCCTGGGCGCCGAGGACCGCGAGGCGTTCCTGCAGGCGCTCGCCTCGCCTCCCCCGCCCGGCGCCGCACTCAAGGCCGCCGCACGCGCGCACGCCCGCGCAACAAGGCGACGCTGACGGAGCCTCTTCTCGTGGACATCCGCATACGCGCCATGGACGATGCGGCCGATCGCGCCGGCTTCACGTGCGGCGTGGAAGCCCTGGACGCATGGCTGCGCCAGCAGGCCGGGCAGGCGCAACGCCGCCGCCTTGCGTCGGTCTGGATCGCGTCTCCCGCCGCGCACCCCGAGCGTATCGCCGGCTACTACAGCCTCGCCCCCTGGCAAGTCGCGTTCGAGGACTGCCCCGAGGATCTGCGCCGCGGCCTCCCGCGCTATCCGATCCCCGTGATCCTGATCGCGCGGCTTGCCGTGGCGTCGGATCGCCAAGGAAAGGGCCTCGGCGGAATCCTGCTCGTCGATGCTCTGCAGAGGGCGGGCGCCGCAAGCGGCCTGGTGCCGGTCCAGGCGGTGCTCGTTCACGCAAAGGACGAGCGCGCCGCCGGCTTCTACGCGCACTACGGATTCCAGCGCTTCCCCAGGCAGCGGTTCGTCCTGTTTCTGCCGATGGCGACCGCGGCGCGCCTCGCGTCCGCCAGGTGATGCCCCGCCCTATTCCGCCAGGCGCTTCACCTCCTCGAGCGCCTTGTCGGCGAGCTGCCGCGCCTCCTCCTCGTCCGGCGCCTCGACGAACACGCGCACGATGGGCTCGGTGTTGGAGCCGCGGACCTGGAGCCACTTGCGCTTCCACGCCAGCCGCACGCCGTCCGAGCGGTCGACGACCGCGCCGGCCCCGAACGCCTCCTCGATGCGCCTGAGCACCCGGAACACGCGCTCCGACGGGCAGGCGGTCTTGCGCTTGACGATCGCGTAGCGCGGCAGGCCGTCGATGATCTCCTCCAGGCTCTTCCCCTCCTCGGCGAGGAGCTGCAGGATGACCGCCATGCCGGCAAAGCTGTCGCGGCAGGGGTGGATCGCGGGAATGATGACGCCGCCGTTGCCCTCGCCGCCCACGGCGCCGTTGACGGCGAGCAGCTTCTCGGTCACGTTGATCTCGCCGACCTTCGCCCTGTACACCTCAACGCCGGCCGCCGAGGCGATGTCCTCGACGAGCTGCGTCGTCGACAGGTTGACGACGACGGGCGCCTTGGCGCGCTTCAGAACCTGCTTGACGGCGAGCGCCACCGTGTACTCCTCCCCGATCGCGCCCCGCGTCGCGCTCACGATGGCGAGGCGGTCCGCGTCGGCATCCTGCGCAAAGGCAATGTCGACCCCGATCTGGCGCGCGACGCGCACCAGGTCCTGCAGGTTCTCGGCAACCGGCTCGGGGCTGTGCGGGAAGGGCTCGTCGACCGATGTGTGAATCGCCGTGAACTCGCAGCCGAGGGCCTCGAGCAGCGCCGGGGTCGCCACCGCGCCCGCACCGTTCACGCAGTCGACGGCCACGCGGAACTTGCGCCGCGCAATCGCGTCGCGATCGACGTACTTGAGGATGCCGTCCCGGTGCACCGCGCACGCGCCCGACTCACGCCTGACGCCCCGCACCTCCGCATCGCTCACGCGCCTGAACTCGCCCTGGTGGTAGATGTCGAGCACTTCCTCGGCGCGGAACTGGTTCAGGAACAGACCCTCCGGCCCGATGAACTTGAGCGCGTTCCACTCGATCGGGTTGTGGCTCGCCGTGATGGCGATGCCGCCGAAGGCCTTGGTCCGCGCGACCATGTACTGGATCGAGGGCACGGGGCAGATCCCGAGGTCGACGACCTCGGCGCCCGTGCTCAGGAGGCCCGCCGTCACGGCCTGCGCCACCATGTGGCGCGACGGGCGAGTATCGCTCCCGACGAGCACGGGCCCCCTGCCCGCGTAGCTCCCGAACGCCGCGGCGAACGCGGTCACGAGCTGCGGCGTCAGCGACTGGCCGACGATGCCGCGCACGCCCGAGACGCTGATCTTCAACGACGTGAGTCTGCTCATGATTTCCCGTGCACCACCGTGTTGACGCGGAAGAGCGTGTCCGCGAAGACGCGCTCGACGCGCTCGGGATCCTCGCCCTCGACAATGACCCGCAAGATCGGCTCGGTGTTGGACGCCCGCACGTGGATCCAGTGCCCCGGCCACGCCGCGCGGACGCCATCCGAAAGATCCACCTGCCCGCCGCGGTGGAATCCGCGGAACTCCTCCAGCACGTGGTAGACGCGGTCCGGCGAGCACGGAATCTCGCCCTTCTTCATGAGGAACGCCGGGAGCCGCCCCGCGAGCTCCGAGATCCGATGCCCGCCCTCGGCCATCGCCTCGAGCACCAGCGCCATGGTCAGGAACCCGTCGAACGCGCGGCTCACCGGCATCAGCGCCACGCCGCCGCTGCCCTCGCCGGCCAGCACCGCGTCCTCGTTGACCGCGCGGAAGATCACGTAGCCCTCGCCGATCTTGGTCCTGATGATGCGGCCGCCGCGGCGCTCCGCCACGCGGTCGATCATCATCGAGGTCGAGAGGTTCGTGACGGCGACCGCGCTGCCGCGCGCGAACACGTGGTCGGCCACGAGCGGGAACGTGCACTCCTCCGACAGCGCGACGCCCTTCTCGGTGACGATGCCTACGCGGTCGACGTCGGTGTTGACCGCGAACCCCACGTCGGCCTCTATGTGCCGGAGCAGGGACTCGAGCTGGCGCATGTTGCGCGCGCTCGGCGCCGGGTCGTGCGCGAAGTCGGGGCCCATCTCCTCGTTGATCAGGATCGGCTCGCAGCCCAGGAACCCGAGGAACTCCCGGATCACCGCGCCCGCCGTGCCGTTCACGGTATCGACGGCGACGCGGAGCTTCGCCGCGCGGATCGACTCGACGTTCAGCGTGCCGGCGGTGGCGGCCAGATACGAGCCGACGAAGCCCGTTGCCTCCTCGCGCTTCCCGAGGCGGTCCCAGGACGCCTTCGTGTACTCGCCGAGGTGGTACAGGTCGAGGACCTCCTCGCCGCGGATCGAGTTGAGCAGCGCCCCGTCCTCGTCGATGAACTTGAGCGCGTTCCAGCCCGCCGCGTTGTGGCTGCCCGTGACCGCGATGCCGCCCCCCGCGCGCCTGCGCCGCACGAGGTACTGCGCCACGGGCGTCGGGCACACGCCGGCGTCGGCCACGCTGCAGCCGGTCGAGAGGAGCCCCGCGAGCGCCGCGGCCCCGAACATGGGCGAGGAAGCCCTCGTGTCGCGGACGAGCACCACCTCGCGGCCGCCCACGTACGTCCCGTACGCGCAGGCGAAATCGGTCACCAGCTCGGCCGTGAGCCCGTTCCCGACGACGCCGCGGATCCACGAGTTGCCGATCTTGAACTGCTTCACGCTCCAGAACCTCCGGCTCCGCGCGCGGGCCGGCGCGCGCGCCCAGACTACCAGGCTACATGCGGCGAGGGCCGGGCGCAAGCGGCCGCCCGCCCGCCTCTCCCGCTCGCCGGCGCGGCCGACTGTGTCGGTTCTGCAGCACTCACGTGACGATCGCGTCACAGACGCGCGAATCCTGCCGGCCGCCGAGGGTCCTATCCGGCCTCCGCCCTAAGTCCTGACGGTTGTCACAATTCCGTACAGAAAGTTCCGGATTTGGTCCTTGACACGGCCCGGAATGTGACATACACTACATGCGTTATCTGTGCAGACCGGATACACTGCTACGGTGGAAATTCAGACAGCGAGGCAGCTTAGGCGTCGCGACGAGGCGCCGGACGGCTGCTTCCGGGTATGTCCGGGAATTCGTCCCTGTTTGGCACGGTTTTTGTATCTGTGTTCGGGTGAGAACCCTGAGAAACCGGCAGACAAACCGAGAGACCTGAAAAAACGACAACCAACAAACACTCCTTTGCCCACTAAGGTCGCTTTCGGTGGCAGCGACCCATTGCCCAACGACCCAAAGCCGAACGCCTCATTCCAGACCCCAACCCTTCCTCGCCACCGGACGCCCCGGCTCGCCGGGGCGTCTCCCTTTTATCAGCCTGCCGCAAGAGCCCCTGCCGCGCCGGGCGCTCCCGCGGACGGCTCGACCGGACTCGCGCACGCCGGATTCGCGTTGTCGGCTCGCGCCGCCGCGGGCCCCCTGCCCGGGATCACTGGATCTCGCCGGGGTTGACCTGCGGCGCGTTGAGCCTCTTCTCGACGGCGTCCAGCAGCTTCTCGATCTCGCGGCGCGCCCGCTTGAGCTCGAGCACCTCCTCGGTGAGGAGCTCCGTGTCCCGCTGGGACTTCTTGTAGAGTTCCCTGAGCTCCCCGACGTCCTTCGCGGTGCGCTCCTCGAGGCGCTTCACCTCGCCGCGGACGCCCTGAACGGCTTCCGCGTTCCGCGCGATCGCCGCGTCGTGCTCGGCGAGCTTCCTGGCGTGGGCGGCGAGCTCGGTCTCGTGCCGGGCGCCGGCCTCCGCGTTCTTCTCGACATCGCCCTGGAGCGCATCGAGGCGCTCCGTCTGGACCCTGAGCTCCCGGCTCACGCGCCAGGAGGGAAGGATCTCCCGCAGGATCAGCAGGGCCGCGAGCCCCCCCGCGACGATACAGACAAGTTCCATGCGTCGTGCCATGGCCGTATCATAACCGGGCCGGGCGGCGCAGGCAAATCGCGCCCCCCGGGCCCGAAGATCGGCCGTTTTCTATTTACCGCGGCGCCCCGGCGGGGTACTCTTGATAGTGGAGGATCGGCATCCGGCCTCCAAGGAGGACATATGGCCTTGTTGCGGACACTGGGAGCGTCCTTGCTGCTCGCGGCATCGGCGGGCGTTGTCCGTGGCGATGATGCCTTCGACGAACAGATCGAGAACGCGATCGACCGCGGCACCGAGTTTCTCCTCAAGGCGGTCAAGGGCGAGGGCGTCGCGCCCGACGGCAAGCCGGTCGGCGGCTGGACGGCGTACCAGGAAGCGCCAATGGGCAGCGCCGCGATCCAGCTCTACGCGCTCGTCAAGAGCGACATTCCGTACAACTTCCCCGTCGTCAAGGAAGGCCTGCAGGTGCTGCTCGGCATGCAGCCCGGGCACACGTACTCCGTGTCGCTCTACGTGATGGCGCTCGACGCCGTGCTGAGCCAGATGGATGTCGAGCTCTCGCTCGGGTCGCCCATCGACCAGAAGGAGCGCCGGGCGATCGAGCAGCGCATGGACGCCATGACCCAGTGGCTCGTCCGCGCGCGCTGGAAGGGCAAGGGCGGCTGGAACTACGGCATGCACGACCCGGGCAATCCGCGCTACGACAATTCCAACACGCAGTTCGCGATCCTGGCCCTGGGCGTCGCGCGCAAGCGCGGCCTGAAGATCCCGCAGGAGGTCTGGGAGGAGATCGCCGCCCAGTTCATCGATATCCAGCAGAAGGACGGCCCCGAGGTCCAGGCCATGTGGAAGCTCAAGGACGCGGTCGATGCGGCCGAGGTCGATGCGCCCAAGCCCAAGAAGGGCAAGACCGACGTGCGCAAGCCCGATGCCAAGCCCTCGTGGGGCGTCGAGGACGTCAAGGTCTTCGCGCGCGGCTGGAGCTACCAGGACACCAAGGAGGGGCCGCTCAAGCACGGCGTGACGTTCAACATGAGCTGCGCGGGCGCCTCATCGACGCTCATCGCCTTCGAGGCGCTCAAGTTCGTCAAGGCCTACCCCGTCGAGAAGCGCCAGGCGCTCGAGAAGAGCATCCGCGACGGCCTGGGGTACCTGACGACGCTCATGAACGGCAAGGACTCCTGGCAATGGGGCGGCCTGGGCGACATCTACTACTCGCTGTACAGCCTGGAGAAGGTCGGGGACATCGGCGGCATCGAGGCGTTCGGGACCTTCGACTGGTACAAGGCCGGCGCGCGCACGCTCGTCGACCGCCAGGACAAGCAGGTCGGCTGCTGGGGCACGACCGACAAGCCCGGCAACCTCAACTACATGAGCGCGCTCGCGCTCCTCTTCCTGTCGCGCGCCACCGACCTGACCTTCCACAACCGCCCCATGGTCCGGTACGGAACCGGCCGGGAGGTGCGGCAGTCCGACGCGCAGAAATCGCGCGAGTGGGTGTTCATTCCGAAGATGGGCGTCGAGGTTCCGGTCAGGCGCGTGCTCAAGAAGCTCAGGTACCTGCCGACGCCCAAGCTCATGCGCATGTCCGAGGGCATCGTCGAGCACTACGACCGGCAGTACCTTCCCGAGCTGATTCCCGTCCTGGCGGAGACGTACGAGAAGACGCCCTACAAGCCCGTCAAGAAGTACGTGACCGACTCGCTCGTGAAGATCACGGGCGTCGCCTCCGAGGACATGAACGTTCAGCGCCAGTTCCTCCCGAAGTGGAACGAGATCGTCAAGGCGGGCACCGAGCGGGACCGGAGCAGGATCCCGCAGCTCCGCGCCATCCTGCAGGAAGGCGCGAGCCCCATTCTCGTCAGAAAGGCGCTGTGGGCGCTCATGCGCATCAACGATCCCGACACGTTCGGCGACATGCTTCCGTTCATGTCGTCCGATGACCTGGAGACGCGCACGACGGCGTACGAGGCCGCCAAGTTCATCGCCAACAGGAGCGGGCTTGTGTTCACACCCACGGCGCCCAAGGACAGGCGCGAGCAGCAGCTCGAAGCCTGGCGCGCGCACTGGGAGAAGACACGACCGAAGTAGCGGCGGCGAGTTCCGCCGCCCGGGCGGCTACAGCATCATCCCTTGCCTGAAGCGCGTGATGCGGTCCTTCAGGCACTGCGGGCACTGGACAAGCTCGCGGCCCGGCGGCCGGTCATCGACGAAGAACGCGCGCTTGCACACGCAGCACACGGCCTGCCAGAACCGCTGTCCGCCCCCGCCGGCCCCGCCGTTGCCCTGTGCGGCCTGCTCGTGCTTGTGCTGCGGGCGGCGCTGCTGCCGGCTGTTGCGGGCATTGGGCTGCCCGTGCTGAGCGCGCGGATCGTACTGCCCCTGCCGCTGCTGCTGCCCCTGCCGGCGGTTGCGCCCGTGCGGCCGGTCCTGCCACTGCGGCCGGCCCTGTTGCCGGCCTTGGCCGTGCTGGTGCTGCGACCCCTGCGAATGCTGCGGCCCCTGC
>DHGK01000311.1 GCA_002402755.1 Planctomycetes bacterium UBA4800
GCCTCCCGCCCCGATGCCCGCCGCCCCGACGGCGCCGGCGCTCGTTGAAGCGCCGGCGCCCGAACTCGCTCCCGGCGACGGCCGCGCGGACGCGCCCGCGACCGACAAGAAGAGCCTTGTGTTGCAGCCGGCGCGCGACCGTGCCGTCGAATCCGCCGCACCGTTGCGCGAGCGGATCGAGGCGCTCGAGCCCGAAGTCCGCGCGGCGCGACCCGCAGAACTGCGCGCGGAAGAAGCCGCCGCGGAGCTCGCGGAGGACGCGGCCGCCGCGCCGGATGCGATCGCGAAGGACGGCGCCGTCCGCGCCGGGGGGGCGGCAGGGCGCGCACACGAGATCGCCGAGAAACCCGAAGAATCGCTTCCTTCCACGCTGTGGGTCGTGCTCCCCGAGACGCCCGACACGAGGGCGAAGCTCGCCGCGCTGGGCGTTGCGCGCGCGCTGTCCGAGGCCGGGACGATGGGCGCCGACCTCGACGGCGAGCGGGCCGCGGCGCTCGCGCTGCTCGCGGGACGGGGACGCTGGGGCATCGATGCGGCTGCAAAGGCCGCCGGCGAGCTTGCCCGGTTCAAGAGCCGAGCGCTGAGCGACAAGGCCGAGAAGCAGCGAACGGCGGCGCCTGCGGCCGCCGCCGGCGCCGCGAGGGCGCGCACGAGCCGCACGGAGCCCCCGTCGCCGCCGGCCGCGCCTTCCGCCCCCGCCCTCGGGCGAGGCATGACGCGGCAGGCCGAGGAAAAAGAAGGCATCGCGCCGGCGCCCGATGCGGCCGTTCCCGCCGCCGAGGCGCCGGTCGCGAAAGGCGAGGCCGGCGCACCGCCGACGGACATCAAGCTCGGCGCGCCCGTCCAGCCCTCGGCCGGAATTGCGGGCGGGCAGGATCGCGACAAGCTCGCGCGCGCCCTGACGCGGGCCGGCGCGGCGCCCGAGATCGATGCCTCGCCCGCGGCGAGGTACCGCGTTCTCATCCTGCTCCTGCCGCCCGAGGCCATCGCGCGCACGCCGCCCCCCGGCGCGCCCGCGGAACCCGCGGGGACGCCGCCCGCCGAGAAGACCCCGGCGCCGCCGCCTGCACCCGCCGGCCCGGTTCCCGGCGGCAAGTGAACCGAACGCCCGGGAATCCGGACGCCGGATGAAATTCTTGTATTTCGATAGATATTCTTGTTGGGGTGGCTCGTCCCCCGTGCTACACTCGCCCCTCGGAGTGCGTATCGGTTGCCTCCGGAGGCAAGGGGCGCGTTCGCGGCAGAACGTGCGCGGGGCTCGATGAGCGAAGACTTCGCGAGGCAGAAGACCATGGCGACAATCCACCACCGCAGTCTACCCCCGGCGCTCCCGGCAATCGCGGGCGTGTTCCTTCTCGCCCTCGGGGCCCGCGCGCAGACGCAGGGCACCTGCACGTTCACCGTCACCACCCTGCGCGACATCGGCGCCGAGTACGATCCCCGGCACGTTCTGGCGATCTGGGTCACGACCCCGTCCGGCGCCTTCGTCAAGACGCTCAAGAAGCAGGCCGCATCGCGCGAGCAGTACCTGCGCACGTGGGTCGCGAATTCCGGCAGCAACGTCGTCGACGCGATCACCGGCGCCACGCTCGCGACGCATGTGACCCACACGGTGGCGTGGAACGGCCGCAACACGACAGGGACCATCGTCCCCGACGGCCAGTACCGCATTCGCGTCGAGTTCACGTCGGAGAACTCGCAGGGCCCCCTCACGCCCTCAGCCCATATCGAGTTCACGAAGGGGCCGTCGGCCTTCAATGCCGCGTTTCCCGATGTCACGAACTTCACGAACATGTCGATCGCGTACGCCCCCGACCTTGAGACGTTCACGGTCGTGCCCAGGGGCGGCACGTGGAAGTACGACGACACGGGCACGAACCTGCATGCCGCCGGCTGGAAGGACCCGGCATACGACGACTCCGGTTGGCAGAGCGGCAAGGCGAAGCTCGGCTACGAGGATGGCGCAGTGACTATCCTTGACTACGGCAACGCCGCCGACAAGCATCCCTGCTACTACTTCCGGCATGCCTTCGCGTCCGACAACGTCCCTCTCTCGCTCAAGCTCAACCTGCTGTGCGATGACGGCGCCATCGTCTTCATCAACGGCGCCGAGGCCGCGCGCAGGAACATGCCGGCGGGCAACGCCGCCTACGACACGCTCGCGGTGACTGCGATCGGGGGCGGCGACGAACTCGCCTACTTCCCCTTCCAGCTCGACCCCGCCCTCGTCGTGCGCGGCGAGAACGTCATCGCCGTCGAGGTCCACCAGCAGAGCGTCACGAGCAGCGACCTCGGATTCGACCTGGAGCTCGTGTCGCAGCCGGGCGACACGGCCGAGACAGTATTCACGCGCGGCGATGCCAACGCGGACGGCGGCGTGGACATCGCCGATGCGGTCGCGGTCCTCGGGTACCTGTTCGCATCGGCGGGCCCCTTTGCCTGCGCGTCGAGCGCCGACGCGAACGACGACGGCAAGCTGGACCTCTCCGATGCGATCAGGATCCTGGTCCGCCTGTTCGGCGACGGCGCTCCGCTCCCCGAGCCGTTCACAACATGCGGCGCCGATCCCACGGAGGATGGGCTTGAGTGCGCGGTCTCCGCGCCGTGTCCGTAGGCGCCGCGCGCGCCGGAGAATCCGGCCGCCGCGTCAGCGCGCGATCTCCGCGACCACCGCGGCGACCGCGCGCGGCAGCGCCGCCGCGACCTCCTCCGAGAGCGCCAGGCCGGCGTGCACGTCCTTGGGCTGGACCCCGATGACCACGACGTCGTCCGGCGCGCAACCGAGCAGCCGCGCCGCTGCCAGCGTCTCCAGCAGGCCGAACTCGTGGAGCGACACCGTGCGCGCGGGGTCGGCGGCGAGCTCCTCCGGAGTGAAACGCACGATCGTCCCGGGCGCGGCATCCGCGTCGACCGCGTCGACGACGATGAGCCGGCGCCGGCCGGCGATCACATCGAGCAGATCGGCGCCCGACGTCCCGCCGTCGAGGGTCTCGACGCCCGGCGGGAGCGCGGCGGCGCTCAGGGCCTCGATCGCCCGCACCCCGGCGCCCTCATCGCGAAGGAGTATGTTGCCGATGCCGAGAACGAGGATGGGCGCCTTCTCGGCCGCCGCCATCGCGCCCCGCCCGCGCCTGCCGGCGCTCACTGCGCGCACGGCGTGAACTCCATGCAGCCCAGCACGTCCGGGGTGGGATCGGCGCCGCAGGCGCCGAAGGGCGGCGGCAGCGCCGCCACCCCGCCGAAGAGATGCGAGAGCAGCGCGATCGCATCGGCGATGTCGGTCTTGCCATCGTCGTTCGCATCGGCCGACGACAGGCAGCGCGGCGGCGCCGCCTGCGCGAAGAGGTAGCCCAGCATGCTGATCGGGTCGGCGATGTCGATCGTCCCGTCCTGGTTCACGTCGCCGCGCCGGAAGAACACCTCGACCGCGACCGAGGCCGCGATGCGGAACCCGAGGACCTCGTACTCCGCCGCGGGCCGGTCGCTGTCGCGGTAGCCGGCGCCGAGGAGCAGCGCGTAGTCGTCCCACGATCCGCCGCGAATCCCGCGCTCGCCGTCGATCTCCGTCTCGACCCACTCCCAGACGTTCCCGGCCTGGTCGAAGGTGCCGTAGTAGCTCGCCGACTCCGTGTACGCCCCCGCCGCGGTCACATCCGCGACCGCGCGATCGAAGTTCGCGCTCCCGGCGAGCGCGCCGGGAGGCGCGGCCAGCGGAACGACGCCCGGGGGCAAGGGATACTCGGCGTATCCCTCGGCGCCGCGGAAGTAGGCGGCCTTGCACCACTCGTCCTCGCTCGGGAGATACGCCCGCGCCCCGGCCTTGCGCGGACCGGCCTCGGCGGCGCCGAGCAGCGCGTACGCGCCGTCCTCGGTCGTCGTCGCGTCCTGCCCGCCGGCGGGCATCCCGTGGTGAAGCCAGTTGGCGAACCTGATCGAATCGAACCAGCTCACGAAGGTCACGGGCTTGGCGCCCTCGGCAGTCGCGTACGCGTACGCGCCCGGCTGCCCGGCGCGCGCGATGCGCATGCCGGGGTTGTAGAGCTCGTACGTGTCGTCCGCGGCCACGGCGTTCAGGAACGCCGTGTACTGCGCGTTCGTGACCTCGTGGATGCCGATGCGGTACTCGTACGCGACCGCGCCGCAGCCGAGCGCATCGGCGGGATTGCCGGCGTCGCCGACGTCGACGAAGCCGATCTCACCCGCGGCGACGGCCGCGGCGAAGGCGATGCCCGCCGCAGCGCCGAGCGCCGCGCGCATCCCGCCGCCGCAGATTGCACTGACGTGTCTCATCGCGGACCTCCTACAACGCCGCGGGACGCTGCGCCCGCGTTCCAGGCCTCACCATGTGCACCGCGCACGCAAGGCACGGGTCGAACGAGTGCACGACGCGCAGGACTTCCAGGGGCGAGCGCATGTCGCTCACCGGAACGCCGATCAGGGCCTGCTCGATCGCGCCCGCCTGCCCCCCGTCATCGCGCGGCGAGCCGTTCCACGCCGTGGGCGTGATCACCTGGTAGCGCGCGATCTTCCCCTGCTCGATCCGCACCCAGTGGCCCAGGGCGCCGCGCGGGGCCTCCGTGAGCCCGACGCCGAGCGCGCTCTGCGGCGTCTCGGCGTGCGTGTAGACAGGGTCGCCGAGCACGAGCTCGTCGAGCCAGCCCGCCATGGCATCGGCGACCTTCTTGGTCTCCTGCACGCGCGCGAGAATCCGGTCCATGGACGAGATGCCGCGGCGGTAGTCGCCGTTGACCCACATGCGCGCGAGCGGCCCGAGCTCGTACACGCCGTCCTCGTACCTGGGCGCCTTGACCCACGAGTAGGCCCCGTCCTTGCCGATCGCCGGCTCCGTGACGCCGTCGCTCGGATGGAGGCCGCCGCTCTCCGGCGTGAACCACGAGTGCGCGACGTACTCCCTGATCAGACCCGCATCGACCGCGCCCTCGGCGCCGCCGGCGTACCTCCCGCGCCCGAGAAGCTTCGACGATCCGTCGTCGTTCAGGTCGAAGACGCCGTAGGCAAGCAGGTTGCCCGGCCCGCGGCCGAGCTCGCTGTCCTGCGGGAACGCGGCCGCGATCGCGGCCGCATCCGCGAGCATCGTGGTATCGATGAACGCCCGGATCTCGTCCAGAAGCGGCCGGAACGTGCTGACGCTCCCGCGCGTCGCGCGCTCCGTCGATCCGCCGGCCGTGAAATTCGCGACGCCGGGAATGCGCCCCGAGTACACGGCCGCCATCTGGTGCGCCGTGCGCCGCACCGCGAGGGCCTGGACGTAGCTCCCGACGAGCTGCGCCGCCAGGGGCCCGCGAATCAGGTCGGCGGCCTGGAAGCGGGGCTTCCACGGCGACATGTCCAGGAGCCCGGTCGTGTCGATGTAATCGGGCAGCGCCAGGTGATAGAAGTGAATGATGTGCGACTGGATGAAGTTGGCGCCGAGGACGAGGTTGCGGATGATCCGACCGTTGGGCGGCGGCGTCACGCCGAACGCGTCCTCGAGCGCGAGGCTGGCGGCCATCGCGTGCGACACCGGGCAGACGCCGCAGATGCGCTGCGTGTAGTGGACCGCATCGCGAGGGTCCCGTCCCGTCATGATCGTCTCGAAGCCGCGGAACATGGGTCCCGCGACCCTGGCCTCGACCACCTGGTCCTTGCCGCCGGCCTTCTCGATTGTCACGTCGACCTCGAGGTGGCCCTCGACGCGCGTCACCGGATTGATCTTGAGCTGCGTTGCCATGGTCGTGTTTCCTGTCGGTCAGTCGTCCCGCCGCCCGCGCTCAGTCGGCCTGCCCGGCGGGCGGGAAGGTGAAGAACGGCGACATGCCGTCGGGATACTCCGGCTCGGCGCAGCCGATGCACGGCGAGCCGGCCTCGATGCACCAGTTGTAGCCGGGCTCGCCCGCGGCGCCCGAGTTCCAGCGCCTGCCGGGGCAGTCCGCGAAGGCGCGCGGGCCCTTGCAGCCCAGCTCGAAGAGACAGCCCGGCTCGCCCAGGCTCTTGGCGAAGATGCCGTCCTTGTAGTCCTGGAGATTCGGGCAGTGATCGTGGACGAGCTTCCCGTAGAACTCGACCGGCCGGCCGTGGGCATCGAGCGCCGGCATGGCGCCCGTCGCCAGGATGCCCGCGATCGTCCCCACGACCCAGTCCGGGTGCGCGGGACAGCCCGGCATCTTGATGACGCGCGTGCCGAAGTACTCCTCGGCGAGTCCCGCGGCGCCCGTCGGATTGGGCGCGCCCGCAACCAGGCCGCCGTGCGAGGCGCAGCTTCCGACCGCCATGATGAGGCTCGCGCGCCGCGCGTAGCGCAGGAGGCCCTTCTCCGCCGGAAGACCGGGCCAGAGCTCGCAGTACTCCCCCTCGGAGGGAACCGCGCCCTCGAAGACGAGCACGTACCCGCCGCGGCGATACGCCTTCTCCGCCGCGGCGATGGCCAGGGGCCCCGCCGCCGGCATCAGCGTCGAGTGGAACTCGAGGTCCAGCGTGTTGACGAGCAGATCATCGATCGTCGCGTAGAAGATGCTGTTCAGGAGCGAGACCGAGCAGCCCGAGCAGCTCTGCCCCTGAAGCCACACGATCGGCAGGCCGCCGTCGTCGCGCTCGCGCGCGTACGCGGCGCCATCGCGCCAGACGATGCGCATCCCGAATGCTGCGGCAATGGCGGACGACGCCCCCAGAAAATCCCTGCGCGACAATCTCATGGCGCATTCTCCGCTGCACGAACCTTGTTCGACCCCGCGCGCGCGGCATCGCGCGCGCACGAGAAGCTGCTCACGGTCGACACGCCCACCCTTGCCTATTAGATCGATATGCTTACTGGTAGAACGTACGGCCCGGCGGGAGGCGTGTCAACGAACAACTTCGGTGAATTATCGTCAACGGCTGCCTGCGCCCCCGAATCCCCGATCGAGGGCGCGACGCGGTCCCGCGATTCGCGGCGCCGCGCGTCCGGCGGATGGCGCTACTTCGGCGGCGCGACCTGGTAGCAGACGAGGAAGTCGTTCCGGCGCAGGTAGAGCTTGCCGTCGAGGATGACCGGGTGCGCCCACGCGGGGCCGCCGCCCTCCCCATCGGTCTTGATCCTGCTCTTCTCGCGGTACTCCTGCGGCGTGGCCTCGACCAGCGTCAGACCATCGCCGTTCTCGTAGCGGAAGTACAGGTGGCCGTCGGCGTACAGCACCGCGGCGGACCCCCTGAACGGCGCGCGTTCCTTCCACGCGACCTTGCCGGTCGCAAGCTCGATGCACATCGGCGCGCCCGCGTTCTGTCCGTGGCCCCCGTAGACGTGGTCGCCGACGAGCACGACGCCGCCGTGGTGGTTCTGAAACGTGTCGGCGCCCAGGAAGTACACCTCCTCGGCCTTGACGCCCCCGCCCGCGGGAACGAGCCTGAGGAGCGCGCTCCCCGTGCCGTACGCCGTCGAGACGAAGACCAGATCGTTGCGCACGACCGGCGTCGTGATGTTCGCAACACCGTTGGCGATCCTGTTGTAGCCCCACATGAAGGCGCCGTCCTTGGCGGCCACGCCGATCGCGCCGCGGCCGATGATCTGGATGTACTGGCGCACGCCGCAGGCCTCGCTGACAACAATGGAGGAGTAGCCCGCGCCGTCCTGTCCGCCCCCGCCGACGTCGGGCAGCGCGCATCGCCAGATCTCAGCGCCCGTCTTCTTGTCGAGCGCCGCCATGACCGCATTCTTGCCGCCCGGCGTGCACACAAGGTGCTCGCCGTCGACGAGCGGAGACTCGCTGTAGCGCCAGCCGGACATCATGCGGCCGCCGAAGTCCTTCTCGAAGCTCTTGCGCCATTTCTCTCCGCCGCTCGCGGCATCGAGGCACACCAGGTCGCCCGACGTGCCGATCGCGTACACGCGCTCGCCGTCGACCGTGGGGGTGCCGCGCGGGCCGCCGTCGCGGTGAGGCTCGCCCACGCGCGCCGCCCAGAGCTCCTTCTGCGTCGCCAGATCGAACGCGAGCACGAACTGCGCCTCGCCCCCCTCCGTGAGCGCGCGATCACCCATGGTGAAGATCCTGCCGCCCGCAACGGCGATGCTCGAGTACCCGCGGCCGAGGCCCTGCATCTTCCAGAGAAGCGACAAACCCTCTTTCGGCCACTCCGCCATCAGGCCCTTCTCGGCCGAGATCGCATCGCGGTTCGGGCCGCGCCAGCCGGGCCAGTCGCCGGCGCAGAGGCTCGCGCTCAGGCTGACGGCGAAACCTGCAAGTACGAAGTTGCGGCAGGGGCTGCCAAGAGACATGCGATTCCTCCTTGTGGACGCTGATGGGCTGCGGGTGCGGCACGTTTCCAGGCCCGCCGCGCGGGTGCACCCCGCGCGGCTCATGCCGGTGATTCGAGAATGATAGGGCCCGATGAAGCCCTTGTCCACGTACCTGGAGACGGCCCCGGCGCTCCGGCGCGGCGAGCGGCGTTCCCAAGTGCCGAAGTTTCATTGACTTGCCCGCTCGGCGTCCCTAAGATCGATGGCGGTCGCGCGCCTGAGAAGGCGCGCCGCCCGTACCGTCGTTCGGCAGCCGTAAGTGCATGGAGGCAACGGCATGATGCGTCTCGTGCGCACGCTCGTTCTCGGAGCCCTGACGGCAGCCCCGGTCTTCTCCCAGGAAGTCGCGCCGGTCACCGACATCAACACCGGCTCGGCGGGCGCCTGTCCGTCGTACCTGACGGTCTTCGACGACTGCCTGTACTTCCGGGCGAACGATGCCCCCAACGGGACCAACACCGAGCTCTGGCGCTACGACGGTGCGGAGGCCGAACTGGCCGCCGAGATCTGCCCCGGTCCCGAGGGCTCGCTGCCCAGCCACCTCTTCCCGTACCAGGGGAAGCTCTGCTTCTCGGCGAGCGGCCCCGACAGCCCGCCGCGGCTGTGGTGCTTCGACGGCACGGAAGCGTTCTTGGCTCCCGGTGCCGAGCAGCAGGCCCAGAACCCGGAGGCCTTCATCGAGTACGGCGGATACCTCTACTACCGCGCGTACAGGAGCACGATCGGCATCGAGCTCTGGCGCTTCGACGGCGTGACGCAGACGCCGATCGACCTCTTCCCCGGCAGCGGAAGCTCGTACCCGCAGCATTTCATCGCCTACAACGGCAGCCTGTACTTCAACGCCTGCGCGGCGCCGATGTCCGGCACCGAGCTTTACCGCCTCGATCCCGGCGGATTCTCGGTGACGCGCGCGACATCGATCCGGTGGCCCGACGGCTCCAGTCCGGAGCACGTCTGCCTCTTCGATGGCGCGATCTACTTCTCGGCGTACGAGCCCGAACACGGCCGGGAGCTCTGGCGATACGAGGACGGCGACGGGGCCTCGCTTCTCAAGGCCGACATCGTTCCGGGACCCGAATCGTCGAATCCGTCGGGTCTGACCGTCTATCGCGACAAGCTCTACTTCTGCGCCGACAACGGCGCCGACGGCGCCGAGCTCTGGCGGTTCGACTACGAAGCCGGCGAGGCCTCGATGGTCGCCGACATAAACCCGACGCCGTTCGTTCCCGACATCGATCCCGTGCATCACTCGTGGCCCGGGAACTTCTACGTCTACGACGACATCCTGTACTTCGCGGCCGACGACGGCGTCCACGGCCGCGAGCTCTGGTGCTACGACGGCACGGAGGCGCGCCTCGCCGCCGACATCAATCCGGGCCCCTACGGTTCGGACCCCGGCAACTTCATCGAGTTCCGGCAGGCGCTCTGCTTCACGGCGAACGACGGCCTGACGGGCCTGGAGCTCTTCGACAAGAAGGTCTACATGCTCATCATGGAGGCCGCCCCTCCGGCGCCGTTCGCGCGGGGCGATGCAAACGCCGACGGCCGGCTGGACCTGTCGGACGCCGTCTCGATTCTGCGGTACCTCTTCGCCGGCGGCCGGGAGCCTTCCTGCGTGAAGGCCGCAGACCTGAACGACGACGGCGTCCTCACCATCGCCGATCCCATCTCCGCGCTTGGGTATCTCTTCGGCGCCGCCGCCGCCCCGCCGCCTCCGTTCGGGACGTGCGACGCGGATCCGACGAGCGACGATCTTTCCTGCGCGGCGTACGAACCTTGCCGCTAGGCGCCCGGCCCGCCGTTGACACGCCCGCTCCGGTGCGGCAGCATCGAGGATACGCGCGCCGGGCGCGCGGCAGAGGAACGCAGTCTCACACCCCAGGGAGGATGTACCGATGACGATCAACCGACGCGAGTTCGTGGCGACCGCCGCGGCCTTCGGCCTTGCGGCAAGCGGCACGGCGCTGGGCGCCGTCGTGTCCGACAGGAAGGTCCAGCCGATCGAGACCAAGGGTCCCGCGGCGCTGAAGCTCTCCAGCCAGCTCGGGATCGTTCCCGGGAAGAGCACCGAGGAGAAGCTCGCCCTCATGGACACGATGGGCTTCGACGGCGTCGAGCTCGGCGGCGACATCGTCGGCAACGAGAAGAAGTACCGGGACGCGCTCGCGAACGCGAAGGTCAAGGTGAGCGCGATCTGCTGGGGTTCGCACGGCGGCGACCTGGTGAGCGCCGACGCCGAGAAGCGCAAGGGCGGCGTCGCGGCCCTGAAGCGCGTCCTGGAGTCGGCCGGCGAGCTCAAGTCGACCGGCGTCGTCTTCGTCCCGGCCTTCAACGGCCAGACGACGCTCACCAACCAGGACATTCGCAAGGTGCTTCTTGACTCGCTGCCCGAGATCGGCGAGCACGCGCTCGGGTGCGGCACGCGCGTGATTCTCGAACCGCTCAACCGCGGCGAGGCCTTCTTCCTGCGCCAGCTCGCCGATGCGGCCTCGATCTGCCGCGACGTCAAGAGCGACGGCATCGCCATGATGGGCGATTTCTACCACATGGGCATCGAGGAGACGAGCGACCTGGGCGCCTTCATCTCGGCAGGGAGCTATCTGCACCACGTCCACCTGGCGACGACCGAGGGCCGTACCCTCCCGGGCCAGGACGGCGGCAAGCGCAGCTATGTCGACGGCTTCCGGGGCCTCAAGATCATCGGGTACCAGGACTACTGCAGCTTCGAGTGCGGCGTCCGCGGCGACCGCGCGGTCGAGATCCCCAAGGCCCTGCAGTTCCTCAAGGATCACTGGGCGCAGGCGTAGCGCGCCCGCGCGCCTGCGGGAAGGCGCGGCGTTTTCAGCGCGGCGCCGCCGCGTGACGGCACGACCGGTCCTGCGGAACGAGACGGTGGGCCGAATGAGAAGAGCCCTCCTGCTGATCGCGCTCATCGGCGCGGCCGCGGCGACGCCGCCGGCGCTCCGTGCCGGCGATGTCGTCATCAACGAGTTCATGGCCGCGAACGCGACCGTGCTCGCCGACGAGGACGGCGACCACTCCGACTGGATCGAGCTCTACAACCGGGGCGCCGCGGCGGTCGACCTGGAAGGCTGGTGCCTGACCGACGATGCCTCGGCACCGGCGAAGTGGCGCTTTCCCTCCGTCGCAATCGAGCCCGGCGCGCACCTCCTCGTCTTCGCGTCGGGCAAGGATCGGCGCGATCCCGCAGCCCCGCTCCACACCAGCTTCCGCCTGAGCGCCGATGGCGAGTACCTGGCGCTGGTGATGCCCGACGGCCGGACGGTCGCCCACGAGTTCGCGCCGAGCTTCCCCCCGCAGCGCACGGACATATCGTACGGATTCGTGCGTGCGGTCTCGAGGCTCGTCTCCGCCGCCGCCGAGGCGCGCGTGCTCGTGCCCGCCGACGGCGCCGCCGGTCTCGACTGGATCCGTCTCGATTTCGACGACGCGGCGTGGACGCCCGGCCCCACGGGCCTCGGCTACGATACCGAACAGGGCGCGGATCCCAGCCCCGACGAGTTGCGAAACCTCGCGCCCGAGGGCGTCGCGACCCAGTCATCGACGGGGTTCGGCTACGGCCCGGAGCTTGCCATCAACAGCCGCTACGACGACTTCACCCACACCGCGGCCGGGGTCAATCTGCCGGCGACATGGGAGCTGGACCTGGGCGGGACGTTCTTCCTGTACCGGATCACGCTCTACAACCGCACGAGCTGCTGCGGCTCGCGCCTGCGCGACATCACCGTGTCGATCCTGGACGAGGACGGCGCATCGGCGGTATTCACATCCGAGATCCTGAACCCCGAGAACGTGCTCGGCGGCGGCACCCTCGACGGCCCCGCGACGCTGGCGCTCGACCTGGTCGCCATCACGGGCACCGCGGTCGAGGGCGGGATCATCCGCGTCGTGCGCACGCCGGACCCGGATCTGTCCGGAACCGGGAACCAGGGCAACACGGACGAGGCCGATGTCCTGTCGCTCGGCGAGGTCGAGGTGCTCGGCGCCGAGCAGCCGCCCGGCTACCGGGCGCTCATCGGCACCGATCTGGAAGCGGCGATGTACGGCCGCAACGCCTCGGCGTACGCACGGATCCGCTTCGACGCGGAAGACCCTTCCGTCTTCGAGTCGCTGGCGCTGCGCATGAAGTACGATGACGGCTTCATCGCCTACCTGAACGGGCGGGAAGCGGCGCGGCGCAACGCCCCGCTCCTGCCCTCGTGGGACGCCGCGGCGCCCGAGGAGCGCCGCGACGCGGACGCGTTTGCGTTCGAGGATATCCCGGTCGCAGGCGGGCCCGGCGCGCTCGCCCCCGGCCCGAACATCCTCGCCATTCACGGCCTCAACCACGCCGCGGACGACCCGGACTTCCTCATCCTGCCGGAGCTGGTCGCCGTCCGGGCCTCCGACGCCTTCCCGGCGTACTGCCGCACGCCGACGCCGGGCACCGTGAACGATTCGACGGGCATCGTCGACTTCGTCGCCGACACGCGTTTCAGCCGCGACCGCGGATTCTACGATGCGCCGTTTCTTCTTGAGATCACGACCGCGACGCCGGGCGCCGAGATCCGTTACACGCTCGATGGCACGCCCCCCACCGAGACGAGCGGCGTCCCGTACACGGGGCCCATCCCGATCGCGACGACCACGACCGTCAGGGCCGCCGCCTTCAAGGAAGGCCTGGAGCCCACGAACGTCGACACGCACACGTACATCTTCACCGCCGGCATCGCCCGCCAGGACTACCGGGCCACGCTCGACGCGGGGTTTCCCTCCACGTGGGGCGACACCACGCCCGACTATGGCATGGACCCCGACGTCATCGGCCAGGGAGGCGCGGACCTGTATGGCGGCAAGTACACGGCCACGGTCGAGGACGACCTGCGCGCGGTCCCGACAATGTCGATCGTGCTGCCGATCGATGCCATGTTCGGCCCGACGGGCATCTACACGTACCCGACGTACCGCGGCGTCGCCTGGGAGCGGCCCTGTTCCGTGGAGGTGATCTACCCGCACGGCGGGGCGGGGTTCCAGACGGACGCCGGAATTCGCATCCAGGGCGGCGCGTTCCGCAGCCACAGCCTGACGAAGAAGCACTCGCTGCGGCTCCTCTTCAAGCGCATCTACGGATCGTCGAAGCTGGCGTACGCGCTGTTCGGCCCCGGCGCGCCCGACCGCTTCGACACGATCACGCTCAGGGCCAACTCCAACGACGGCTGGCAGTGGGATGCCGCCGGGGCGAAGCCCGTCTACGTCCGCGACTCGTTCGGCCGCGAGACGGTGCTCGCCATGGGCGGCGCGGCATCGCACGAGATCTTCGTGCATCTCTACATCAACGGCGTGTACTGGGGCCTGTACAACCCCGTCGAGCGGCCGGATGCCTCCTTCTGCGCCACGTACTTCGGCGGCGACAAGGACACCTGGGACTCGCTCAGCAACAACGAGGTGTCCCAGGGCAGCTATGCCGCGTGGGACGCCCTCGTCGCCGCGGCGCGGCAGGTGGGGACCACGGGGCCCTCGGCGGTCGCCGCGTTCTACCGCCTGCTCGGGAGGAATCCGGACGGCACCGAGAACCCAGACTACGAGTGCCTCCTCGACGCCGAGAACTACGCCGACTACATGATCGCGAACCTGTACGTCGGCAACACCGACTGGCCGACCAAGAACTGGTGGATGGGGCGCAACCGCGCCGACAGCACGGGCTTCAAGTTCTTCATGTGGGACTCGGAGTGGTCGATGGGCATCCAGTCGGACCTCTACACCAACAGGATCGGCGTCTCGGACAGCATCGCCGCGCCCTGGTCGGGGCTGCGCGCCAACGCCGAGTTCCAACTTCTCTTCGCGGACAGGGTTCACCGCTGCTTCTTCAACGGCGGGCCCCTGTACGTCGACCCGAACGCGCCGCAATGGGATCCTGCGCACCCCGAACGCAACCTGCCCGCGGCGCGCTTCGCGGTTCTGGCGGGCGGCATCGACCGCGCGATCGTCCCCGAGTCCGCCCGCTGGGGCGACCAGCACGTGCTCAGGCCGTACACGCGCGACGAGCACTGGGCGGTCGAGCGCGACAACCTGCTCAAGAACTACCTTCCCCAGCGCTCGCGCGTCGTCCTCGACCAGTTCCGGGCGGCGGGCCTCTACCCCGCTGTCGCCGCGCCGGTGTTCAACCGGCACGGCGGCGCGGTCGCCGCGGGATTCATAGCGACGCTCTCGGCGCCGCAGGGCGCCGTGTACTACACGCTCGATGGAGCCGACCCGCGGCTTCCCGGCGGCGCGCTCTCGCCGGCCGCGCGCGCCATCGAGCCGGTGACAGGAGTCGTGCTGCTCGACGCGGGCGCGGAGGCGCGCATCCTCGTCCCCCGGGACGACACGCTCGGGCTGGAGTGGATCGCGCCCGGGTTCGATGACTCGTCCTGGCGGGCCGGGCCGACGGGCGTCGGCTTCGATCGCGCGGCGGACTACCTCCCCCTCATCGCCACGAACCTCGAATCCGAGATGTACACGCTGCGAAGCTCGGCGTACGTGCGCCTGCGCTTCTCGGGCCCCGATCCTTCCGCATTCGCCGAGCTCGCGCTGCTCATGAAGTACGACGACGGCTTCGCCGCCTACTTGAACGGCACCTTCGTCGCGGCCCGCAACGCCCCGGAGGCGCCCGTGTGGAACTCGGGAGCGACCGCCAGCCGCGACGAGGCGCTCGCCGTGGTCTACGAGCGCATCGAGCTGCCCGGCGCGGCCGCGCTGCTCGCCGCGGGCGAGAACGTGCTCGCGATCCACGGCCTGAACTCGAGCGCCGCGAGCGTCGACTTCCTGATCGTGCCCGCCGTGGAAGCCGTGACAAGCGAGGAGATACGCGGCATCGTCATCGAGCAGACGACGGCGGTGCGCGCGCGCGCCTGGACCGGCAGCACGTGGAGCGCGCTGGCCGAGGCCGTCTTCCGCGTCCTCCGGCCCATCGATGCCCTGCGCATCACCGAGATCATGTACAACCCGCGCGACGAGGGCGCCATCGACGGCGATCGCTACGAGTTCATCGAGCTCCGGAACACGGGCGCCGCGGCGCTGGATCTCTCGGGCGTCGCCTTCACGGACGGCATCGACTACATCTTCCCGGAGGGTTTCGTGATCGAGCCGGGGCGCTTCGCGGTGCTCGCCGCCGACGCCGCCGCGTTCACGGACCGCTATCCGGCCGCCGATCCTCCGGCCGGCGTGTACGCCGGCAATCTCTCGAACTCGGGAGAGGTCGTGACGCTGGCCGCGGCAGACGGCACTGCCATCGTCTCGGTGCCGTACGACGATGTCCCGCCGTGGCCCGTCGATGCGGACGGATTCGGGCCGTCGCTCGTACCGGTCGACCCTGCCGGATCGGCCGATCCCGCGCTGCCGAGCGCGTGGCGCGCCAGCCTCCGCACGGACGGCTCGCCCGGCGAGGACGACGTCGAGTTCCCGCCGGGGGGACTGCAGCTTCCCGGCGATCTCAACCAGGACGGGCGCCTCGACATCGCCGATGCGATCGCCGTCCTCCAGTACCTCTTCGGCGGCCGTCCGGTCGCGCTGCCCTGCAGCGGCGCCGCGACGGCCGAGGGCGGGGATCTGCTTCTCATCGACATCAACGGCGACGCGAGAGTGGACGTCGCCGATGCGATTGCGCTGCTCGGATACCTGTTCGGCGGCGCGAGGCCGCCGGCGCTCGGCACAGAGTGCCTGCCGATTCCGGGCTGTCCGACGGCCTGCGGGCGGTGATACAATGGAGCCAGTTTCACGGGCAGGGGTCGGCGGCGGCGCGCAGGTGAATCCGGTCGCGGCCGCAGGTTCGGAAGGAGGATGCAGATGCGACAGCGTGTGTGGCACGGCGCGTGGATCGTTCTCGCCGCCCTCGGCGGCATTGTGTGCGGCGCGGATGCCGTCAACGTTGCGCCGCTCGGCACGGCGACGCAATCGAGCGAATACGGCGGCGGGGCGTACCCCGCCTCGAACGCCATCAACGAGAACTTCGGCGATTTCACCCACACGATCGGCGACACCTCGGATCCCGATCCCTGGTGGCAGGTGGCGCTGCCCGCCGAGTTCGAGATCTCGGCGGTCGTGCTCTACAACCGCACGAGCTGCTGCGGGTTGCGCCTTCGCGACATCACGGTCGTCGTCGAGGACGAAGATGGGACTCAGACCTATCAGTCGGAGCTGCTGAATCCGGAGAACGTGCTCGCGAGCCCGCTCAGCATCGCCGTCGACATCGTCGCGGACGCCGGCGCCGCAGTGAAGGGCGCCGTGGTGCGCGTGCATCGGACGGGCGACCCCGATCTCTCGGGAGGCGGGACGACTTCCCACGACAGCTACGTGCTGTCGCTGGGCGAGGTCGAGGTATTCGGCATCGCGACGGACCTCGCCCCCATCATCACGACGCAGCCCGCCGGCGGGCGGGTCGAGGTCGGGCAGCCGTTCACGATGTCCGTGGCAGCCATCGGGACAGAGCCTTTGAGCTACCAGTGGCGCAAGGATGATGTCGACATCCTCGGCAAGACGGAGAGCACCCTCCAGTTCGCCGCCGTCGCGGCAAGCGACGGCGGGGTCTACCGCGTCGTCATCACCAACGCCGTCGACGATGCGGTCAGCGAGCCCGCCGAGCTCACGGTTCTCTCCAAGAACATCGCCGCCTGGGGTCAGGCATCGCAGTCGTCCGTGGCGTACGGCGGCGATCCGGCGCGGGCAAACGACGGCAACACCAACCAGAACTGGGGAGGCGGGTCCGTCACGCACACGAGCCAGATGCCGGCCGACCCCTCGCCCTGGTGGGAAGTCAAGCTCGCGGGGACGAGCACGATCGAGATGATCACGCTGTGGAATCGATCGGACTGCTGCTGGGACCGCCTCTCGAACTTCAGGGTCGCCGTGCTCAGCGACGCCCGCGCGGAGGTGTACGCCGAGGAGTTCTTCACGGACGGCCTCGGGTACGTCGATCCCGCGGGGCCCTTCGACATCGAGCTTCCCGCCGCCGCCGCGGGACGCTACGTGCGCGTCGAGCTTCTCGGGCCCAATTCGATCGGCCTCATGATCCTCAGCCTGGCCGAAGTGCAGGTCTTCGGCGACGGCCCGGAGCCGCCCGAGGACCCGAACGCGAACCTGGCGCGCGGCGGCACGGCGACGCAGACAAGTCTTCTGGCCGCGTACACTCCGGATCTCGCGATCAACGGGACCGTCGCCGACTTCACGCACACGCTGAGCACCGATCCCGCGCCGATGTGGCAGCTCGATCTGGGCGCGGAGGAGAGCATAGGTTCGATCGTCCTGTACAACCGGACGAGCTGCTGCGGGTCGCGCCTGCGCGACATCACGGTCTCGGTGTGGGACGCCGCGGGAACGACGGAGCTCTACCGGTCCGAGCTTCTCAATCCGGAGAACGTGCTCGGCACCTTCCCGAACGGTCCTGCCAGCCTGGCCGTCGACCTGATCGAGGACACGGGCGCGACCGTCAAGGGCCAAGTCATCCGCGTGGAGCGGACTCCCGACCCCGATCTCTCGGGAACGGGCGGGCTGGGCAACCCCGACGAGGCGGCCGTCCTCTCGCTCGCCGAGGTCGAGGTCTACCGGCAGCTCACGTGCCCCGCGCAGGGCGATTCGCACTGCGCCGGCCTGACGTACGAGGGCCCCGCGCACGGCGAGCCCGGAAGCCCCGGCCTGTACTGGGTGCACGCGGCCGCGACGGACGATTCCGGCGACGCGCCGTACATCACGATCAGCGCCGACAACGGGGTGACCGCACCCGCGACGTTCGGCCCCGCCCGCGTCTACGGCGCCCCGTTCCTGCTGACGCTGGGGACCTGGACGCTCACCGTCCGCGCCGACGATTCGCTCGTGTGCACCGACGAGGCGGCGGACGCGGCGTGCACCGTCACGCTGGACCTGACGGGCGATCCCGACAACGTCGCGCCGGGGGGCACGGCCACGCAGTCCAGCACCGTGAACAACGGCATTGCGCCCCGTGCGATCGACGGAGCGACCGACGGCGTGTTCGATCACGGCTCGGTGATCCACACCGATCCCGCGGATCCGTTCCCGTGGTGGGAAGTGGATCTGGGCGCGGCGTTCGAGCTGGATCGCATCGTGCTCTGGAACCGCATCGACCCCTGCATCGGCTGCATGGAGCGGCTCTCGAACTTCAAGGCGGCAGTGCTCGACGAGAGCCGCACGGAGGCGTTCGCCGAGTCGTTCTTCACCGACTTCACGGGCTTCGCCGACACGACCGATGAGGGGTTCGAGATCGCGCTTCCGCCGGGGACGGCGGGCCGGTTCGTCAGGATCGAGATCCTCGGACCCGGGACCTCGGGAGAGACGATCCTGAACCTGGCCGAGGTGCAGGCGTTCCGCGGCGGTGAGGCGCCCGCGGAGATCTTCGTCCTCATGGGCAACGTCAACACGGACAGCAAGGTCGACATCGCCGACGCGATCGCGCTCCTCGGGTACCTCTTCGGCGGCGGCGCGAAGCCGCCGCCCGTGTGCGCGAAGGCCGCGGATGCGAACGACGACAACAAGCTGGACATCGCCGACGCGATCAAGATCCTCGGCTATCTCTTCAGCCAGCAGGCAATGCTCGCGCCCGACCACGGCACGATCACGGCGGCGACGAACGTATGCACGGGCTACGCGGCCGGCGGCGTCGACGACTTCGACGCCAAGCCGTACTTCCCGGCGCAGGTCAGCGGACTGCCTCCGTGCGCCGCGCCGTGCCGGTGAACGCGGCCGCGGGCGGACGGGCGAATGCCGTGAGACGAGCGCCGGTGCGGGCGCTCGCCCTGCTCGCCGCCTGCGCGCTCTGCGCGGGCGGCGAGCGCATCGGCGCATCCGAGCCCATCGAGCGGCAGGACCTCGCGGGCGGCCTCTGCCGCGAGAAGCTGCTGCTCCCCGGCTGGGATCCGAGCGATCCCGTGCCGGCCATCGCCGTCTACCCGAAGGGCGGGCGCGGGCTGCCGCTCGTCATCCTCTGCCACTGGTTCCAGGGCAGCAAGGAGGCCATGGAAGGGTGGGCGCGGGAGCTGGCCGGGAGCGGGTTCTTCGCGCTCGCGATCGACTGCCACCTTCACGGCGAGCGGGCGGTCGCGGGCATCTTCGCGCGGCCGGACCTGCCCGCGCTCGGCGCCGAGTACAGCGTGTTCGTCCACCAGAGCGCGATCGCGCATTCCGCGCGCGACATCCCCCCGATCCTCGATGTCCTGGCGGCTCGCCCCGAGATCGACGGATCGCGCATCGGCGTCGCGGGCTTCTCGATGGGCGCGAGCCTGGCCATGGTCCTTGCCTGGCAGGAGCCCCGGATCACGGCCGTGGCCGCGCTCGCCGGCGCCTGCGATTTCTGGTGGGACGTCACCAAGGAGCCGTCCGGGCCGGCGCAGGCCGAGAAGCGCCGGGCGTACGGCGCCCGCGTCACCCGCCTCGTCGACTCCATCGACCCGTGGACGCGCCTTGACCGCATCGCTCCGCGGGCCGTCTTTCTGGCAAGCGGCACGCGCGATCACTTCATCGCGATCGAGTCGCCGCGGGCGTTCGCCCGCGCGATGCGGACGCTCTACGCAGCCTGTCCCGAGCGCTTCTGCTTCCTCGAGGAGGACGCCGGCCACGAGGCGACGGACGCCATGCGGGCGCGGGCGAATGCCTGGTTGGCGCGCTGGCTTCTCGCCGCCGGGGCTCCGTCCGGAGCGGCGCCTCTTCGCGCCGGGGCGTATGCGCGGGACATCACGCCCGCCGAGTTCCCCGTCCTCGTCTGCGGCGGTTTCCTGGAAGCCTCCGCGGACAAGGCAAACGACCGCCTCCACGCGCGGAGTCTCGTCCTCGAGCGCGGATCGACGAGAATCGCCGTGACGATCGTCGACACGTGCGTCATGCCGCGCGAGCTCATCGACGAGGCCAAGGCGCTTGCGCATGCGGCGACCGGCATTCCTCCGGCGCGCATGCTGATCGCCGCGACGCACACGCACTCGGCGCCATCGGCCATGGCCTGCCTGGGAAGCGACCGCGACGAGCCCTACGCGCGGAAGCTGCCCGCGCTGATCGCGGCGAGCATCGAGGCCGCCGCCCGCGACCTCGTCCCCGTGCGCGTCGGGTGGACGGCCGTCGATGCCCCCGAGCACACGCACTGCCGCCGCTGGATCCTGCGCCCGGACAGGATGCGCGCCGACCCGTTCGGCGCCGTCACGGTGCGCGCCACCATGCATCCCGGCTATCAGAATCCCGATTTCGTCGGTCCGGCAGGGCCGGTCGACCCCGCGCTCTCGGTGCTCGCAGTCGCGCGGCTCGACGGCGCGCCGCTCGCGGTCCTCGCCAACTACTCGATGCACTACTTCGGGGCGCCGGCCGTGTCCGCCGACTACTACGGCGTTTTCGCCGATGCGCTCGCGCGCCGCATCGGCGCCGGGAGCGCGCAGACGCCGGTCGTCACCATGATGTCGCAGGGAACGAGCGGCGACCTTCACTGGATGGATTACGACCGACCCCAGCGCAACGTCGCGCGCGACGCCTACGCCGAGGAACTGGCGCAGATCGCTTTCGACGCCTACCGGACGATCCGCTACGAGGCCGATGTCCCGCTCGACATGGTCGAGGAGACGATGACGCTCGCCCGGCGCGTCCCGGACGACGCGCGCCTGGCGTGGGCGCGGCCGATCGCCGCGGCCATGGCGGGCAGGAAACCCCGCGACATCCCCGAGGTCTACGCGCGCGAGCAGCTCATGCTCGCCGCCGAACCCGTGCGGGAGCTCAAGCTCCAAGCGCTCAGAATCGGCGGCCTCGGCATCGCCGCCGTGCCGTGCGAGGTCTTCGGCATCACGGGGCTCAGGATCAAGGCGCAGAGCCCGTTCGAGCGGACCATCGTCATGGAGCTCGCGAACGGCGAGGAAGGCTACATCCCGCCGCCCGCCCAGCACGCGCTCGGCGGCTACACGACGTGGCCCGCGCGCACCGCGGCGCTCGAGGTCGGCGCCGAGCCGAAGATCGTCGACACGGCGCTCGGCCTGCTCGAGAAGCTCGCGGGGGCGCCGCGCCGCGACCTCGCCGTCCCCCGCGGCCGCTTCGCCGAGGCGGTGCTCGCGGCGCGGCCGCGCGCGTTCCTGCGCCTCGAGGAGTTCGAGGGGCCGAGAGCCGAGGACTGCTCCGGCAACGGCGCGCACGGCGCATTCGAAGGCGGCGTCGCGTTCCACCTCGAGGGGCCGCCCGGCCCCGGCTGCATGGACGGCGCGCGAATCAACCGCGCGGCGCACCT
>DHGK01000030.1:0-1628 GCA_002402755.1 Planctomycetes bacterium UBA4800
CGCCCGTCATCGAAGGGATCCGTGCGGAAACGCGCGGCCTCGGGCAGCAGCGCCACGAGCTCGCCCTCGGGGCCGCCCAGCTTGGCGGCCGCGTCCTCCATCCGCTTCTTCTCCCAGTCGATGCCGTACGCGGGATACGGGTGCCAGCCCATGAACGGCGTGATCCGGTTGAGCTCGGCCTGGAGCTCGATCTGGCGCCCCGTGTGCGCGGCCGCCGCCGTGAAGTCGCACTCGCGCTTGGCCTTCTCCGCGGCGACGAACTCGCGNNAGGTTGTCGTAGATGAGGCGCTCGATGCGCATGTGCAGCCGCTCGGCCTCCGACTGCGCGGCCGCCTCGGCGGCCCGCATCGACGCGTCGAGCCTCGCCATCAACTCCTCGCCGTAGATCGCCGGGAGAATCACGTCCTCGTGACCGTGCTGCGGCGCCTTCTCGAAGGCATCCTCCAGCGCCTCGTAGTAGGCTTTCATGGGCGCGGCCGCCCGGCCGAACCACGCGGCGTGGAAATCGTCGAGGATGGCATCGACGCCGGCGTTCACGTTCCACTCGAGGCGCGCCCGCACAATCCGCGTCGTCAGCCCCGTCAAGGACCAGTCGGCCTCGTCCTGGTCGTGGAACCCCAGGACGCCCCATTGCTTGAGAAGCGGAATGTTTCGGCGGAGTCGGTGCACCATGGGCGTGAGCGTGCCCTTGTTGACGAGCATCGTGTAGTTGTAGTTGTAGATCCAGAGCTTGTCCGTGAGGGCGCACCACTGCCGGATCATGCGGCCCTGCCGCTCCATCTGCCAGCACTTCGGNNGCGTGGATGGTGCACGCGCAGATGTTCGCGAACATCACCGTGAGGTTGCCGCGGGGGTTGAAGGCGACGTCGGGCGGCATCTCGGGGGGGATGTCGCGGTTGGCGTAGCCGTTCGTGGCGATCATGTGCTCGGGGAATTCCCGGTTCACCTCGTTCAGGATGCGGTTGACGAAGTAGAACCACTCGTTGCTCGCCGACGAATCCGGAACCGGGTCGCGGGTGTTCCCTCCGTAGCCGTCGAAGCCGTTGCCGATCGCCGCGCAGCGCTCGCACCAGCAACGCGGCAGGCCGTCGTCGGGNNTTGCCGGCGCGGGCGTCGGCGCTCACGCGCTCGACGAAATGCCGGATCATGCCTTCGCTCGTCGTGCACGGGTGGGTCGCGATGCGCGCGCCGTCGCGGCCGAGCGCGAACCAATCGGGGTGAGCGGCGAACCGATCCCCGGGGAGGTAGTTCCGGACGGAGCTGTCGCCGGGGACGCCGAACGCGGCATCGGTGGCCCGCGGGTTCATCTTGTTGCGGATCTTCCACTCCTCGCATTCCTTGGCCATGTCGCCGCGGGAATGCTCCCAGAAGGTCCGCACCGGAAAATCCGGACGTTCCAGGACGCGCATGGGACCGACCGCCACGGTCGCCCGCCTCGGCACGACCTCGCCGATCTCGCCCGGCAGGAACCAGCGCACNNTAGCGCGTGCCGTAGTACGGCTCGGCGTCGTTGCCGGCCAGAACGAGCCGATCGCCCTCGGTCCGGATGATGAAGCCTTCTTCGCGCAGGCGCTTGCTCCTGCCCGCGGGAATCTCCAGGCCCGGCAGGCGATCCGTGAGGGCGCTCC
>DHGK01000030.1:1763-1952 GCA_002402755.1 Planctomycetes bacterium UBA4800
GCGCCGGACGCGGCGCACGCGGCGGCGGCGACGGCGATGCAGACGATCCGGGCGATGGCGGAACGCGGTCCCATTGCAGCCTCCTTCCCTCCTTCCCTCCTACCCTGCGCCGCCCGCGGGCGATCAGAGCCCGCGCCCGCAGCGGTCGCAGAAGCGGGCGTCGGCATCGTTCTCGGCGCTGCACGACGG
>DHGK01000030.1:2019-3327 GCA_002402755.1 Planctomycetes bacterium UBA4800
CGCCCGCCGCCGCAATCCCTTCGCCGATCGCCTGGGCGACGTGCCGCACGCCTTCCTGCGTCCCCTCGGCGACGTAGTTGAACGTGTCCTTGGCGACAGGCGCGGCCTCGCCGGCAATGTAGCGCGTGACGGCGCCGAGGAACGCGAACTTGGTGATCCCGATCCCGATGGCGAGCAGGGGAAGGCCCACGAACACGCACCAGAAGTAGCGCGGCGGTCCCCCTCCGCCGAANNGCCGAGAAGAAGCTGCCCACGCCCGCGATCGTGAACGCGAGTCCGGTGATCGCGACCACGGGGCCGATCACGCGCAGCAACGCTCTGGTCTCCAGATGCCGCTCGCCGCCCAGGTTCCGCTCTTCTCGCATCGTCCGCCTCCGTCGCGAGGCCGTTCAGCGCGTCTTGAAGCCGGTGAACAGGCCGAAGGCCGCCAGGCTTCCCGCCGGCAAGACCCCTGCTATGAAGGTCTGAAAGCTGTCGAACTGGCCCTTGAGCCGCGTTCCCGCAACATCGATCTGCTCCTGGATCGCGGCCCAGTTGACGTTGATCACGCCGAGGTACTGGAAGGCGAAGAGCCCCACAAGGACGATCCCGACAACGACCATGCTCATGCGCAGGAACTTCCGCAGGGCGAAGCCGATGCAGAAACCCATGAGGAAGCCGCCGCCGCCCTTGATCAGGAACGGCGACCACGGCGACTCGTCCGCGACAGCCGCCGGCTGGTTCACGCCCGTGCCGCCGGTTCCGGTCCGGGTCGACGGCGAGTCCCCAGGCAGGAACGACGTCCCGCCCGCAGGTGTCGCGGTCCCTCCCCCGCCGGCCGCCGGAGCAGGCGGCCCGCTCAGCGCGCCGTAGACCTGGAGNNAGCACGCACAAGAGCTTCTTCCACGGCGAGAACGCGTAGGACCGCGCCGCGCCCGTGGAGCCGCCGCTTGACTTCTTCTGTTCGTCGTTCATGGCCGCCATCCTAAAGCCGAAGCCATCGGAGAGCAAGATCGTTGGACGCCGCGATGCCCGCGAACCGCCCGCCGCTCACCGCAGGTAGTGCGGAGACCCGAGGATCCGTTCGACGCACGCGTCGAGGACGCCCAGCTCGGCGGCCAGGTCGAGGATCGTGTAGCGGTTGCGGATCTTCTCCGCCAGGCGGAACGTGCGGCCAAGGCGATCGCGCGTGAGGCCGATCTCCTCGGGAGCGACCGGGCAGCCGGCCTCGCGGAACATGCGCCTGAGCTCGCGGTACGAGTAGAGCTGCGCGAGCACGCGGCTGCGCATGCTCGGCCACCTGTCCTCGATGCGCCGCAGGCGCTCCGC
>DHGK01000030.1:3400-3637 GCA_002402755.1 Planctomycetes bacterium UBA4800
GGCGAAGACGGTCTCCATGAGCGCGGTCGTCGCCAGCGTGCCGATTGCCACGCAGAACCCGTGCGACACCGCCGCGCCGTCCTTCTCCAGGCCCTCCATCTCCCAGATGTGGTTGAAGAGGTGATCGGCGCCCGACGCCGGCCGCGACTTGCGCAGGGCCTGCATGGCGAAGCCGCTCATCGTCAGGCCTTCGAAGAGGTACTCGAACGCCTGCGCGTCGCCGGCCGCCAGCTTCCC
>DHGK01000030.1:3771-4259 GCA_002402755.1 Planctomycetes bacterium UBA4800
TCCATGCTCTTCTTGAAGCCCCCCTCCGTGAGCGCCGCGGCGAATGACGAGTAGCCGTCGACCGATGCCGCGGTCGCCACGACCATGTAGCGCGTCCCGAGCTCGAACGCGGCGCGCTTGACGAGGTCGTTGATCGTGCCCGCGCCGGCGGCGACGGGCGTCGCGCCCGCCGGCCGCAGGCGGTCGCGGACCGCCTTGCTGTGCTCGTAATCGGCCGGAAGGACCGGGCTCCCGGGAAACACGATCGGCGGCGCCGCGGCGATGCCCGCGGCCCTGAGGGCCGCATCGACCTTCGCCCCCGCCGCGCGCCACGTGTTCTCGTCGGCGACGACCGCGGCCGGGCCGGCGAAGCACTCCTTGAAGACCGCGGGGACATCGGCGAGCACGCCGGCACCCACCTTGAAGACCTTCGTCTCGGCGGCCTTCGCGAGCGCCGCCTCGATCCTCGAGCTTTCCATGGTGCGCCTCTTCTCGATCCAAGGAGGAAC
>DHGK01000030.1:4355-10693 GCA_002402755.1 Planctomycetes bacterium UBA4800
GAGAAAACCGTGAACGGTTACGGAGGAACCGCGCGCTCTCCTCGTGTGCAGGGAACGCTATTGTACGCGGCAGCCGCGCCGCCGGACAGTCCCCGCGGGCGCGGTCCGCAGCGCGGCCGCGGGAGGCGGCCCTCCGGCGCGCCGTGCTATAATCGGCGCCGTCTCGGCACGCAACGGAGGACCCGCCCGATGGACCTGAGCGCGTTCAGCCTGGAAGAGCTGCTCCTGGCCGGCATCAGGAGCGAGATCGATGCCCGCCGCGTCTACTCGGCCGTGGCCGCGCGGGTCGAGAACTTCCTCCTTCGCGATCGGCTGCGGTTTCTCGCGGCCGAGGAGGAGAAGCACGAGGCGATCCTCGTCCAGATCCACAAGGGCAAGTTCCCGGGGCGCGCGACGACGCCGCCCGGCGCATCGCCCGTGCCGCTGCCCGAGCTGCACGTGCCCGATGACGCGACGCCGCTTCCGGCCGTCCTCGGGCAGGCCATGGCCGCCGAGCAGGCCGCCCACGACTTCTACCTGGCGCTCGCCGACCGCATGCGTCCCGACGAGAACATCGCCCGCATGCTGGCCTACATGGCGCGCATGGAACTGGGCCACTACAAGCTGCTCGGGGATGAGCGCGACGCGGCCCTCGCCGCCGAGGATGCCGGCGGCGCCTGGCCCATGATCCACGCGGGGCCGTGACGGGAACGGGGTTACAGCGGAATTGCGGGCTCGGTGATGAGAATCACGAAGCCCTCGTACTCGTCGCCGCTGCACGGCGTCAAGGCGAACGCCTCGATGTAGGCGCCCTCGACGATCGCCTCGAACGCGACAAGCTCGTCCGCGTCGCCCCGCTGGTCGAGGATCGTCGCGTCGAGACCCACGTGAATGCGCTCGCCGCTCGCGAGCACGAGGACGCGCTCGGGCTCGATCTCCGCGACCTCGCCCGCGAGCTTGTCCGGGTCGATGTACAGCGCCTCGGCGCGGAGCGCCCCGGCGGCCTCCAGGTCGAACGTCGCGCGGACGCGCCGGCCCGGGCACAGGAAGTCGCGCGGCACGTCGCCGTTGCCTTCGAGCTGCACGGGCGCGCCGGCGGGCAGCAGGAACGTGGTCTCTCCGCCCTCCGCATCCCTCACGGTGACCCAGTCGCCCATGAGCTCCGCCGCGGGCGTGATCGCCGTGATCTCGCCTCGTAGCTCGGCGGGCGCGACGAACACGAGCGCCGCCTTGAACTCCGCGGCGCCGACGGCGTACTTCCCGACCAGCCGGCACTTGACGCCCGCCTTGATCAGGGCCGCGGAGACGCTCCGATCGCAGCCGGCGATGACGAGCGTCTGATCCTGCACGAGGACGTCGAAGTCGCCCGTGAGCTCCTCGCCCGTCGCGGGCCTGAACGCGAAGAGCCCGTCCTGATCAACCGCGCCCAGCGCCTCGCCCTTGACGACCATGACGTCGCCGACGACGACGAGCGAGGCCGCGAGCGTGCCGTCGTAATTGAGCATGCCGCGCACCCTCACGCGCTCGCCGACCGCCAAGGCGTCCCGGCCGGCGGCATCGCCCTCGGCATCGAAGATCGCCGTGTCCTCGCCCAGCCGCACCTCGAGGGTCCCGCGCCCCGAGCCGAGCTCGAGCATGAAGCCGTCGATCTCGCCGTCGGGCGCGTCATCGCCGTCATCGATCAGCTCAGCGATCGTGCCGCACAGAAGGCGCGGGCAGCGCCAAAGCGTGCCGCCGGCCTGGATGTCGACGAAGACGACCGGCCGGAAGTTGCAGCGGCTGTTGCTGGCGATGTGGATCGACTTGTCGACATCGATGTCGAGGCGCACCGAGATGCTGCCGCCCGCGGCGAGCCGAAACGGCCCGCGCGGGTTGAGGTCGATCTTGCCGCTCGGGAGCCTGAGGACATCGCACGGCCCGCCCTCGCCCCTGACCTCGGCGACATGGAGCCTGATCTTGTCGTACGTCCCCGCCGGCACGTCGCGGTTCACCGTCAGGATGAGATCCTCGTCGCGCAGCTCGAGAAGATTGATCTCGTACCCCTCGCGGTGCGAGTAGATGACGACCGGGTGGTCCTCATCGTTCTCGGGAAGCAGCGACACCCTGGTGACGCGGATGATGATCTTCTCGAACTCATCGGCGGGGCCGTCGGCGAACACGACGGCTATGGTGCCGGTTGCCGGCTGGACGCCGTCCGTGCCGGTTCCCCCGCTTCCGCCGCCGCCGCACCCCGAGAGGCCCAGGAACAAGGTACAGAGCCCCGCCAGCACAACGGCGCCGCATGCGTACAGAAGCCCTCGCTGCATCGTTCGCCTCCTCTCAGACCCGGGCAGGCCCGCCCGGAATCACCTGCAGGCGATTATAGCACGTCATCGGGCGTCCGGGCGGCATGCGGCCGGAGGCCACACCGAGAGGGCACTCAGCCTATAGCCTACAGCCTACAGCCTGCCTACCCCAAGTTATTCCACTTGATCTTGGTCCGCTTCAGCGCGTACCCGACCTCGTTCAGGTAGTCGCCGTAGATCGTCATCCAGTGGAAGCCCGGCATGTTCTCGCAGACATGGAGCGCATCGGGCTTGAACTTGATGTCGATCTGGGAGCGGCAGATCGGCCGGAAGCCGACCTCGATGATCTCGCCGCGCAGGCCCGTCCACTTCTCCATCAGGAAATCGGGGATGATGTTCGTCACGACCTGGCCCATGCGCATCTCGACCTTGGGCGCGGCGCCGTAGTCGGACTCGAAGTGCGTCATGATGCGCGCCGGGTCCATGGTCTTCCCGTCGTTCTTGCGCGGCGCCGTGCAGTGGGCGAGCGTGATCTCCTGGTCGTGCGGGTAGCACGGGTCGTTGAGGAACGGGGGCTTGCCGGCGATGTTCGCGAGCAGGATGCCCGACGGCACGACGACGAAGTCCGACTCGCAGAACGCGAGGTAGCCGGCGTCGTTCAGGATGCTGAGCGGCATGCACGCGGTCGTCTCCGAGATCGGCATGATCGTCCCCATGCACGAGTTGATCGTGAACATGCGCGCGCCGGCCGCGGCCAGGACGTCGCGCAGGACGCGCGTCAGGACGAACGCGCGCTCAAGGAACCCCAGGTCGGTCTCGAGCGTCGTGCCCTCCCGGGCCAGGTACTCGGCGGCGAGCTTCTTTGAGAGCGCCACGGTCTCACGATCCTCGCGCGCGGCCTTGAGGAGCTTCCCGAGCTCGTCGTACGACACGTTCACGATGTCGAGCTTCAGGCGGTCCTTGCTGAGCTCGGGCGCCTTGGGACAGGCCCAGCCGCTCGCCCCGCCCAGCGCCACGATCCGCGCCCCGACCGTGTTCTTCAGCCCCGCGAGCGCGCGCAGGCGCCACGTGACGCCGTTCAGGTCGTCGACGACGACGTCGTCGTACCCGAGCCCCGGCTTGGCGGGGAAGTCCGAGTGATCGCGCAGGTAGCGCGGGCTGATGATCTCGTACCAGAGATAGACCGGGCCGGACCGGTAGCGGATGAAGAAGACGACGGGCTTGCCGAGCGCGCGGATGCCCTCGAGCGCGTTGCCGCCGTCGTTCGCGTAGACGAGGATCGCGTCGGCCTCCTTCGCATCGCCGATCTGGGCGACCTCCGCCGCGTTTCTGACCGACGAGAGCGGCAGCATTCGCACGGGGAAGTCGGCTTCGGCCGCGAGCTTCTTGAGCTCGCCCTCGATCCTGGGGATCTCCTCGTTGACCGCCGCCTGGGTCTGGACGCCGCCCCACGACCGCCAGCTCGTCTGCGGCCGCGGCGTGTAGATCGTGTACGTGAAGATCGGTTTCACGACGAGGGGCGTCCGCGCGGGCGCGGCCAGGAACTCGGTCTCCGCCGCCGACGCGAGCGGCCAGCTCAGGCCGTTCAGGGCCAGTCCGCCGGCCGCGGCGCTCGCGCCGAGGAACCCGCGGCGCGAAAGCCCGGGGGGAGGACAGCAACCGGCGTGAGCCGAAACGCCTGGACGATGACGCTGCAACATGTCTCGTTCTCCTTCAGTCCTTGTGCCTGAGCCGCCCGCGCGGACCCGCCGGGCATGGATGCCATGCCCCAAGTGTCCCCCTCGGCGCCGGGGGTTGTCAAGGTTGCGCCTTCTTCCTCGCCTCGGCCACGAGCGCCTCGAAGACCTTGCGCTGCGCGATGAGCGCGGCCACGGGGTCCTTCGGCGCGCCGCCGGCCTCAAGGAGCAGCCAGCCCTTCCAGCCCGCCTTGACGAACAAGGCGATGAGCTGCGCCCACGGATACGACTTGGAGTCGAGCTCGCGCACGTGCGCGGTCGCGCCCAGCCGGTCCTTGACGAGCGCGAAGTTGTGCTCCAGGCCCGCGCCCTTGAGGTCTTCCGCGTTCGAGTTCCAGCACACGGCCACGTTCCGGTGCGCGGCGATGTCCATGATCGCCTTGATCGCCGGAAGCTCGCTGCAAGCGCCGTGGACCTCAAGGCGGATCTGCTGGCCGTAATCGGCGGCGAACGCGCCGAGCCTGTTGAGCGCCGCGCCGATCTGCGCGATCGTCGTCTCGCGCGGCACGTCCTTGTGGAAGCTGTCGGGCTTGACCTTGACGCCCGAGCCGCCCACGTCGCGGCTCAGGACGACGAACTCCTTGATCGCCTCGATCGACCTGGCGAGCACGGCCGGATCCGGGCTGTCCAGCCTTTCGTTGGAGCCGATCCCGGCGAGCGTGACGGGGCTGTCCGCGAAGCGCTTCTTGACCTCCGCGCGCTGTGCGGCGTTCAGGGACGGCTCGACGCCGTGCCGGTGCGTCGTCCTGAGCTCGACGCCGAGGACGCCCGATCGCTCGCAGTTGGAGATGAGCGCCGGGAGATCCCAGTCCTGGGCCCACAGGTAGGTGACGAGGCCGAAGCGCATCTCCGCCGTGCCGCCGCCGGCTGCCGGCGCCGGGGCCGCACGCAGCTTCAACGCGCCCGCGGCGCCGAGCGCAGCCCCCGCGCACCGCCCGATGAACCCCCGCCGTCCGATGCCGTCATGTAGTGCAACCATGGTCAAGGCCTCCCGCGCGCGCCCTCGCCGAACGCCGCGCCGCGCGCATGCATTGTACCGCGGCGCGGCCCCGAACGGCAGGGCGCGGGGATTTGAAGATCGCCCGCACGCGGCGTATGATTGAGGCCCGGCGCTGCCGCGCCGCGCACAGGAGAAGGCAATGACCGAGCAGAAGAGCATACCCGAGATTCCCGCCGCCCCGGCCGATGCGGAGGGCCTTGTCCTCGCGCGCGAGCTCCTGCCCAAGCGCCTGCCGATCCTCCCGCTCCAGCACCGCCCGCTCTTCCCCAAGATGATGGTGCCCATGCTCATCGGCGACACGCCGCTCCAGGAGATGCTGGTCAAGAACGCCGAGGCGCATGCGAACTACGTGGGCCTCGTCCTCGTCCGGCCGCGTGATGCCGCGAAGACCGACGACCGCATCCGCGGCGCCGACCTGCACCGCATCGGCGTCATCGCCGAGGTCCAGCAGCTCGCGCAGCTCCCCGGCAAGGAGCACCTGCACGTCCTGTTCCGCGTCCTGGACCGTATCAGGATCGTGCAGGTCGTCCAGGAGGAGCCGCACCTGGTCGCGGACATCGAGCACGTGCTCGAGACCGACATGGCGCAGAACGACGAGATCAAGGCCTACTCGCTGTCGCTCGTCCAGGCCATCAAGGAGCTCATCGATCTGAACCCCCTCCACAAGGAGGAGCTGAAGCTCTTCATGTCGCACGCGAGCCTCTCCGAACCGTGCCGCATCGCCGACCTCTCGGCGACGCTCACGACGGCGGACGGGCAGGCGCTCCAGGAGGTGCTCGAGGCCATCGACATCCGCGAGCGCATCAGGAAGTCGCTCGTCCTCCTCAAGAAGGAGATCGACGTCTCCAAGATCCAGGTCAGGATCAACAAGCAGATCGAGGAGAAGCTCTCGACCCAGCAGCGCGAGTTCTTCCTCAGGGAGCAGCTCAAGGCGATCAAGAAGGAGCTGGGACTGGAGAAGGAGGGCAAGGACGCCGAGGTCGAGCGCTTCGAGAAGGCCCTGGCGACGCGGGCGTTCTCCGACGAGGCGCGCGCGCGGGCCGCCGACGAGCTCGACAAGCTCAAGCTGCTCGAGCCCGCGTCACCGGAATTCCACGTGACGCGCACGTACCTGGACTGGTTGACGGGGCTTCCGTGGGGCGTCTTCACCAAGGATGCCCGCGACCTCGCCAGGGCGGCGCGCATCCTCAACGCCGACCACCACGGTCTTGAGGACGTCAAGGACCGCATCCTGGAGTTCCTCGCCGTGGGCATCACCAAGGGCTCGATCGCCGGCTCGATCCTCTGCTTCGTCGGCCCTCCGGGGGTGGGCAAGACCTCGCTCGGCCAGTCCATCGC
>DHGK01000245.1:0-214 GCA_002402755.1 Planctomycetes bacterium UBA4800
TCGAGAGCGTGCCGTGCGATTCGTGTTGTCCGGAGCCGCCGCCCTGCGATTCCTGCTGCCTGCCGTGTCCGTCGTCGAGCATACCGGCGACGGGGCAGACGACCTGCTACGACACGGCCGGCAACGCCATCGATTGCACGAGTACGGTTTTTCCCGGGCAGGATGCGCTCTACGAGCAGGGCTGCCCGATGGCGGGCCGGTTCGCCGACAACGG
>DHGK01000245.1:270-4937 GCA_002402755.1 Planctomycetes bacterium UBA4800
GGCCGCGACGACTGGCGTCTTCCGAACGTCAACGAGCTTCAGAGCATCGTGGATTACAGCCGCTGGGAGCCGAGCATCGATCCTGTGTTTGCGGCCGAGCCCTGGGGGTACTGGTCGTCCTCGACGTACCTGCCCGATTCGCGCTATGCATGGGGTGTCGGGTTCCTCATCGGTTTCGTGAACCGCGACAGCAAGAGTCTCGGCTATCATGTCCGTGCCGTCCGCGGCCGGCCTTGATCGGACGTGCGATCCGGACGCAGCGGATCGAGGAGTCCGGGGGAAGTAGGGCGCAGCCGACGTTGTCCCCAGCGAGCACAACGGGGCGCGAGGCCGGGGAGGCAGGAACGCGAAGCGCGCACGGTGTATGCGAGCGAGACCGCTCGACGGTTCACGGGTTCGCGGGCGGGTTGATTTCCCGGATGCGCGTGAATAGGATGGCGGCTGATGAGAACGCGTACCGTGTCTTCTGCGACCCATTTCCTTCCGGCCGCCGCGTTGTGCGCGCTGGCCGTTCAACTCGACGCTGCCGCTCCGGCACAGACCGGCGCGAACTTCATCGCCTCGCCCGCCGAGCTGAAGGCGCGCATCCCGGGGCAGCTCCGCATCACCGGGCCGGACTACGTCGTGTTCGTGCCGCACGTGACGGACGAGAACGTCAGCGACACGGGCAACGAGCACTTCCTGGTCTTCGATGGCCCCGACGGATCGCTCATGGCTGTGTGGACGCAGAGCTCGGCGGAATCCCAGCCGGATCAGCATCAGGCCTTCGCGCGCAGCGCCGACGGGGGGAAGACGTGGTCGGCGCCGCGCATCATCGCCGGCCCGAAGAAGCCCGGCGACGGCCGCATGGCGAGCTGGGGCTACCCGCTCGTGAGCGCGAAGGGCCGCGTGTACGTCCTCTACAGCCAGCACATCGGCCGCGTGGACAACTTCCCGCATCACACCGGCTGGCTACACGGCATCTGCAGCGACGACAACGGCGCTACCTGGTCCACGCCGCAGAACGTCCCGGTCGCGCGCAGCATCAACGACAACCCCGACCCGACCATGCCGCCGAACATGCTCTGCTGGCAGAAGCCGTTGCGGCTCGGCAAGGACGGCAGGTACTTCGCCGGCTTCACGCGCTGGACGAGCTTCGCCGTGCGCAAGAACCCGACCCCGTCATGGATCTCCGCCGACTCGCGCGTCGAGTTCATGCGCTTCGAGAACGTGGACGACAGTCCCGAGCCCCAGGACCTGAAAATCAGTTGGTTCGCGTCGAACGAGAAGGCGCTCGCCGTGCCGTTCCCCGGCCACCCGGACGTCAGCGCCTGCCAGGAGCCGACCGTCGTCAAGCTGCCCGATGGCCGCCTCTTCTGCGTGATGCGCACCGCGTCGGGGAGCCCTTTCTGGAGCGTGAGCAGCGACATCGGCGAGACGTGGGCCCAACCGCGCCGCCTCCTTCGCAAGGACGGGGGCGAGCCGCTCCTTCACCCGCTCTCGCCCTGCCCGATGTACGACACGGGCGGCAACGAGGCCGGCAGCGGCCGCTACGTCCTCTTCATTCACAATCACGACGGCAACTACAAGGGCTACAAGCCCACGGACACGGGCTTTCACCGCCGTCCCGTCTATCTCGTCGCCGGTCGTTTCGAGGCCGGAGCGGACCAGCCGGTACGGTTCGACGAGCCGCGATTCTTCATGGACCACGACGGCGTCAGCCTCGGCAAGCCCGGAACGCAGGGCCGCCTCGATCTCGCGCTCTACTCCAGCTTCACCGTGCGCGGCGGCGAGGCGGTGCTCTGGTATCCGGACCGCAAGTTCTTCCTGCTCGGCCGCATCATCGGGGAGGAATGGTTCGCCCCCGTCGCCGACTGAGCCCCACGCCCCGCGCCTGCGACTCCGCGCGCGCTCCCGTCGTGCCCGCGCATGATCACCGATTCCGGGGACAGTCACCGATTTCCGCGGAAATCGGTGACTGTCCCCGGACACGGGTCCCCGGACACGGTCAGCGGGGCGCCTTCATAGCATCGAGCAGCGAGTCGGGAAGAAGCTTCCCCAGCAGGAAGTGCTTGCGGTCCGGATACCAGAGAACGCGGACCCCGTTCCGTTCCGTCAGGCTGGGGTACATGGCGACCGATGCCGTCCCTTTCGGGCCGAAGGTCACGCCGTTCGTATCGAGTATCTGCTTCGGCGGGCTGAACCAAATCGGCTGGTGCGCATCGCTGCGGAACTCTCCGATGGCTATGAAGGCGGGATGGCGCAGATGATTGAGCTGGTTGGCGCGCCACGTCTTCCGGAACTGATCGTACGCCCCGCGCCGCCCGTCGTTGTTGTTGAAAACGAGGAGGTAACGGCCGTCGGCCAGGCGATAGAGCGGGCACGGCGCTATGGGATTCTCCACGTGCTCCCCGCCGTCGCGGTACCGGAGGACTTCGACCGGCCGCCACGTGGCGCCGTCGTCCTCGGAGACGGAATACCAGATGGAGCCGGTCATGGTGCGCATGACCGAGAACAGCCGCCCGTCCGGAAGCAGGACGACCGCCGGCTCCTGGCAGACGGAGATTTCCGGATACAGCTTGTGCGGCACCTCGAGGCCGTCGGAGCCCGCGGGAAGCCACGTCAGCGCGAGGTCCTTGGGATCGGGTCCGGCATCGAGATTGTCGAACCGGATGAACACGCTCCGGGAGTCGTGATCGGGCCAGTTGCGGTTCGGCTTGGGGATGACCTTCTCGCTCGTCGTCCGCGTGCAGCCGACGATCCACCGGCCTCCGGCATCCCGAACGGGCTTCTGCCACACGATCCAGTTGGGCGGAACCTCCGGGTCCGGGTTGTCGTACCGCGTTTTCGGCACGGGGACATCCGCTCCCGCGCTCCACGAGAAGCCGTTGTCGTCGGAATACAGTACTCCCATGACTCCCGACGACTGGCGCACGTCGATCTTCTCCAGCTCCTTCGTGTAGAAGCAGTAAATCCGCCCGCATGCGGCGACCACGGGAAACGCCCAGCTTGCCTGACGTTCCCGGCGGCCCGGTCCCCTGCCCGCAAGGATGACGGGATCGGACCAGGCAACGCCGTCGAGGCTCCGCGCGAAGGCGATCCTGTTGTCGCCGCGGCCCTCGACGCTGCTCTGGGTCCACATGGCCAGGAGCTCGTCGCTCTCGGGCGCCTCGAACACCTGAAAGTGCTCGTTGTCCCCGTCGGCCGCGCCCTTGGGCAGGAAGACGACGATGTCGGGCTTCGTCCGCTTCCACTCCTCCTCGAGCGCGGAGGATGCGGCCGGTCCGAGGAGAATCGGTCCGAGGGCGTCGTGGAAAACGTCCGCCTGGCGGAGGAAACCGAGGTCGGTGGGATGCGAGCCGTCCACGGTTCCCAGGTTGTCGCGGTCTTCGCCGAGCAGCCGGTTTCCGGGCAAGTAGTGAAGATTCCCGACGCCGCTCGCCGTGAGGCGGAAGTACGCCTTGCGAAGCTCGCGGCGGCTTTCCTCGTTCCGCCGCGCCGATGCCGGGACGAAAATGGCGTTGGAGTAGCTCCGGTCCTCGACGAGAAGTATCGGCGTCTCGGGGCGCGCGTTCCGGAGCGTCCGTACGAAAGGTCCGACGCGCTCGGCCACCAGCGCCGCGTCCATGTTCGGAAGGCAGTCCAGCACGTAGACCGACGGATCGAGCTCCGCCAGCAGCGCGGCGAGCTCGGCTTCCATGCGGCCGTTGCCGGAGAAACCGAGGTTGATGACCGGATAGCCGAGCCGCCGCCCGAGGATCGCCGTATGCACCATTCCGCTTCTCGAGGCGCACCCGCCCTGGGTGATGGATGTGCCGTAGAAGACGATCGGCTTGCGACCGGCAGGATACGGAGGAGCCTTCCAGAGCGTCGCGTCCTTCGGCAGGCCCACCTCCACTTCGGTCACGCCGTTGTAGAGCGGAAGGTACAGCAAGTACTCCCGACGCCCCTCGGGAATGCCGGAGACGAGCGCGGTCGAGTTGGCAGGAAACGCCGTCGGCTTTCCAGCCGCGAGCCACTTCCACTTCCCATCCGTTCCCTTGACGTACAGATCGAGGCCGCTCACGCCGGTGGCCGCCATGTGCGGCATGGCGAGGCTCTCCGACCGGAGCGTCCATCGGGCGCTGAGCGCGGTGGCATCGGTCTCGAACCTGGCGCACAGCCCGGCGGAATCCCGGCTCAGGCTCCAGACCGGAGCGCGCACGACGCCCTCCGCCCCGGCCGGCAGCCGGTCGTAGAAGTCCTTGGTGTCTGTCCAGCCCTTCCCTTCGATGTCCAGGCGACGGATGTCGTACCAGGCCAGCGCATCGACCTTCGCGAGGGCCCGGTCGACTCGTCGATCGGCCGCCTCGGACGGCTCCCCCTGCGCCAGGGCCGGAGCGAGGACCGCCAAGAACGTGAGCTCGATGTGCATGACGATGGTTCTCCTCGGGGTCGACGATGCCGTTGCATACACATTGTAGGGAATCCGATTCGGCGGAGAAAGGCATCGAACGGCGTCGGCGATTGCGAGCTGATCGAGACGAACGGCTCGAGTCGCCGGAGTCCCTCGACCCGGCGAACGCCGCCTTCGCGCGGGATATCGCCGCCTGGTCGAAGATCTGCGACCGGCTGTACATCCGGGACTACGTGATCGACTACGCCCACTCGATCATGCCCTTCCCGAACCTCTACTCCCTCGCTCCGAA
>DHGK01000245.1:4990-7710 GCA_002402755.1 Planctomycetes bacterium UBA4800
CGCGAACGAGCGCCGGAACCGGCCATGGGGAGCGCAGGGCCGGCGGAGGAGAGGGTGCGTGCGGCGCCGCGGTGTCTCAAGAGCTCCCGCGCGGGTCCTTTGACGGCCGAGGAGTTCCCGATTATGATCGCGGATGATGATGACGCCGGCGAGATCTCCTGCGACGGGGCGTTTTCCTTCAATCCGCTTTCATCTGCATCTCGGTGGCCGTCAGCGGCCGGGATTCCATGGCATCGCCGTGATCGTTAACCGGGAGAAAGAAAGACGATGCGAAAGAGATCGTTCTCAGCTCTGACGGTCGCGTTGTTGACCGGGCTTTCACTGCACGCCGGCAACCCGGTGCCGCCGGCTCTGCCGAAGCCGGATGGCAGGCCCGGCGAAGCCACGAAGCCGGTGAAGGTCTACATTCTCGCCGGCCAGTCGAACATGGTGGGGATGGGTGATCTCCGGGGCGCCAGCCCCGCCTACCCGAACGCGTTCTACTCGGCCGATCCGGCCATCATTCCGGGCAGCATGCCGATCGGCGGGGCCGCGCTGGCGGCCCACGGGATGTACCCGGCTGCCGATTCGACGGAGAAAGGCGCCGTGGTCTCTCTCTTCAGCGGCGCGTACGATCCGCAGGCGGATTACGGCACGCTGGCACCGGTGAGGAAGGCCGTGGCGCCGCTCGGCACCGTCGGCGAGAACCTGCCGGCGCTCGATGGTCCGCACACCGCCGTCGCGTCCGCCTGGATCGACGTGCCTGCCGGCGGCAGTTACACGTTGCATGCCGGGTTCGGCGACAGCACGCATGCCATCGTGGCGCTGGACGGCAAGGAAGTCTATCGCAGGGAGGTCGGCGGCAAGCCGGTGTGCGCGGAAGTCGCCCTTGAAGCGGGCACGCGCTACCCGATCACCGTCACCTACCTCAGGGGCGGTTCGGCGGCGTTCTGGCTGGAGCAGGTCGACATCCCGGCCAGAGGCGACCTCGAGATCCTGACAAGGAAGGACGGGAGATTCCCGTACCTGGTGGACGATGCCGGCGAGTGGGCCGTACGCAACGACGTGTTCTACAGGGATCCCCGCCTGTTCCCGGGCCGGGCCGTGTCCTCGCTTTCCGTGACCTCGAACAACGGCAAGAGCATTGGTCCGGAGGTGGGATTCGGCTGCGCCATGGGGACCTTTCACGATGAGGTGGTGCTGCTGATCAAAACCTCCATGGGCAATCGCTCGCTGGCGTTCGACTTCAGGCCGCCGTCGAGCGGCCGTACCGATCCCGCCAGCGAGTGGGAATCGCTGGAATACCGGCTCATGGTCAAGGGTGTGCGGGAGACGCTCGATGGAATCGACGAGATGCTGCCCGATTACCGCGGGCAAGGCTATGAGATCGCGGGGTTCGGCTGGTTCCAGGGGCACAAGGACAGGGATTCGACCAGGGAGGACTACGAGAAGCACCTGGTCAATCTGATCAACGACCTGCGAAAGGAGTTCAACGCCCCGAAGATGCCCGTGGTCGTGGCCACCGTCGGCTTCGGCGGCTACCGGCTGCTGGATGGGCCGTGGAGGGGCGTCTGGGAAGCGCAGATGGCGGTGGGCGATCCCGCGCAGCACCCGGAGTTCGCCGGCACGGTGGCATCGGTCGATACGCGCGACTTCTGGCGCGATCGCGCGGAGTCGCCCAGGGATCAGGATTACCATTACCATCGCAACCCGGAGACCTACCTCCTGGTGGGAGAGGCGATGGGGCGGGCGATGGTTCGCCTGCAGGGCGGTCGGACCGAGGCGATCCCGAAATCGGATCGCGAAGCCCGGGTTGCCGCCGAGGCGGCGGCTGCGGCCGCGGCAGCGGCGCCGACGGCCGCGCAGTTGGCCGCCCACACGGCGGCGATCAAACCGCTGATTCTCGACGGCGCGCTGGCGGCATTCGCGAGCAATCCCAGGTATCGGCCATCGCTGCAGGCGGCGCTCGCGGGGGCGAAGCCGGCCAGGGTGTCGCCCCTTCTGGCGGACACGCTGGATGATGCGGTTGCCTACTATCAGGCGACCGGCATCCACGACTATGACTGGCAGCCCTTCGGCGGCGACATGAAGAGCGCCGTCTGGGAGTACCACGGCTTCGACCTGCCCGATTCGGCGGCCGGGAGCAAGGGCATCCGCGACCTTGCGGAGATCTCTCCGCCGGGGATGCCGGACTGGTGTGCTCCCGGGTTCGATGCCGCGAACGCGGGCTGGCGGCGCGGCAAGGCGCCGTTCGGTGCGATCGAGGACCCCCTGGCGAGCCCGGTTCCGGAATGGTACAAGGGCAGCCCGCGCGAGGCGCCCGCGACGAGCTGCGACAAGGACGTGCTGTTGCTGCGCGGGAGCTTCGAGCTGCCGCCGTTGAAAGAAGGCCATCGCTATCGCATTCGGGTCGGCGGCAGCGTGCACCACAACTGCGGCGAGGGCTACGCGCTCTACGTCAACGGCACGCTGCTGGCCGAGTCGAAGGAGGGCATCGTCGCCTGGCGCCGGCAGGGGCATCTGCCCCGCGGCAGCCACATCTGGGCCGAGTTCCGCGACGAATTCAAGGGTGGCAAGGTGACCATCGCCGTTGCCAACTTCAGGATGAACAACTGGACGGACGGGAGGTTCATACCTGCGCGCGCCCCCTTGAGCGTGTGGCTGGAAGAGCAGAAACTCCCGCCGGTCGCGGCCCCTTAGGGGCCGCGCAACAGTAACTTCCCATTTTGGTCTCCCTGGCT
>DHGK01000348.1 GCA_002402755.1 Planctomycetes bacterium UBA4800
CGGGATGCCCTGTGAACGGTTACCTCGGGTGCATCCCGAGCGCGCGGTGATTCACCGCCGGTCCTTGGTGTCTTCGTGTCTTTGTGGCATCGTCCTTCCATCTTCCCCGGACGCGGGGGACAGCCGTGCGAATGGAGCAAGAGAATGGCCGCGAAGACGCCGATAGGACACCAAAGAGTCGCAACCGAAGGACAGAGAGTCGCACGGTGACCGCAATCGCCCCGTTCACATGCATGCCCGCGGCGCACGCCGGAGCCGCGGCCGCGCCCGCGCACGGCGCGCCGGCATTCTACGCCTATCGGGTGGACTACCGCACCGCGGGCGGACTGGAGAAGACGCGCCTCGGCCTCGTCGCCCGCATCAATCCCTTCAAGATCGAGGACCCCGACGTGATTCCCATCGCCGAGCCCGAGCCCGGACGCACCGAGGAGGCCCTCGCCGCGCTCAGGACGGGAGGCGTCAAGACGGGAGTGGTCATCGCGGGCTACGAGGATGCGCACTTCGAGGTCGAGCGCATTCTCGGGCGCGATCCGAGCGCCCCGCCGCGCGTGCAGGCGCTCGCCAGCGAGACCCACGCCGTGTGGCCGGTGGCCGGCCAGCGCGCGGCGGGCGAGCTCGCTCGCTTCTTCGCGCCGAAGACCTGCGTTCCCTTCGACGGAATTCACCACTTCAAGGCGGCCCGGCGCTTCCGCGACGAGACGCGCGGGGTCGCCGAGCAGGCGCTCTACCCGCTCGCGCTCCTCGTGAACGTGCTGGATTTCGGCGTGAGCTTCGGTTCCTACGCCTATCTCGCGCCGCCGCGGGAGGGCTTCAACGTCAACCGCTTCGTGGCCGCCTGCGACGAGCGCTTCGCGCTCCAGGACTACCGCTGGGAAAACGAGGCCGACCGCGCCTGCGCGTTCCGCGAGTTTCACGAGGATCTGCGGATCCGCGGCACGACCGAGATCGCGGTCGGCGCCGCGTTCGCCGGGACGCGCCAGTTCCTGCTCTTCACCCCGAAGGAGGGCGTCCCGGCGGCATCGCTCCTGCCTCCCGACACCCCGCCCGCGCTGCACGAGTTCTCGGTGCTGCACCTGCGCCACGGGTTCATCGCGCGGCGCTACTTCGAGACCGAGAACGCCGCCGATGCGTGGCACCGCGTCGCGGCGTTCGCGAACCCCGACGAGGCGCTCGCCGCGCTCGAGACCCGCGGCGGGGCCGCGTTCTTCGTGAGCCCGCCCAACAAGCGCGCGCTCATGGCCCTCGCCCAGGCGCGGCGGCGCCTGCCGCCCGGCTCGGTGCGGCTCAACCCCGGCGTGCCCGAGGGGCTCTTCGCCGAGAAGATTGCGGCCGGCGTGCGCGACTCGGCGTGAAGCCGCCGCGCGGCCTCAGCGCAGCAGACACTGCGCCGCCTTCTCGTCCGCCCGGGCCGAGGATTCCCGATCGCCCCGCGCGGCGCAGAGCTCGGCGAGCAGCTTGAACCCCGCGTAGCGGACGTGCAGCGCGCACAGGGAGCGCGCGATGGCCGGCGCATCGCTCTCGTGCCGAAGATCGATCCACCCGAGCCCGTCCCAGCCAAGTTGCAGGTTCTCGAGCTCCGCGCGCAGCTCCGCCTCGGCCTCGCGCAGGACATCCGCCGCGTCCCGAGCGCCCGCGACCGCCTGCAGCCGCGGCAGCGCGCCGGCCCCGCCGGCCAGGCCGCGCGCGATGCCGAAGCTCGGAAGCCAGGCCGGGAACTTTCCCAGGCCGGCGCGCGCCTCGGCAAGGAGGCTCAGCGCTTCGAGCACCGCGCGCATTCTCTCGGGCGGGCAGGCTGCCGCCGTCACGCCCGCCGCGCCGGCAAGCGCCTCCGCCGGTATCCCGCGCTCCGCCAGATACCCTTCGACCGCTTCCTCCGCGCGCGTGCACAGCCCGGGATCCGAGCGCGCGCCGCCGAGCAGCAGGTGCGCCACCCTGAGCGGCGTATCGTCGCCGGCGCCGCGCGGGCCGGCCGTCGCGTACAGCGCCGCTCCCGCCGCGCACAGCGCGACGATCGCGCCGGCGATCCCGCGCTTCAGGCGCCGGAATCGCATCCGGGCGCGCGGCGACTCGATGTGATCGAGAATCATGCGGATCCGGTACGGGATGCTGAAATGCCGCCACGAATGGCCGCGCCGCCTCGGCGGCGCGAGCACGCGCAGCGTGTCGAGCGCCCGCACGAGCGCCGCGGGATCGATGCCCAGATCGAGCGCCTTGAGGTCCGCCTCCAGTTCGAGCACCCGCGACACCCACGCGAACGGCCCCAGGAGGAAGATGCCCCACCAGAGCACCGCGAACATCAGCTCCGCGCCGGGGTCCCCGCCCGCAATCCGCGGCGCGAGGCCGCTCCAGGCCCCGAACGCGCCGGCGACGAGCAGGAACAGCAGCTCGAAGTGGCGGCAGCGCACGTGGCTGACCTCGTGCGCGAGCACCGCCTCGACCTCCTGCGGTCCGAGCGCGCCGAGGAGCCCGTCCGTCACGAACACGCAGCGCGTCCGCGGCGCGATGCCGGCGACGCAGGCGTTCACGATTCCGCGCGCGCCGGTCATCCACACGAACGCCGCGCGGAAGCGCACCCCCGCGCGCTCGGCAAGGGCCGCGAGGCTCTCCGCCGCCGGGCCATCGAGCGGCCGCGCGGGAAACAGATGGCGAAGAACCGGAGGCCCGGCCGCGAGAAGCGCCCCGACGATGGCCGCCCCGAGCGCGATCTCGGCGGCGGGATGCGCGGCGAGAAACGCCATCGCGCGCGGAGAGAGCCTCGCGGCCTCCTCGATCGCATATACGAGCGCGAACGGCGCGAGGGGAATCAGAAAGAGCCGCGGCGCCGCCCACTCGACGCGCCCGAATCCGAACGGGCGGCCGGCGGCGCCGTGCGTGGCCCACGCCATCGCGAAGTACACAACGACGGCCGGCAGCAGGTTCGCGACGGCCGCGCCCGCCGGAACGGCGGCCACGACGGCCGCGTGCAGGCCGAGCGTCGCGGCCGTCGCCGCGCGCCCGAAACGCGGCGGGGCAAGGCGCGCGAGCACGAAGCGTCCGAGCGCCGCGCCGGCGCACGCGGCCGCGGCCGAGGCCGCCCAGAACGCCCACGAGGGAGCGTCCTGCCGCGCGAGCCCCTGCAGCGCGGCGGCGATCGCCACCGCGCCGATGGCGGTGATCACGGGCTGCATGGATGGAGCCGGGAAGAGGTCGCGGCGGGAACGAGGCCGCGCGGCGCCCCTCGGCGGGGCGCGCGGCGCGCTATCGGGTCATCTGGGCTCGGATGATGTACTTCAGGATCTGATCCTGGCACTCCTTGCTGATCTCTCTGAACGACATGCCGAACGCGCATTTCTCGGTTCCTTCCGGGATGGCCTCCACCCAGGCGACGCGCGCGAGCGCCTTGACCGGCGCATCGATGCTGGGCAGGAGAATGTTCAGGCCGAGCACTATCTTCTCCATCAAGAGGCCCGGAATCCAGCTCACGCTCGGGATTCTGCCCACGAGCAGGAGCCCGTGGCCTGAGATATGGGATGTCGTCCCCTCGTAGATGTTCTCGTCGGCAAGATCGATGACCTTGCTCAGGAACTTGTAGCGGACCGGGATGTCCGTGTTGACCTTGACGAAGCTCTTGCGTTCGGATTCGTACTCGAAACTCATGTTGCCCTCTATGCGCGCACCCGACGGACACGAGATTCCACCCTATTCTTCGGCAAGAACGCCCGGACTCTTTGCCATCCGTGCAAACAGCGTGCCCGGCCGCTCCTTCCGATAAGGAGCGCCCGGGCGGGACGCCCGGGCGCAATTCCCCGCGCGCGCCCGAGTCTCACCGCTGCCGGACGAGCAGCTCGAGCGGAAATTCCCCGCCCGCGCACACGCCCTCGATGTCGGCCAGGAACCGCCGCGCGTCCTTCACGTACCCCGCCGTGGGCTTCAGCCCCGGGCCGACCTTCTCGATGAAGTACCGGTTCAGAAGCTCCATGTGCAGCTCGCGGACGTACTTGGCCGCCATCGAGGCGAGCGCCACGGGCAGCGCCCCCTTCTCGCCCTCGACCGTGAAGTGCACGGTCATGACCGTGCCGTCCGCGCCCTCCACGCGGTACGCCGAGCGCTCCTCCGACTCGCGGATCACCAGGACGCGCCGCGGCGACAGCGCCTTCCAGAGGAAGCGCCCGTAGTGCGTCCGGCCGCCCTGCCGGTCGACGAGCGCCAGCACCTCGCCGCCGCGGCTCCGGACGAACACGCGGCGCAGCGCCTCGCCAATGCACCCAAGCCCGATCATCGCCTTGTTGCCGATGCGCCCCACGAGCTCGTTGAACTCGCCTTCGGTCACGACGCGCGCGCGCAGCCCCCGGAAGACGAACGCGCTCCGCTCCTCGCAGCGCGCGAGCCGCGCCGCGTGCGCCTCGATGACCGGCCTGAACGCGGCCGCGGGGAGCGCGACATCCCGCCCGCGGTACCACGGATAGCGATCGAGCGCCTCGGGGCCCTCGCCCAGGGCATCGAGGAGCTCGCGCAGGCCCGCCGGCCGCGTCCCGCGCGCCGCGAGCAGCGCCAGCACGCTCTCCTCCAGCACGCCGAGCCCGCCCGCGCGCGAGTAGAGGGTCTTGGAGTCGGCGATCGCGATGCGGCTCCGCGCGGGCTTGAGGCTCACCGCGCCGGCGAGCTCCTTCCAGAACGCGTGCGGCGCCGCGCCGACGGCCCCCTCGCCGCGGTAGGCGAAGAAGCTGATGCCGAGCACGTACGGGCCGAGGAGCGGCCCGTAGCCGGCCTCGTCGATGCCGACGATGATGCCGCGCGCGTCGTCCGTGTGCATGCACGCAGTATCGACGCCGCGCCTCCGTGCCGTCAAGAGCGCGCGGCCGCGCGGATTTGCGGCCGGCGGCGTTCCCCTGTACCATCGCGCCTGTCGCACGGGCACGACGCCGCGACGCACGCACGGAGACCCACCGCCATGACGCCCAGCGCCCTCTGCCTCGCCGCGCTTCTCGCCGCCGCCGATGCGGACTCCCCGGCCGAGCTGTTCCGCCGCGCCCGGTACGCGGATCTGATCGCCGGCGCCGGGACCGCGGCCGACCCTGCCGCGCAGATTCTGCGCGCCCGCGCGCTCGCCATGACAGGCCGCCACGACGAGGCCCTCGCCGCCCTTCCCGAGGGCGGCGAGGCGGCCCTGCGCCGCGCCGAGATCCTGCACGCAACCGGCAGGCTCGCCGAGGCCGATGCGCTGCTCGCCGACCTGCCGCCATCGCCTGAGTCCTGCTCCCTGCGGGGCGAGATCCTCGCGCACATGGGCGCCGCACCCGAGGCGCGCAGGAGCCGCGAGGCGGCGCTCGAGTTCTACGAGCGCATGACCGCCGAGGATGCGATGCGCGCCCCGCCCGAGCTCTTCGTTGCGTTCGGCCGCGCGCTCGTCGGCCTCAACCGCTTCGAGGAGGCCAACGAGGTCATGCTGGCCCAGGCCCTCGATCGGGGCCGGGAGAACCCGGACGTGCTGTGCTTCGGCGCCGGGCTGTTCGCATCCAAGTACGATTTCCCCGAGGCGCGCACGTACCTGCGCCGCGCGCTCGCCGCCGCGCCGGGCAACCCCGACGCGCTCGCCGCGCTGGCCCGCACCTTCCTCGATGACCCCACGGCCGGCGGGACCCGCGTGCCGGAGGCGAGCCGCCTCATCGCGCGGGCCCTGGAGGTGAACCCGCGCCACGAGCAGGCGCTCATCATGCGCGGAGACCTGGAGTACTTCGACGGCCTCTTCGAGGAGGCCATGGCGCGCTACCGGGCCGCGCTCGCCGTCAATCCCGCGTCGCTGGAGGCGCTCGGCGCCGTGTACGTGACCGCGCATCTCATGTTCCGCGCCGATGCCGTGCGACAGGCGGAGGCCGCCGCCCGCGCCGTGAGCCGCGCGCCGGCGCCGTTCTACCTCGCCGCCGCCCTGCGCTGCGATGTGCAGTGCCAGTACCCGCTCGGCCTTGCGAGCGCCCGCACCGCATACCAGCTCGATCCCGCGTACTGGCCGCTCTACACGGCGCTCGCGCTCGGAGAGCTCCGCGCCGGCAACTACGCGCGCGCCGCCGCCGCCGTGAAGGAGGGCTTCGCCCTCGACCCGTACAACATCTGGCTCAGCAACACCCGCACGCTGCTCTCGCACTTCGACCGCGCGTACGGCACGGAGGCGTGGGGCGACATCGTGTTTCACGCGCCCGCGGGTTCGCTCCCGTTCTACGTGAACTACCTCGGGCCGCTGCTCGCCACGGCGGCCGAGCTCTTCAGGGACCGGTACGGCGCGTCGCCGCCCGTCCCCGTGCACGTCGAGGTCTACCCGCGGCAGGAGCACTTCTCCTGCCGCGTCCTCGGCCTGCCGGATTTCCCCGCCCAGGGCGTGTGCTTCGGCCCGGTCATTGCCGTCACCGTGATGCCGGCCTACTCCGGCAACCACGCCATCAGCACCTGGCACGAGTTCGCGCACGTCTTCACGGTCGCCGGAACCGACTACCGCATCCCGCGCTGGCTCACGGAAGGCATCTCCGTGCGCGAGGAGGGCCTCTGCCCCGTCGGCGGCGCCCGCTCGAACTTCCGGGCGCTCGGCACGGCGGTCGCGCGCGGCGACATCCCCTCGCTCGCCGATTTCGACCGGCGCTTCCGCCGCCCGCGCTCGCCGGCCGAGCTCCTCAACGCCTACGCCCTGTGTCCGCTGGCCGTCGAGCTCCTCATCGAGCGCCACGGCCACGGCGTGCTCCAGCGCATCCTGCGCGGCCTGCGCGAGAAGGAGTTCGCGACCGCCTTCCAGGACGCCGCGGGCGTCACGCTCGATACGTTCGACGCCGAGTGGCGCGCGCACATCGCCGCGGCCGGCAAGGACGCGGCGCTCGAATTCGCGGGCGAATGCGCGGATCCGGAGGCGCTCAAGGCGCGCGCCCGCGCCGGCGGCGCGGCGCCCCTCGACATGGCCGACCACGCCTGGGCGCTTCTGGCCGAGGGCAACGACGTCGACGCGGAGAGCATCGCGCTCGCGCTCAGGGAGCGCGATGCGCTGCCGGGCGACGCGGCCGCGCTCATGGGCTTCGTCCACCGCGCGCGCGGCGACGGCGCGGCCGCGGCCCGCGAGTTCGAGGCCGCGCTCGCGGGCGGCACGCGCAACGCGTTCCGCGTGCTCTGGGAGCGCGCGCAGATGCGCCGGAACGCCAAGGACGAGGCGGGGTTCGTGCGCGAACTCGTCGCGATCTGGAAGCGATTCCCCGCGCTGGCGGCCGAGGCCGGCGACCACGGGCCGCTCGGCACGCTCTGCCGGCTGTTCGCGCGGAACAAGGCCCCGGAGCTGAAGGCGGCGCTCCTTGACCTGACCGCGCGCAACGGCGAGAGCGCCTGGGCGCGCCAGACCCTCGCGGACATCCTCATCGCCGAGGGGGATCGCGCCCGGGCGTTCACGCTCCTGAGCCAGGCGGTCTTCATCGCGCCCTTCACGGCGCCCGACACGCTCAACGCCGAGCTCTTCGACAAGCTCATCGCCTGCGCGGAGACGCTCGACCTCCAGGTCGAGGTCGCCCGCGCCCGGAAGGTGCGCGCGGCGTGCAAGTGACCGGCCGCGCTACTTCGCGCCGCCGCCGTCCGCCGCGGCGGCGCGGTCCAGCGCGTCGACGACGCGCCGGAACTCCGGAAGCTGCCGCAGGCTCTCCAGGTCCGGGTCGTTCCTGACAAGGTGCTCGCGGTCCCTGAAGCCCTTCTCGATCGACGCGAGCAGCGCGTCGATCGCCTCCGCGGGCCGGCCCGAGAGCGCGTACGCGCACGCAAGGTCGTACCAGAGGGCGCGCGCCAGCGCCGTGTCGCCGGCCGCCGTGCCGAGGTAGCGCGTGAACTCGACGATGGCCTCCTCGTGCCGGCCGGCCTGCAACAGCGTCAGCGCGAGCTGGTAGCCCACGGCGGCCTCCTTCGGCCGGGGGCCGGAGAGCCCGAGCGCGGTGCGGAACTCGCGCAGCGCGTCGTCGAAGCGCTTCGCGTGCCGGAGCGTGATCCCGAACTCGACGCGCACCTCGCGGTCGCCGGGCAGCTCGCGCACGAGCATGTCGAGCAGATCGAGCGCGCGGCCGAACTCCGACTTTCGCCGCAGGTCCCAGACCTCGAGCAGCAGCACGCGCAGCGCCACGGGCGGCGGCACGCCGGCCGGCGCCGCCGCGCCGTCGATGGCGCCGATCTCGATCAACGCGACGACGGCGCTCAGCTTCACGATGTCCTCGGGCTCCTCCGCCATGACCCGCATGAGCAGGGGCACGGCATCCTCCCCCGCGATGCGCTTCCAGAGCGGGACGCGCTCGTGCCGCTCGCGCCAGGAGAGCCGCTCCCAGCCGTCCATGCTCATTCCCGTCCGGATCCTGAGATCCGGGAACAGGCACCACTTGACGCTCCGGAGCAGCGCGTCGCGCTCCGCGGCGCCGAGCTCCGGCGTGCGCGCGGGATCCGACAGGAACTCCTCCGCGGGCGTCCCCAGGAAGCACAGCTCCTCCTCGGCCCGCGCGCGCACCCTCGCCGTCCCCGTGCGCGCATCCGCGAGCGTCCGGGAGAGATGCTCCCGGAGCAGATCGCCGGCGGCGGCATCGCCCCGGCGCGCGAGCAGGGGCGAGAGGAAGTACCGCAGGCGCTCGAACGTCCTCTGATCGGGCATCGCCGCGAGGCGCTCGGCCGCGTCCGCGAGCACGCGTTCGGCCGCCCGCGCGACGATGCGGTTCCCGCAGCGCGCGGTCCGGTGCAGGAGCGGCCACGCCGGCGCTCCCAGCGCGAGAAGCTCCGCCGCCGGGTCCCGGGCCGCCGGCGCGTCCGGCGCGGGCGGGCCGGGCCCGGCCGCGTCCGAGACGGACAGCCGCCAGGCCTGAAGGAACGGGAGCGCAACGCGTCTGAACGCCCCCTCGAGCCGCACCTGCGCGTCGCGGTCGTCCAGGGTCTCCAGCGCGGAGGCCAGCCCCGGGGCGGCGCTCGTCCCCAGCGCGGCGATACGGCTCTCGGCAATCTCGCGGATGACCGCGCGTTCGTCGGCGAGCATGCCGATGAGGCCGGCCGCGCGCGCGCCGGCATCGTCCGCCGGCGCGGCGCCGGCCGCGGCGGCGCTACTCAAGATACAGAGAATCGCCGGCCACGAACGTGGACACATCGAGCTTCTCCTTGAGCTCGTCCGCATCGCGCGCGAAGAGCGGGCTGATCTCGTAGGTCCCGCGCGGCGCGCCGCTCTCGTCTCGGGTCAGCGCCACGCCCGCGCGCGCCAGCCAGCCGCCGTAGCGCTCCGACATGGCGCGCTGCACATCCTCGGGAGAGCACGGCCCGCGCGCCGTGTTCACCGGGTAGAACTCATCGGTTCGCTCGACCTCGAACAGGGACACCTTCGCGGCCAGCGGGAAGACGTCGAAGATGTCGCACTCGAAGCGCACGCAGTTCGGCATCGCCGGCTGCACGCGCCGGCCCTTGCGGTCCAGGTACGGGACTCGTTCCTTCGCAAGGTGGTACGGCGGCGCCAGATCCTCGCGGGCGGCGCGCTCGAGGAACTCGCAGGACAGCATGTGCACGGCGATGTTCCCCATGTTGAAGAGGAGATCGTCGCCGCCCTCCCGCCGGGCCTTGCGCATCGCGTCGGAAAGCTCCGAGTACTCGATCACGGCGATCCGCCCGCCGCGGCGTACGAACACGCCCACGCGCTCGTCGGGCTGCTGCTTGCGCACGCAGCGCGCCGACGCCTCGGCCTCGCTCCACACGTGCTGTCCGACGAACAGCGGGTCGGCGACATGCACGAAGGGGTTGTTGACCTGGAAGTAGAAGACGTGCTTGACGCCGCGCGCGCGCAGGCGGTCCAGGTGCTCCTGCTCGGTGAGGAGCAGGAACGCGCCGCCGTGGCCGTTCGGCGCCATGGCGATCTCGGCCCCGCTCGTCATGACCACCTTGCCCCGGCGGTCGACGAGCGGCAGGCGCGGCTGCCGCAGGAACGTCACGCTGCGCGGAGGGAGCGTGAAGAAGTGATTGGCCTTGAAGAACTCCTGCGTCTGCTCCTCGGTCTCGGCGCTCGTCATGACGAGGAGCGGCGTCTCGGTGCGGAACCGCCGGTTGATGGCCGCCACCTGCTCGGCGTGCAACTGGTAGAGCGGTTTCTGCGAGATCGGGCCGACCGGGCACAGCCCTTCCGGCCCCGCCAGGCCGACGCGGCACCCGCGCATGCCCGCGGCCATGAAGACGGCGATCTCGCCGCGGCTCAGGGCCTCCTCGCCGATCTTCCGCAGCGCCGCCCGTTCCTTCTCGTCGCGCGGCGTCGGCAGGCACTCGATCGGCTCGGGCCTGGCGATGCCCATCTTCCGGCCCGACGAGCCCTTCACGCAGCGCACGATGAGGTGCTGGAGCTGCTGGAAGTCGATCTCCTTGAGCGTCGCGAGAAGCTTCCCCTGCGCGGCGGCGTCGAGCTCGTCCCACCGCGACAGAACATGGCCCTGGTCGGCCTCGTAGGCCTTCGCGATCAGGACCTGTGCCGCTTCGGTGGCGACCTTGATCATGTGGCGCAGTACCTCGAACCCTCGCCGCGGGTGCGCGGCCGGGCAGGCGGCGGCCGCGCCGGCGGCTTCCGAGACGCAACCTCCCCGGCAGCGCGTGAAAGAAGCGTTTGATTGTAGGTTTGGCCCGCGCGAGTGTCAAGAAGACGGGCGGCGCCGAATCGCGTAACCGTTCACAGGGCATCCCGAACGCGCGAATCTCCGCCGTAAGTACATCACATTCCGGCGTCCTTCGTGGTGCTCTTTCTGATTCACCACAGAGAAGGCAGAGGGCACAGAGAACGGAACGTGAGACGTTAGGGGCCGTGTCAAGTGCGGCGGTCTTTCTCC
>DHGK01000349.1:0-2580 GCA_002402755.1 Planctomycetes bacterium UBA4800
GGTGTCTTCGTGTCTTTGTGGCATCTCGCGTCTTTCTGGTGACATTGCATTGATGATAATTCAGCAGCACCGTTCTCCCGAATCCCCCTTGCATCCCCCATGGGTCGTGCATATAATCCGCCCGTGCCTCTACCCGCGGTAGGGCGTGGAACGGCAAAAGTTCTTTTCTGGTATATAATCTTCATTAGAGGCGGTCCATGGAGAAGATCGATGCGGGCAGCCGGCGGGACCCGGCCGCCGAGGAACGGGAGCCGCGCGTGAGCCTGGATCTGACGCAGAACGCGAACGAGGTGCTGCGGGCTCGGTACCTAAAGAAGAACGAGCGCGGCGAGGTCGTCGAGACGCCCGAAGAGCTCTTCCGGCGCGTCGCCCGGGCGATCGCCTCGGCCGAGGCGCACTACGGCCTCTCGACCGCCGGACAGGAGGAGGTCGAGGAGCAGTTCTACGATCTGCTCGCCGCCGGCAAGTTCATGCCGAACTCCCCGACGCTCATGAACGCGGGCCGGCGCCTGGGCATGCTCAGCGCGTGCTTCGTCCTGCCGGTCGAGGACAGCATCGACGGGATCTTCGGCTCCGTGCGCCACGCCGCGCTGATCCAGAAGGCCGGCGGCGGCACCGGGTTCTCGTTCAGCCGGCTGCGGCCGACCGGCGACCTCGTGCGCTCGAGCGGCGGCACGACCTCGGGCCCCCTGTCCTTCCTCGGCGTGTTCTCGCGCGCGACGGACGCGATCCAGCAGGGCGCCTTCAGGCGCGGCGCCAACATGGGCGTCATGCGCATCGACCACCCCGACATCCTGGCGTTCATCCGGGCCAAGGACGACAAGACGGCCCTGACCAACTTCAACCTGTCGGTCAGCATCACCGACGGCTTCATGGACGGGCTGCTCAAGGAACCCGACGGCGCGCACGCCGTCGTCAATCCGCGCAACGGCGAGCAGAAGACCCTGGCCAAGGAGGACGGCGCGCCCTGGACGCGCCGCGAGGTCTTCGACCTCATCATCGACCGCGCGTGGAAGAGCGGCGAGCCGGGCGTGATCTTCATCGACCGCATGAACCGGGACAATCCCACCCCGGCCGTCGGCGAGATCGAGGCCACGAACCCCTGCGGCGAGCAGCCGCTCCTGCCGTACGAATCCTGCAACCTGGGCAGCATCAACGTCGCCGGATTCGTGCGCCGCGAGGCGGGCGGCGCGGCCGTGGACTACGAGGCCCTGCGCGGCACGGTCAAGCTCGGCGTGCGGTTCCTGGACAACGTCATCGATGTCAACCGCTACCCGCTGGCCGAGATCGAGAAGATCAGCCGCGGGAACCGCAAGATCGGCCTGGGGATCATGGGATTCGCCGATGCGCTGTTCGCGCTCGGAATTCCCTACAACTCCGATGCGGCGATCCGCTTCGCCGAAGAGCTCATGGAGTTCGTCAACGAGGAGTCGCACGCGGCGAGCGAGGCGCTCGCCGCCCAGCGCGGCGTCTTCCCGAACTTCCCGGGCAGCGTCTGGGAGCAACGGGGCCGTCCGATGCGCAACGCGGCGACGACGACGATCGCGCCCACGGGCACGATCTCGATCATCGCCGACTGCTCGGGCGGCATCGAGCCCCTGTTCAGCGTCGCCTTCTGGCGCCAGGTCCTCGACGGCAAGCGCCTTCCGGAGGTCAACCGGCAGTTCATGGCCGCGGCCACCGAGCGCGGCTTCCTGCGGGCGGGGCTCGTGGAGGAGCTGGCCGAGAAGGGCTCGCTGAAGGGCGTGGAGGGCATTCCCGAGGACGTGCGGCGTGTCTTCGTCACGGCGCACGACATCAGCCCGGAGTGGCACGTGCGCATGCAGGCGGCGTTCCAGCGCCACTGCGACGCGTCGATCTCAAAGACGATCAACTTCTCCCGCGAGGCATCCCGGGACGACGTGCGGCGGCTCTATCTCCTGGCGTACCAGGAGCGCGTCAAGGGCATCACCGTGTACCGCGACGGGAGCCGCGAGCACCAGCCCATGACCCTGACCAAGAAGGGTCAGAAGCCCGAGGACAAGGACGCGCTCCCCGACCGGCTCAAGCCGGTCAGGCTGCCGGAGATCATGAGCTCGCTCAGGGTCAGGCAGATCACGCCGTTCGGGAACATGCACGTCAAGATCACGGTCGAGCCGCGCTCGGGCAGGGAGCGCGAGCTCTTCGCGCAGCTCGGACGGGGCGGCGATGTGGCCAACTCGGACCTGGAGGCCGTGTGCCGGCTCACGAGCCTGTTCCTGCGCTGCAACGGCAGGATCGAGGACATCGTCGAGCAGCTCGACGGCATCGGCTCGAGCCTCTCGGTGCCGTCGCGCGCCGGCCGCATCATGTCGCTGGCCGACGGCCTGGCCAAGGCCATCCAGAAGTACCTCTTCCTGAAGAAGAAGTTCGGCCTGGAGAAGCTGCTCCTCGGCCAGTTCGACATGGGGCCGCTGGAGGAATCGCTCAAGGAGCAGAAGAAGGCCGGCCACGACAACGGCGCCACGGCGTTCCGGGTCAAGTGCCCGGAGTGCAACAACGTGCTCGACTTCGCCGAGGGCTGCGTCGTGTGCCACGGGTGCGGCTTCTCGCAGTGCTGAG
>DHGK01000349.1:2656-4766 GCA_002402755.1 Planctomycetes bacterium UBA4800
GTCGAATTCGGCCGCCAGCGCCGCCTGGTCCGTCGTTTCGGCGTAGCTTGCGCCCGGCTGCATTCGTGCGCTCAGCCATTCCTTGGCGCCGCGAATGCGCTCCGGTGCAGCGGGCGCCGCGAGGTCGGGAAGCAACCCCTTGACGCCCCGGAGGGACTCCGCAGCGGCCAGGAACCAGGTCTCGAATTCCTGCTTCGCGAGCACGACGGCGACGGGAATGTCGTTTCGAGCCGCCGTCGCCCGCGTCAAGAGCCTCGGACCATCAGCGGCCGGACAGGCGCCCGACCAGTCGCAGTCGATCAGGACCAGGATTCCGCCGCGTCCTTCCAGCTTTCGTGCCGCGTGCTCGACCGCGTCTTCGATGCCGTTCCCCCGCAGGAGCCGGTTCGCGGGCAGCCGAAGCACGGGTTTGACCCTCGGCACGAACCCGAGGTGGATCGTGAGCGCGATTCGACGAACGAGCTCGGGCACCGCCTCCGTCTCGCCGTGCCCTTCCACAATCGCCGCGATTCTCACTTCCGGCATGATGGCATATCCGGGAACAGCTCCAGTTGAACCGCCTCCGGCCTCGCGGCCTTCTCGTCCGGCTCGATCCGGCTCATTCTCAGCAGCTCTCCCGCGGTATACAGCCGGTCTCGCATCGAGGCCCTGTCGCTCGCATCGGGCGGACCGATCAGCGTCTCGCCGTTGCGGTTGACGACGGCCAGAAGATGCTGGTCGAGTATCTCCTTGTCATCGAGGAGGTCGGGGCTGTGGCTGGTGACAATGACCTGCGCCGTCCTTGAGGCGGTTCGCAGCGCATCGCGCAGAATACCTGCGGCGCCCGGGTGCAGCGCCAGTTCGGGCTCCTCGATGCCGACGAGCGGCACGCTCCTGTCGCCGTTGTTTCCGGACTGGAGCAATGCGGTCAGGACGCCCAGCGCACGCAACGTGCCGTCCGACATGCTCTCGGCCGGGAAGCGCCACCTGGCCTTGGCGGCATTGACGACCTGCTTGAACTCGAGCGTCTCTTTCCGCAGCACGAGCCTGACGCCGACGTCATCCAGCCCCGGCACGATCCTGGACAGGAACTCGATGATCTGTGTGCGCGCCGGGCTCTTCTCTCGTGCCATGCGAGCGAGCACGCTTGCGAGGTTCCGGCCATCGCGCTGCAGGATCTCGCCGGGGTCCGGCGGCTGCAACTCGCGAATCACGTCGGGATTGAGGTTGTAGAATCCCATGTGGGAGAGCGCATCGAAGAGCGGACGAAACTCGTGCATGCTCGCCGCCGAGACAAGATACAGCCGGTCGTTGACCGCCGGCGGGCCGCTCCGGCCGAAACTCGTCGCCTTGAGCCGGCCTGAATGCACGCTGAAGTAGTGTTCTTCGCTCAGGGGGGGGCCGACGACCGTGCACTCCTCCTGCTGGACCGCGAAGCCGCCCTTCGGCCGCGCGCCGACGCGAAATGCGTACGTGCCCTGTGTGCCGTCGGGAAGCGCCCAGTCAAGACGCATTCCGAAATGAGTCGGGTGGCCCGTGGAGCGCCGCCTGACCTCGTTGATTCCGCCGCGATCCCGCAAGGCGTGCTCGAGCGTCGTCGAGAGCGCCTCGGTCACGAGACGCAAGGCATCTAGGAAGTTGCTCTTTCCGGCGCCGTTCTGCCCGACCAGAAACGTCAGGGGGCCGAGGTTCACAATGCATCCCTTGATGCTCTTGAAGTTCGTCAGGACAACCCTCTTGAGGAATACAGGGTCACCCATGGTTGCCTCCGGCGTGACGCGATTCCGTGCGGCCTTCCCCCCGGGATTCGGTCGAGACCCCGGAACAAGGGAATGTAGACGCGGGCAGTATACCACGGATGCCGGGCAAGACGGAGGGCCGTGCAGCACGGCCGGCCGCGTTCCCCCCGTCCGGCCTTGTTCGCCCGCGCCGCGTGTGGTAATTTCTATCTCTTCCGCATGACCGCGGGTAAGGAGCCGCACGCGTGGAGCTGTTCGTCCCCGGGAGAATCTGTCTTTTCGGCGAGCATTCGGACTGGGCCGCGGGCCACAGGCGCCAGAACTCCGCCCTGGAGAAGGGCCGCGCCATCATCACGGGGACGAATCAGGGCCTGTACGCGCGCGTCGCGCCG
>DHGK01000349.1:4796-7118 GCA_002402755.1 Planctomycetes bacterium UBA4800
TGCTCGCCGAGGCGCAGGCCGGCGGGTTCTTCAGCTACGCCGCGGGCGTCGCGTACCAGGTGCGCACCAACTGGCAGGTGGGGGGGCTCTCGATCGACAACCACCGCACGGACCTTCCGATCAGGAAGGGCCTGTCGAGCTCCGCCGCCGTCTGCGTGCTCGTCGCGCGCGCGTTCAACCGCATCTACGACCTGCACCTCACGGTGCGGGGCGAGATGGACCTCGCCTACCGCGGCGAGGTGACGACGCCGTCGCGCTGCGGGCGCATGGACCAGGGCTGCGCCTTCGGCCGGCGGCCGCTCCTCATGACCTTCGACCAGGACATGGTCGCGGTGAACGAGCTGAGCGCGGGCGGCCGGTTCCACTTCCTCATCGTCGACCTGAAGGGCGCCAAGGACACGATCAGGATCCTGAGCGACCTGAACCGCTCGTATCCGTTCGCCCGCACCCCGCGCGACGAGGAGGTGCAGGAGTACCTCGGGCCGATCAACCGGCGAATCGTGGGCGCGGCGGCCGCGGCGATCGAGGCCGGCGACGCGCCCGAGCTCGGGCGGCTCATGCGCGAGGCCCAGGAGCTCTTCGACGCGCGCCTCGGCCCCTCGTCGCCCGAGGAGCTGGCCGCGCCGCGCCTCCACGCGCTGCTCGCGCACGCGCCGCTCCGGGAGCTGGTGCTCGGCGGCAAGGGCGTGGGCTCGCAGGGGGACGGCGCCGCGCAGCTCCTGTGCCGCGGGCCCGAGGAGCGCGACCGCGCCGCCGAGCTCATCAGGGATGCGCTCGGCATGGACAGCGTACCGCTCGATATCCAGCCGGCGCAGACCGTCACGCGGGCCGTGATCCCGGCGGCGGGCTTCGGCGTGGAGCTCTTTCCGGCCTCCAAGGTCGTCCAGAAGGAGCTGTTCCCGATCGTCGACCGGCACGGCGTGGCCAAGCCGGTGCTGCTCTGCAACCTGGAAGAAGCGGACGCATGCGGTCTTGAGGATGTCACCGTCGTCGTGCGTCCCGAGGATCGGCCGCAGCTCGAGAGCTTCTTCCAGGCGCACGTCGCGCCCGAGCAGGCGCATCGGCTCGGCCCGCGGCAGAAGCCGTACGAGCAGCGCGTGCTGGCGCTCGGCCGCAGCGTGCACCTCGTGCCGCAGGAACGCCCGCAGGGTCTCGGCCATGCGGTGTACTGCGCCCGCGAGCGCGTCGGCGGGCATCCCTTCGTCCTGTTCCTCGGCGACTACGTCTACCGGTCGCTCGAGGACCGCTCGTGCGTCGAGCAGCTCCTCGATGTCTACGCCCGCGCGCAGCGGAGCGTGATCGGCGTGAAGGTCGTCCCCGAGAAGGCGCTCGCCACCTCGGGCATCGTCGCCGGGGCGTGGATCGAGGAAGGCAGGCTGCTCGAGATCACGGACGTGGCCGAGAAGCCGAGCGCACGGGAGGCGGGCGAGCGCCTCCGCATGCCGGGCCTGCCCGACGGGAGCTACCTCGGCATCTTCGGCCTCTACGTGCTCGGGCGGGAGCTCTTCCCGCACCTGGAGACGATCGTGACGCAGGGCCTCGACAACGCCGGACAGTTCGAGCTGACCGCGGCCCTGGATCTCATGCGCGGCCGCGAGGGCTGCCTGGGGTTCGTTGTCAACGGCGAGAGCTACGACGTCGGACTGCCGGACAGCTACCTGGCCGCGCTCAAGGCGTTTCGCGGCCCCGGCGCGCGCAGAGACAGAAGAGGACACGCATGACCAAAGAAATCGAACGCATGGCAGTGGACGCCATTCGCCTCCTGGCCGCCGACGGCGTCCAGAAGGCGAACTCGGGACACCCCGGCATGCCCATGGGCATGGCCGACGCGGCCTTCGTCCTGTGGACGAAGTTCCTGCGGCACGACCCGGCCGCGCCGGAATGGCCCGACCGCGACCGGTTCGTCCTGTCGGCGGGGCACGGCTCGATGCTGCTGTACAGCCTTCTCCATATCTGCGGCTACGATCTGTCCCTCGATGACCTGAAGAGCTTCAGGCAGTGGGGCAGCCGCACCGCGGGCCATCCCGAGTACGGCCACGCGCCGGGCATCGAGACGACGACCGGCCCCCTGGGCCAGGGTTTCGCGAACGCGGTCGGCATGGCGATCGCCGAGCGCATGATGGCCGCGCGCTTCAACACCGAGAAGTTCGCGCTCATCGACCACCGGACGTACGCAGTTGCGGGCGACGGCTGCATGATGGAGGGCGTCACCGCCGAGGCCGCGTCGCTCGCCGGGCACCTCGGGCTCGGAAAGCTCATCGTGCTGTACGACGACAACGGCATCACGATCGAGGGGAAGACCGAGCTTGCCTTCAGCGAGGA
>DHGK01000349.1:7205-10192 GCA_002402755.1 Planctomycetes bacterium UBA4800
CAGGACACGCACGACGCGCACGGCGCCCCGCTCGGCGAAGACGAAATCCGCGCGATCAAGCAGGCGTGCGGCCTGCCGCCCGAGCAGCAGTTCTACGTGCCCGAGGAGGTGCGGGGATTCTTCAAGCGGCTGGGGCGCAAGCTCGGGCGCGCCAGGGAGGCCTGGGACGCGATGTACGCCGCGTACAAGGCCGAGGAGCCCGCGAAGGCCGAGGCCTTCGAGCGCCTGCTGGCGCGCGATGTTCCCGCGGACCTCGAGACCGCGCTCCCGGCGTTCGAGGTCGGCAAGGGCATCGCCACGCGCGCGTCTTCGGGCATGGTCCTCAACGCCGTGGCCTCGAGGGTGCCGTGCCTGGTCGGCGGGTCCGCGGACCTGGCGCCGTCCAACAACACGTACATCAAGGGCGGCGGCGACATCCGGCGCGGCGAATTCTCCGGCCGCAATTTCCACTTCGGCGTCAGGGAGCACGCCATGGGCTCGGTGATGAACGGCCTCGCGCTGCACGGCGGTTTCCGGCCGTACGGGGGCACGTTCCTCGTGTTCTCCGACTACATGCGCCCGCCGATCAGGCTCGCCGCGATGATGGGGCTCCCGGCGGTCTACGTCTTCACGCACGATTCGATCTTCGTCGGCGAGGACGGCCCGACGCATCAACCGATCGAGCAGATCGCGGCGCTCAGGGCGATCCCGAACCTCGATGTCGTGCGGCCGGCCGACGCGAACGAGACGGCCTGCGCGTGGCTCCACGCGCTCAGACGTTCCGGCGGCCCCACGGCGCTCTGCCTCACGCGGCAGAACCTGGCGACGCTGGACCGCGCGAGGTACGCGCCCGCGGAGGGCGTCTACCAGGGCGCGTACGTGCTGAGCGACGATCCCGCGCCGTGGGACTGGATCCTCGCCGGCAGCGGCAGCGAGGTGCACCTGTGCCTGGAGGCGGCCGAGATCCTGCGCAGGGAAGGCGCGCGCATCCGCGTCGTGAGCATGCCCTGCTGGGAGCTCTTCCTCAGGCAGGACGCGGCCTACCAGGCGTCCGTGTTTCCCGCGGGCGCGCGCTGCGCGGCGGTCGAGACCGGCGTGCGCATGGGCTGGGAGCGTTTCGCGGGCAAGGACGGCGTCTACCTGACGATCGAGCGCTTCGGCGCCTCGGCGCCGTTCAAGAAGCTCGCCGAGGAGTTCGGGTTCACGGCGCAGAACCTGGCGGCGGAACTGACGCGGGCGAAATGACCGCCGTCGCCGAGGCGCCGGCGGTCCGGGCCGCCGTCGCCTCCGCGATGGCGGCGAGTCGGTGACGGCATGGACGGTATTCTCGCCCTCTGGCCGTATGCGGCCGCGGCGCTCGACGTCGTCGTGTCCGCCATCGCGTCGGCGCACGCCGTGATCCACAAGCGCGACAGCCGCGCCGCGGTCGGCTGGGTCGGGCTGATCTGGCTTGCCCCGATCGCGGGCACGCTGCTCTACCTGTGGCTCGGCATCAACCGCATCGAGAGGAAAGCCCGATCCCTGCGCACGCAGCGGCCGCACCCGGGGCCGCCCGAGGACATGCGCGAGTGCTCCGCCGAGGCGCTCTCGTCGGCGTGCGGGCCGCAGGGCGCCCACCTCGCGTCCCTGGCGAAGCTCGTAGGCGACGTGACGCGGTGGCCGCTCGTCGCCGGGAACCGGGTCGTCCCGCTGGAGAACGGCGACGAGGCCTATCCGGCCATGCTCCAGGCGATCGAGGGCGCGTCGCGGTCCATCACGCTGTGCACCTACATCTTCAACTACGACCGGGCCGGCCGGCGGTTCCTGGCGGCGCTCGCGCGCGCGGCGAAGCGCGGCGTCGCGGTGCGCGTGCTCGTCGACGATGTGGGGGCGCGCTACGGCTGGCCGCCGATCCCGTGGACGACCAGGCGCGCCGGGTTTCCCATCGTTGCGTTCATGCACACGCTGATCCCCTGGCGCTTCCGGTACTCCAACCTGCGCCTCCACCGCAAGATCATGGTGGTCGACGGGACGATCGGCTTCACGGGGGGGATGAACATCAGCGAGGGCAACTGCCTCGAGTTCGGGGCGCGGCATTCCGTGCGGGACCTCCATTTCCGCGTTGCCGGGCCGATCGCGTACCAGCTCCAGGCGGTCTTCGCCGAGGACTGGGACTTTGCGACCGGCGAGGTCCTCGAGGGAGAGCCCTGGTTCTCGGAGGCGCCGGCGGACGGCCCCGCCGTCGCGCGCGGCATTCCCGACGGCCCGGACGATGACTTCGAGAAGCTGCGCCTCACGATCCACGGCGCGATCGCCTGCGCGCGGGACTCCGTCATCATCTTCACGCCCTATTTCCTGCCCGATGCCTCGCTGATCACCGCCCTGAACGTGGCCGCGATGCGGGGCGTCGGGGTCGACATCGTCCTGCCGGAGGCGAACAACCTCAAGATGGTGAAGTGGGCGTCCACGGCGCTCCTGTGGCAGCTCCTCGAGCGGGGCTGCCGCGTCTGGCTCTCGCCGCCGCCCTTCGACCACACCAAGCTCGTGCTGGTCGACGGCGCGTGGACGCTGTTCGGCTCCGCCAACTGGGATCCGCGCAGCCTGCGCCTCAACTTCGAGTTCAACGTCGAGTGCTACGACCGCGCCCTCGCGGCGTCGCTCACCGCGCGGTGCCGGTCGGTGATCGCGCGCGCGCGGCCGGTCGGCATGGCCGACGTGGACGGGCGGCCCCTGCCCATCAAGCTGCGGGACGGCGTGGCGCGGTTGTTCTCGCCGTATCTCTAGCCGCCGTCGCCAGGGCTACGGCGGCCAGGGCGGCACCGCCCAATGCGTGGGGAATGGAAGACGGACGCAGCCACGAAGACACGAAGGCACGAAGAGTCTCGGGTGCAACCCGAGCGCGCGGTGATTCAGCGCCGGTGCTTGGTGTCTTCGTGTCTTTGTGGCATCGTCCTTTCGTCTTCCCCGGATGCGGGGGGGCGGCCGCGCGAACGGACGACGAGATAGCCACGAAGACACGAAGGCACGAA